>BDTM01000127.1 GCA_002898015.1 bacterium BMS3Bbin03 | reverse complement strand
AAACGAAAACGAATTATGGCGTATTCGGAAATACATTGTTGAAAATCCGGTCAATTGGGATAATGACCAATATTTTAATTGAACGTGTCGTAGGGGCGATTCATGAATCGCCCTTACAGAAATCGTCCCAACAGAATAAAACCCAACGGCGCAGCATATTATTGTCAAAAATGACCGGGTATTTCAAAATGAATTCGTTATAATTCGTGAATTAGTGGCTAATATCTTTTTGGAATCAGCACATGAATATTTACGAAAAAATTCTTGAATTACAAAAAAACAATATTCCGGCGGCGCTGGTGACCGTCATTCGTACGGAGGGCTCCACGCCCCGCAAAGCCGGTACCAAGATGCTGGTCGATTCCGAAGGGAATACCTATGACACCATCGGGGGAGGTGTGGCAGAAGCAAAATTAATCAAAGAAGCGCGAACATGTATCCGGCACAATCGGACAAAAACGATTACTTACAACATGTCGGAAGAGGGGCGAAAACCCTCTGCCATGATTTGCGGCGGCACGATGGAATTTTTTATCGAGCCATTGCAAATTGCGCCGACCCTGTATATTTTTGGCGGCGGACATGTCGGGCACTCGCTGTACCGGTTGGCACGTTTTGTGAATTTTGACTGTGAGATTATCGACGATCGAAAAGACGTGTTGACCAAGGAACGCTTCGCAGATGCCCGAAAGCTGCATTTGGAGAATCCCGGAAAAGCGGCGGCCGCACTTCCCATACAGGCATTTGATTATGCGATCATTGCAAATCGTCACCACACATTCGATTACGAGGTCCTGCGCACATTGATTCACAAACCGGTTAAATACCTGGGCATGCTGGCAAGCGTTCAGAAAAAAAACGAACTATTTGATAAATTGCGGAGAGAAGGCGTGCCGGACGAGCTTCTGAACAGGGTTCACACACCGGTCGGATTGGCCATTGGGGCGAAAACACCGGAAGAAATTGCCGTGAGTATTGTCGCTGAAATGATCCGGGTCATTCATTCTCCGGCGGGATGAATTTTGCAATTGTTCAGCCCAATCCTGAAAAGCCCGTTTATTTTTAAATTAAGGATTGTTTACCATGCGAATATCAGGCGTCCAAACTTATTCGCCCAAAAACCTGGAAGAAACATTGCAGATTTTATATCGCCATCCCCTGCAATTCTACATTCTCTCGGGCGGAACGGATCTGGTTGTCAAGATGCAGGACGGTGTGATTCATCCGAAACATTTATTGAATCTTTCATTTGTCCGGGAATTAAAGGGGTTTTCTTCTGAAGACGGGCAGATTGTACTGGGCACCAACGTAACCTTCGGTGAAATTTTAGAAAACAGTCTTTTCCGCAAGCAGGCAGAACCTTTGTATCAGGCGGCGAAATGCATGGGTTCTCCTCAGATTCGGAATTTAGCCACCCTGGGCGGGAACATTATCAACGCCTCGCCGGCGGCCGATTCCGTTCCTCCCCTGTTTGTTCTGAATGCGGAAGTTTGCCTGGAAAGTGTCAATAGCATTCGCTGGGTAAAAATTGAACATTTGGCTGCCGGACCCGGTAAAACCATTCGAAAGCCGTTTGAGCTGCTGACAAAAATTCGTTTTCCGATAAAACCGGCCTCCTGGCACGGCGGCTTCTTGCGGCTGGGGCAGCGAGAGGCCCTGGCCATTTCGAAAGTTTCTCTGGCCTATTGGGGGGTTTTGGAAAACGGCGTGATTCAAGACATTCGATTAGCGCTCGGGGCGGTCGCACCGACGGTGATTCAGCCACCCAAAACGGAGGCTTTTTTAAAGGGAAACACCTTGACGGAGACTGAAATGACTCGGGTCGCTGAGATTTTGAAAACGGAAGTTCATCCGATTTCAGACATCCGTTCAAATGAGACCTACCGCCGGGAAATGTGCGGCGTTCTTTTGAAACGGGCACTGAGACAATTAATGACTCAGTGCACATGATTTTTTCTTGGTTTAGTTATTTTATCAAAAGAACTTTAAGGTGAAAGGAGGTTCTAAAATGCAATTCTCCTTGAGTAGTCCGGCTTTTAAAGCCGGGGAAATGATTCCTAAAAAATACACCTGTGACGGTGTGAATATTTCACCCCCCTTAAAATGGACGGGCGTTCCGTCCAAAACGAAAAGCCTCGCCCTGATTTGCGACGATCCGGACGCCCCGGTGGGGACTTGGGTGCATTGGGTTTTGTATGATCTTCCGGTCGGGGTACATGAATTACCGGAAGCGGTTCCACCTAAAAAAATCCTGAAAAACGGCATTAAACAGGGCATCAATGATTTTCGAAAAATTGGTTTCGGCGGACCCTGCCCCCCGAAAGGAACGCACCGTTATTTTTTCAAACTGTACGCCCTGGACACCCTCTTGAATTTGAAACCGGGCATCACCAAAGCTCTGCTGTTGAAGGCAATGGAACGGCACATTCTGGCAAAAACCGAATTAATCGGAAAATATGCCCGATAATTGAAATCGGATTTTCTTAAAGGAATTCCGCGGAATAGATTAAAACAAGACTCTGATTTTTTTTCGCTGCGGCTGTGCGGTAAACCGGTTTACTTTCGGCGATTCGGCGAATCATGCTACCCGTTTTGCATGAGTGCTTCCACTTCATCGACGGCTTTCGGAATCGGCTTTCCCAACACGCGATGACCCGTTTCCGTAACGAGAACATCATCTTCGATACGAATGCCGCCAAAATTCCTGTAGGATTCTACCGCCTCGTAATGAATAAACTCCTGAAACTTTTTGGCTGCTTTCCACTGACGGATCAATTCCGGAATAAAATAGATGCCGGGCTCTACCGTCAGCACGTAGCCGGGTTGAAGGCGTTTTCCCAATCGTAAATACGCCAGGCCAAATTGATCGCTGCGTTGGATTTCCTCATCATAACCCACCAGATCTTCTCCCAACCCTTCCATATCGTGCACATCGAGACCCATCATGTGGCCCAGCCCGTGGGGAAAAAATAAGGCGTGCGCCCCTTCCTGAACCGCTTTGTCCGTATCGCCTTTCATCAATCCCAGTTCTTTTAATCCGGCAGCCATCACCCTTGCCGCCAGGAGATGAATATGGCGATAGCTCACATTCGGCCGAATGGCATCGATGGCGGCAAGCTGCGTTTTGAGCACCAGTTGGTAAATCTCCCGTTGTTTCGCAGAAAATTTTCCTTTAACCGGAAAGGTACGGGTAATATCTCCGGCGTAGTGCGAGGGCGCTTCGGCGCCGGAATCGTGAACCACCAGATCACCGGGATTCATCCGGTTGCCGTGGTATTCGTTGTGAAGGGTCTCTCCGTGAACAGAAAAAATGATCGGAAACGAGAGACGGCCGCCCCTGGAAAGCGCAAGCCCTTCAACCCGGCCGGCCACTTCCCTCTCAAACAGACCCGGCTTTGTCATTTTGATCGCCTGCGTGTGCATCTCCCGTGTAATGTCAAGGGCAAATTCGATTTGTTCAACTTCCTGCCCTTCTTTAACGGAACGCTGCGCAATAACGGCTTTTCGGAAATCGAGAGAGGCATGGCCGTTCAGCAATTCCGGCCGAATTTCCAGCAGATTTCCCAGTTTGATTTTGTTTTCACCTCGATATTGGGGAAGGAAATGAACAGGCCTTCCGGTTTGAACGGCCTTTTCTAACAGGCCCTTTAAGTCCGAAAACGGCGCAGATTCGTCAACACCCGCTCGCGCGGCATTTTCCGCTGCGGTCGGTTTGGGGCCGGTCCAAACAATGTCGCCGGCATCAAGCTCATTTCCGAAGAGGATCTCCCGGCCGGCATCCACATCGATAACCGCCGCCAATCCCGGCAAATCGAGGCCCCAATAATATAAAAACGAACTGTCCTGCCGGAATAAATACGTGTTGGCCGGGTAATTCATCGGGCTTTCGTCATTCCCCAAAAACAGAAGGATGCCGGATTGAAAATTTTTTTTCAGAGTCTCGCGCCGCCGCCGGTACGTTTTTAAATCAAACATTTTATTCTCCTCGCCATTTTTCATTTTTCCTGAAACAACATCCAGGCGTTGCTGATGGGGCGTTCGCCGGCGGCATCGGACGGATGATTCACCAGCTTTCCGCGGACAATCATGGTCGAAGAGCCTCCCCCGTCCAGATTAATAGCGTCGTAGGCCCCCTGCTTTTTAAGAAAGTCCGCCAGTTCCCGCAATGTCATCCCGACACTGTACCCGGGTTGGCGGCCATCCACGACCATCCAGATGAGTTTTCGGCGGTCGCGGGAAATTCCGATGGCCGTTCGCGGATGCCGTTTTTTGGAAAAACCCTTTTTCTGAAACCGGTCGATAAACTTCCCATTCTGCAAAATTTGCGGCAGCCCGCCCGAAGCGTCCAAAACGGCTTCCTTTAAAGGGGGAAATCGAAAACGAAGCGTTACAAGACTTCCCTTTTTCAGATGTCTTTCAAGCCAGGCTTTTGATTTTCCGTGCCCCACAAGAATCGCCCTGTTTTTCGGAAAGGCAATCTTTCGAACGTAGGTAAAATAATCGACTTTAAATTTTCCGGAATTGTGTTTCCAGGATGAAACAGGGATTAACACAACCGTCGCACTCCAGGGATTGGCCGGCAGCGAATCTCCAAAAAAGGTGTTAAAATAAATCAATTCATCTTTTTGCCATTGACGATTGACCCCGGCGATCGGCCAGTCGCCGTGAGGAGCTGTGAGGCGCCCGGCGAATTTTAGGCGCCGGATGAACGGCCTGCCGGATGTCAGAATTCCAAAAACAGGATAAGCCATCGGCTCTGTTAGCAGCTCACCCCGTTGAATCTGCAGGTTCACAGGCGCACCTGATTTGCTGAAGAAATCGGCATTAATCGCCGCCAAAACTTTTTCCTGCTTAAACGAGTGAACCATTGCACCGAGTGTAGCCAGGCTTCGTAATCGGTTCTTTGCCTTTACCGTGTGCAGGCGAAGCGCCGGACGGGTGAGATCGATCTTGAGCATGAAAATATGCCGGGGGACAATTGTATCCTGAACGGCGGAGTATTCCACCCCGGCTGCAATCGTCTGCGTGACCACAATCTGCGCATCGACTGAAGAAGTAAAAAGGAAGCACCCCAGAAGAAGGATCCGGAATGTCAGAAATCTCTTTTTCATCAGATGTTCTCCAGAATAACTTCTGCCGCTTTTTGGCCTCCGTTGACCGGAGGCAGTTCACGGCCCGTTTTTAAATCCGGAAGATTCTCCAGAGCCGCCGCCCAATTTCCGGAGAAAAAATCTTCCTGCGGAAGGAAAGTCCCAAGCCCTAAATTTAGAATGCCCTCTGCAAGAACAGCGTATTCCCGAAAATCCTCCCTACCGGTAAACAAGAGGGGGGTTTTGTTCGCAATGCATTCCGAGACAATTCCATAGCCCGGCTTTGAAATGACCACATCACTGGCATGAACCAGTTCCGGGTACGGCAAAAAATCCGGCGGTAACGGATGCACATTTTTAATGCCGTTTGTATCTGAGAAGGCTAAAAAATGCACATCCGGAATGCTTTCAAGCCGTTTCAGGTCAATTTGTTGCAAATCGGCCTTGCGCAATGAAATGAGTGCAATTTTTGCACTCTGTGAATCGTGAAGAAAATTTAGTTTTTTTCGCACCTCTTCCCGGCTGATTTCTGCCCGGCGCGCGATAAAGGGAATGTCTGTCGGATTCGGAAACGCGGACAAATCCCCGTGAAGCGGCAGGCGCAGCAAAGCATCGGCTTTCCCGTAGAGCATTTTCAGCACAGGAACAACCCACTTGTATTCCGTGAACTCTTCCGCATAAGGTTCATAAATCCAATCCCATGAAAAATTGGCGATGGCCATCCCCGGCACACCGGCCGCCCGTGAGACTTCAAACGCAAGCGGCGGGATATCACCGACGATTGCCCGCACCTTATTTTCCCGAACAAATTTCACTTCGCTGGGCAAGCGTGTTTTAAATTCCAGATAGAATTTTGCAAATGCCTTCAGCGTGGCTTCTTTATCCGCCACAAAGCTGTTTTTTTGAACCAACCCGACATCGACGGGTTCTGAAACAAGTGTGTAATTTTCCCGGAGATTTAAGCGAAAAAACCAGGCCGGCGCGCCGGTCTTGATAAAAACGTGGAGATTGGGTTCCAGATGAAGAAGCCGTTTGATGACTTCAATGGATCGGGTTGTGTGGCCAAAACCGTGGCCGCTGATGTAAAAAAGAATGGATCGTTTCATTTGCATCATCAAAATTAAAATCTTCCCAATTAAAATGGTCCCGGAAATTTAATATTTCCGGGACGATAGTTTCAGGAAAGACAATTCGGCCTAAAAGAGGCTAATCAGCCACACATGCAATTTGATAATGACCGGACCGAAGACCAGGGAGACCACCGACATCAGCTTAATTAAGATGTTCATCGAAGGACCGGCGGTGTCTTTCAGGGGATCACCGACCGTATCCCCCACAATAGCCGCCTTATGGACATCCGAACCCTTTCCGCCGAGGTTTCCTTCTTCAATCCATTTTTTGGCATTGTCCCAGGCACCGCCGCCGTTAGTCATCATCAACGCCAAAAGGACACCGGCTGATGTGGCTCCGGCCAGCAAGCCGCCCAGAGCCTCTCCCCCCAGAACCCAGCCCACGACTACCGGAGCACTCACCGCCAATACGCCCGGGAAAACCATCTCTTTTAAAGCGCCTTTTGTGCTGATTTCCACACACTTATTCGGATCGGGCTTGGCTTTCCCCTCCATTAAGCCCTTAATTTCACGGAATTGGCGGCGGACTTCTTCCACCATTTTAAAGGCGGTACGCCCGACAGCCTGCATGGTTAATGCCGCAAAAATAAAAGGGAGTCCGGCGCCTATCAGAAGCCCAATGACAACATTGGCGTCCAGCAAGCTGACGGATTGCAAGCCAACGGACTTGGAGTAAGCGCTGAATAAAGCCAAAGCGGTTAAGGCTGCCGAACCAATCGCAAAGCCTTTTCCGATTGCCGCAGTGGTGTTGCCCAGAGCATCCAGGCGGTCTGTAATTTTACGCACTTCCGGTCCGAGACCGGCCATTTCGGCGATGCCGCCCGCATTGTCGGAAATGGGGCCGTACGCATCAACCGACATGGTCATCCCGATCGTCGCCAGCATGCCGACCGCAGAAATGGCAATGCCGTACATCCCTGAAGCTAAATAGGCGAAGTAAATGGCCGCTGCAATAGAAAGAATCGGCCAGGTGGTGCTTTTCATTCCGTTGGCAAGACCCGTAATGATATTGGTGGCAACCCCGGTCTGGCTTGAAAGAGCAATCTCTCTGATCGGCGGTCCAGACGTGTAATATTCGCTGAACAACCCGATTGCGACACCCGCCAGCACACCGGCCGTTAATGCCCAGAACGGAGCCACGGTGCCTACAATACTTTTGGATAGAAAAAAAGCACCCACCAGAAAGATGGCGACCGCCACATACGTCGAATAACGGAGCGCCAATTGCGGATTACCGTGCTGGAAGAGACGCACAGAAAAGACCCCGACGATGGAGGCGATCAACCCGACGGTGATTGCCATGATCGGAAGAAACATCCAATGAACCGGATTTAAAGCCATGGTTGAACCAATGGCAATCGTGGCTACAACAGAGCCGACATACGATTCAAACAAATCGGCGCCCATGCCGGCGGTGTCGCCCACATTATCGCCTACGTTATCGGCAATGACGGCCGGATTACGGGGGTCGTCCTCCGGAATTCCGGCTTCAAGCTTTCCGACCAAATCGGCGCCCACATCGGCCGATTTTGTATAAATACCCCCGGCCACACGAGCAAACAGGGCGATGGAACTTGCCCCCATTGCGAAACCATTAATCACAACCGGATTTTTGCTGAAAATCAATAAAAATACGGAAAGCCCCAGAAGCCCCAAACTGGCAACGGCCATACCCATCACGGCACCACCCGTAAACGCAATCACCAATGCTTTGTTTTGGCCTTCCGTCGCGGCCTGTGTGGTTCTGATGTTAGCACGCGTGGCCGCATTCATTCCGATGTAACCGGCTAACATGGAAAAAATCCCCCCTGTAATAAAGGCAATGGCCGTGTAAATACTGATCGTCAGCCAGAGAATTACAAATAAAACGGCCAAAAAGATGGCAAGTGTTCGGTACTCCCGGTTCAGAAAGGTCATTGCGCCTTTGTGAATCATTTCGGCAATTTCTCTCATTTTCTCGTTACCGGTCGGATAGCGGGTTACCAGATAGAACAAAACCAGCGCAAAGACCAAACCTAAACCACCCACAATTGGAGCCCAAATCGTGAGACCCATTTTTCCTCCTTTTGCTTAAGTTTTTATAAAATCAACAATTTTCTAAAATAATATCGAAATATAAGAATTAAAAGATAATTAATCAAGATTTTTATTTTAACTTACAGTTTTATTTCATCTGTGATTCCGGGTGACGCATCGCCTCGTCCGTTTCTTTTTAAAATTGCGGCTTGAATCTTGAAATGTCAATGCCGTGTTTCTCAATTTTGTAGCTTAAAATGCGTTCCGTTGTATCCAGCAGGCGGGCGGCTTTCGCTTTTATGCCGCCGGAGGATTTTAACGCATCCTGAATGAGTTCTTTTTCGTAAGAAGTCACGGCCTGCTCGAGGGATTTTTTAGGCAGGGTGTTGCTGCTTTCCGCCGTTTGAAGTGTCGGCGGCAGATGGTAGCTGTGAATGACCTGATCTTCACAAACCAAAACAGCCCGTTCGATGCAATTTTCCAGTTCACGTACATTTCCGGGCCAGTGATAACGCATCAACATATCAATGGCGGGTGTTGAAATGCGCTTGATGGCCTTCCCGTGTTTGCGCCCGTATTTAAACATAAAATGATCGGCCAGAAGCAGAATATCCGTACGGCGGTCTCGTAAAGGAGGAAGAAAAATGCTGAACACATTAAGGCGGTAATATAAATCTTCTCTGAATTTTCCCCCCGCAATTAGTTTTTCCAAATCGGCATTTGTGGCGGTAATCACGCGCACATTCACTTTGATGGTCTCAGTACCCCCGACTTGCTCAAATTCGTGTTCCTGAAGCACCCGCAGCAACTTTACCTGTGTGAGCGGACTTAACTCGCCAATTTCATCCAGAAATATGGTGCCGCCGTTCGCCAATTCAAACCGGCCCTTCTTGCGGATCAGAGCACCGGTAAAGGCTCCTTTTTCATGCCCGAAAAATTCGGACTCGATTAAACTCTCCGGGATGGCAGCACAATTTACCCGGATAAAAGACTTATCTTTCCGGGCCGAATTAAAATGAATGGCCTGGGCGATCAGTTCTTTTCCCGTACCCGATTCACCTCGAATTAAAACCGTTGTGTCGGCTCTGGCCACCTGAGCCACTTTTTCATAAACATCACGCATCTCATTGCTGTTGCCGATAATATTCTGAAAGCTGAACTTCTCTTTGAGACGCTCATCCAGGAGAACCCGTTCATTGAGGATTTTTTCCCGTTCCATTTTCAAAAGCCGGTTAAATCGAATGGGCTGCGCCAGCGCCGAACCCACCAGCATGAGAAATTTCAGTGTATTGGACAGATGCCGTTTCGGGTTGTACTTTAAATTGATAATGAGAACCCCAAGTGTGGCGTAATCGCTAATAATCGGGATGCCGATGAAGGTTTGCTCCCCGTCACGCTTTGGATTCCATGAACTCATGCGATTCAGGAACAGAGGTTCCTTGCTCACCTGAGGGACGACAATTGGTTTTCCGGTTTCAGCCACACGGCCGGTTAATCCCTCTCCGAAATGATAGGCCGTTTTCCGAATGTTGCGGTTGTAGCCGATGGAAGCGGTTATGACCAGATTTCTCCCGTTTTCGGCCAAAAAAACGGCTCCGGAGCGAATGTGATAAGACTGCTGAAGAATCCGCAGCGTGGCATCCATCGACTCCTGTAATTGAAGCGTCCGGCTGACCGCTTCATTGATCTTGCCCAGAATTGACAACTTTCGGATCAGCGAATCCGTCTGTTCTTTTTTTTCAGAATCCTTTTTAACAGCCATGGCCGCTCCTTTTTGAAGGAAGAATTAAACACCTTTTTTAAAATCGAGATAAAATACCGCCCCCGAAAATAATACAGAATTGTCGGAACAATGCTTTAAAGATACAATAATGTCGGAATGTTTGCAAGAGAAATAACCAAAGATAGAAATAAAGATTATGGGAAGCACCCTAAGGGACGCTGACACAGCATAAAAAAAGAAATGCCCACGAATTTTCACGAATTAAAAAATGAAGTACCCTTCAGCGTTCTTTCTCTTCTTAGCCCTGCGGTTTAGAGGCTGTGTGAAAAGAGAAAGGAAATGTAATTTTTAATGACAGCCTTTCATAAACTGTTATTGCAAAAAGCGAAGCGATGAAGTGTTCTCTTTAGTTACTGTAACTGATGAGATTGCTTCTCCCGACCCATCGGGACGGCAATGACATTATTTAAAAAAACAATTTGCAAGAATAGAGTTTATTTTGAGTTTTCACACAGCCTCTAAAGTGCATAGCAATTCAAATAAATCAATAGGATTTCCAAAATATTGTTTTAGGCTGCCGCCGATAACCTGCGGCAGAGCTCTCCGCTGTAAGTAGATAATTGTTTGTTTCCATTTCAAGATTGTCTTTTTTTTCCTGCCGCAAAAAGGGAGGACACACCCCGCTTCCGCCAGAGGCCATTAGCGTCAAGCTAAGCTGACTTGCCACGTGCTTCAGCGTGTGGATAAGAAAGTCCAAAAAATCAGGGCTTCAGCCCAATAAATTGAAGAATTAAAAAATGCCTTTTTTGGGCTAAAGCCCGGGAATTATTGGGGGGAATTTCAAGAACCCCGATTTAAAAATCGGGGCAAGTCAAAAAGGAATGGGTAACTTCTGAAAAATAAGAAATTTAATTTTGGGGATGCTGATTCTTGCGGTTTTATTTTAGAAGAAAGAAATTATTATTGACTTGCCCCGAGCTTCAGCTCGGGGATAGGAGGATGTAAAACAAATCCGGGCTTTAGCCCGGTGAATTGAAGAATTAAAAAATGCTTTTCTTGGGCTAAAGCCCGGGAATTATTGGGAATATTCGGGAACCCCGATTTAAAAATCGGGGCAAGTCAAAAAGAAACGGGATAGCTCCCAAAAGGCAAAGAAGGCATATTTTAAAGGCAGTGATTTTAAAGATTTTGCTAAAATTAAGTGTGAAACAACTTTGAC
>BDTM01000126.1 GCA_002898015.1 bacterium BMS3Bbin03 | reverse complement strand
AAAAATCAAAGTTTTTTGTCAAGGACTAATTTCAGATTTAAGAAATTTATTTGGCAGATACCGGTCTTTTTTTTACGAGCCGCCCGTAAGTGAGGTTTGACCTGCATTTCAATTTTGATTCATCATAAAAATATTAAGGTTCATCCTGAGTTTTTTGTTTTAAAAATTAGTGAAAAATTCGTGCACATTCGCGGGCCTTTTTCTTCCAATGAATTTTCACGAATTGCCTGAATCGTCACTCAAAAATTTTGGTCAGCTCATCCCTTTCAAACCAGGGGGCGGGCCGGACGTCGCTGCCGCGGCGAAAAAGAACGCCCTTTCCGGGGGGCAAAACCGTGCCGATGATTTCCGCGGAAATCGCTTCCTGCCGCAGCGATTTTACAACCGCGTCCGCATTAACCGGATCGGTGACAATAATAAGCGCTCCCGAAGCAATCGTGCCGAGCGGATCCAGTTTGAAATGGCCGCACAATTTCTGCGTTTCTTCCAGAACCCGAATTTGACCGGCCAGAATTTCCAGGCTCACCTCCGCCGACCGTGCCAATTCATGCAGGCCCATCATCAGGCCGCCTTCGGTGGGATCGTGCATGCCGTGAATCTGCGCCGTGCGTGCGGCGATCCGGGCCTCTTTGAGCACGCCGATCCCGGGTTCGTGCAGGAAATTCGCCGCCTTTTTCAAAAATTCTTCCCCGAATACCGACGCCACTTCGGCTTCTTTTTCACGGGCAATAATCGACACCGCCTCGATCGCAATGCCTTTGGTTAGAATAATCAGGTCGCCCACCCGAATGTTTTCGGGCCGAACCAGAGCCTCCCGCTCCACCTCTCCCAGCATTTGTCCGACCACGATGGGCCGGTCGATCCCATGCGTAATTTCCGTGTGGCCGCCCACAAGGCCGATGCCCATGGCTTCACAGGTGGCGGAAATTTGATTCATAATCGTATCCACCAGCTCCGGACCGGTCTCCCCCTCCGGCAAAAGCAGCGCGGCCATAAACCACTTCGGCGTCCCGCCCGTGCAGGCAATATCATTGGCATTGATGGTGACGGCGTAAAAACCAATCTCATCCGTGACAAATGTGATCGGATCGGTCTTCGCCACAAGATATTTTTCGCCCCAGTCGATTACGGCGGCGTCTTTCCCAATGCCCGCCCCCACAATCACGCGATCCCCGGGCACCTGATATTTCTGCAGCATCCGGTCCAAATGCTCGATTTGAAGTTTGCCGATGGGCAGTTTGTTCTTTTTCATGGATTCTCTTTCTGTGAGGCTTTACAATTATTATAAATAAAATTAAATTCCTTTTCAAGAGATTTTTTCCCTTGACAAATGAAGATTATTTTTTAAATTTTAAGTAACGATTCAGCCTCAGAGAAAAGACAGGAGTTTAACGACTTTGTGATTTTACGGCAGACAGATATCTGAATCGTTACGATTTCAGTTCATAAATTTTGTGAATGTCAACCAACCCATTAGTTCAAAAGGCAGCCATGCACATTCCGGACGGATATTTATCGCCCCAAACCTACATTCCCATGTACGGCATCGTGATTCCGCTTTCGATCTACGCTTTTAAAAAAGCAAAAAAAGTGCTGGATGAAGAAACCTTACCCCTGATCACGTCGCTTACGGCGCTCTCCTTCATCATCATGATGTTCAACATCCCCGTTCCCGGCGGCACCAGCGGACATGCGATCGGAGTGGCCGTTATTGCCATCTTATTCGGGCCCTGGATGGCCTTTTTGTCCACAAGCCTGGTTCTTTTCATTCAGGCCATTTTGTTTGGGGACGGCGGCATCACGTCCTTTCCAATCAACACATTCAGCATGGGCTTTTTGGCTTCGTTTACAGCTTATTACACGTTTAGGATCTTAAAAGGAACCCTCAAAGACTCATTAAATGCGTTTATTTCGGGATGGCTGAGTATTGTCGCGGCTTCCCTGGCCGTTTCCATTTTCCTCGGTATCCAGCCCCTGATTGCATCCGGTCCGGGCGGACAGCCTCTCTTTTTCCCATTCGGTTTGAAAATAACCATCCCGGCGATGGTGGGTTCCCATATTCTGTTTTTCGGAATCGCAGAGGGCATTTTTACAACCGTGACCCTGAATTTCGTCCGGAAAATCGATCCCCGCTTTTTCTCGACCGTCCGGATTAAAGCCGTTAAAAAAAGAACACTTTATATCGGTTTGTTCACCCTGTTTTTCATCGTCCTGGTTCCGCTGGGGCTTTTAACGGAAAATCCGGCCTGGGGCGAGTGGACTTCGGCGCACTACCAAAAAATACTCGGATTTGTTCCCGAAGGCATGCAGAAGTTCGGGGGGCTTTATACAGCCCCGGCTCAGGATTACGGGTTTAAATACCTGAACAGCATCGCCAGTTATTATCTGTCCGCCGTTATGGGTGCTTTGCTTATTCTGCTGTTTTTTTACGTCTTGTATCAACTGCTTTATAAGAAAAAAAATCAATTCGACCGCACTTTTTTCCTGGGCTACATTTTAGTGATTCTGCTGTTAACCCTGTCCGGCAATCTTTATCTTCTGTCATTTTCGCTCTTCACCCTGTTTTTACTCTCCGGAAAAACCTTTTTTAAGCTCTTTAAAAGAGCGGGTGCAGCCATTCTTTTTTTCAACAGCATCGTCACCGTGTCGTATATTTTGCTGACGTACCGGACACACACCTTTTCGCCTCATTACGTGCTTTTAATCAATTTGAGAACCTTTACGCTGACGTTTGCCACATTCCTCCTCATCGATAAAGTAAATCTTTTTTCCGTTTTTTCTTTTTCCAAAACACTCACGTACGCCGTCACCCTTTCCTACAGCCAGATTCTGACCTTTAAACGGATTCTGGGGGAATTACGGTTTGCATTGAGAAGCCGAATCATCCGAAAACCCGGGAAAAAGGAGGCTTATAATTTTGTCTCATCGTCGGTCTATTATTTTCTGAACAAATCGTTATCGAATTCGAAAGAAATACTTCAGGCTATGAAATCAAGAGGGTTCAACAATGATTGAGATAGAGGGAATCACATTCGCCTACGACGGCAATGATGTATTGCAGGACATTTCATTTAAAATTGAAAAAGGCGAAAAAGTGATTCTCCTGGGGGTCAACGGAAGCGGGAAGTCCACGCTGCTTAAACTGTTGGACGGATTAATATTTCCAAAAAGCGGCCGCTATGCTTATCAGAACACGAAGATCACGAAAAAACAGCTTAAAGAAAGCACGTTTTCCGCCGATTTTCGCTCCAAGGTCGTGCTCTTGTTTCAGAACCCCGATGTGATGATTTTTAACCCGACCGTTTATGATGAAATTTCGTTTGGGCTGAAACAGTTAAACAGGGATCATATCGATGAAAGGGTGAACTTTTGGGCCGATAAACTGGGGATCACCCCCTATCTGAAAAAGCCCCCGTTTCATTTGAGCAGCGGAGAGAAACAAAAAGTGTGTCTGGCCTCTCTTCTTGTTTTAGAGCCTGAGCTTCTGCTTCTCGATGAACCCGCGTCGAATCTCGATCCGCTCGCCACCGGATGGCTTGTGGATTTTTTGGGGGAACTGGAGGAGACCGTGATTATCACCACACACAATTTAAGTCTTTCGACGGAACTGGGCAAACGCTCCCTGGTGTTGTCCCGGGATCATCGCTTAATCTACGATGGTGATTTGAAGGATTTTTTAACGGATGCGGATAAACTCATCGAAGCCCATTTAATGCACACGCACAAACACAAACACGGTCAGCGTTACCACAAACATTTTCACATCCATGATTGGGATTAATTTGAATTTTAATTTTCGGGTGAATGATGTGCTAAATAAACGGCCTTTTTTTCTTTTTTTCTCGATTGTCCTTGTGGCGGGAATTTTCCCCGCTTGTTCCCGAAATTTCAAAGCGGTGCTGCCCGTTCAATCGACGCCGCAGCCCAATCATTCCGATCCGTTTCAGCAGAACCGGCGTCTCGGCCGCGGCATCAATCTGGGAAACGCCCTGGATGCCCCCCACGAAGGCGATTGGGGTGTGGTGCTGCAGGCAGACTATTTCAGGCTGATTAAAGATGCGGGCTTTTCATCCGTCCGCATTCCGATTCGCTGGTCGGCGCATGCCGGCACAAATCCGCCGTACACCATCGATCCCGTCTTTTTCGCACGCGTCGATTGGGCCGTTCACCAGGCGCTGACCCGAAATCTCGCCGCAGTGATCGACGTGCACCATTATCAGGAACTGATGCAGAACCCGGCGGCAAACCGGGCGCGCTTTCTGGCCCTGTGGAAACAAATCGCAAACCGATACAAAAATTACCCCTCCGGCCTCCTTTTTGAAATTTTGAACGAGCCGAACGGCCGTCTGACGCCCGAACTCTGGAACGGTCTCCTGAAAGAAGCCCTTGCCGTCATCCGGGCCTCCAACCCCGGGCGCACCGTGGTGATCGGTACGGCGGAATGGGGCGGCATCTCGGCGTTAAACAAACTGCAGATCCCCCCGGCAGAACAAAATGCCGTTGTGACGGTGCATTATTACAATCCCTTTCATTTCACGCACCAGGGGGCGGAATGGGTTGCGGGAAGCGATGCCTGGCTGGGTACCACCTGGCGCGGCACCCCGGAGGAGAAGACGGCCGTCATTCGTGATCTGGACCATGCGGCCGAATGGGGACGCGTGCACAACCGTCCCATTTTCCTGGGTGAATTCGGGGCTTACCACAAAGCGGATATTGTCTCACGCACCCTCTGGACCCGATTCGTGGCCCGTCAGGCGGAGGCCGAAAATATGAGCTGGGCTTATTGGGAATTCTGCTCCGGGTTTGGAATTTACGATCCGGTCAAAAAAGAGTGGCGCGCTCCCCTGCTGTATGCCCTCATTCCGGAATAAGCCGGCCTTTTCAGCGCTGCTTTTTCTTTTTCCGCAGACTGCACAACGGAACTAAAGCCGTTTAAAAACGTAAAAAATCCGAATTTTGCTCAATGGGTTAAATAGAACGTAACAATTCAGCCGCAAAGGAAAGATATGATTTTAGTGACTTGTGACTTTCCGGCAAACCTGTATTTGAATCGTTACCCATAAAACAGAATAAGGAAAAAAACCATGCGTGAAGGCTATGTGACTCAACCGGTATTAACGGCGGCAAATGAAAACGCTTTGCTTCGCTCGGTTTACAATTGGATGATGCTGGGATTGCTCATATCGGGCGTTGTGGCCTATCTGGCCGCCAACAGCGCCGGATTACAGCAGATCCTGTTTGGAAATTCTGTGGTGATCTGGATTTTGCTTCTGGGCGAATTGGGCCTGGTCTTTGCCATTTCCGGCGGCGTGCGCACCATGTCCGTCTCCGCCGCATCCTCGTTGTTTCTTGTTTTTTCAATCGTGAACGGATTGACCATTTCATCAATTTTTCTAATTTACACCTCCTCTTCCATCACCACCACCTTTTTAGCCGCAGGATTAACATTCGGCGCCACCAGCTTTTACGGCTACGTGACCAAAACAAACCTCTCATCCCTGGGCAAA
This sequence comes from bacterium BMS3Bbin03, assembly GCA_002898015.1. Lineage (GTDB taxonomy): Bacteria > Zhuqueibacterota > JdFR-76 > JdFR-76 > BMS3Abin05 > BMS3Abin05. The sequence goes on along the minus strand of BDTM01000126.1, from coordinate 698 downwards.
TATCTGTTCATGGGATTAATCGGCATTATCATCGCCTCCGTGGCCAATTTCTTTATGCGCAGTTCCGCCATTAGCTGGCTTGTCAGCTATTTGGGAATTATCATCTTTGTGGGACTGACGGCCTACGACACGCAGAAAATCCGCCGGCTGGGTGAACGCATCACCAATCCTTCGGAGGAACAGTTTGGCAAAATTGCCATTGTGGGTGCGCTGGCGCTCTATCTGGATTTTATAAATCTTTTCCTGCTTTTCCTGATGCTCTTTGGGAGAGGCAGAGACTAAACCTTCAAAACGGCGGGTTTGCAGGCAGATTATTTTAGACGACATTTAAACATCTAAAATGTTTAACATTAACACCTTAACATAATTTGTTTAGTAAGGTTCCGATTGAATAAACATCAAAAACAAAATATAAAATAGCTTGGTTTATAAATATCTGTTCTTTCGATTATTGTGTACGTTTCAATCTCTTTCAGGCTAATTGGCCTATTGCTGTTTTTCAAACTCACCCCCTCAGTCCTGGCCGCCAACAGTGGTTTTGCCACCAATTAGGGGTGAGTTTTAGATTTAACAAATAGCCGTACCCTCTTAGTAGAAAAAAGGTCACATTTTCGCGATGAACCCAAACGAATTGATTTTTCAAAGCATTTAAACTTGTAGAGAATTCATAAGAATTAAAGTTTCTCATATAAATTAGA
>BDTM01000125.1 GCA_002898015.1 bacterium BMS3Bbin03 | reverse complement strand
GTCCCGTCGGAGCAATGGAAAAGACAAAACTCGGTCCTGTCATCTGGCATTCAGATATTTGCATTGGCTGCCGGTATTGTGTACAGTCCTGCCCATTCCAGATTCCGAAATATCAATGGGACAGCCCCACACCTGCGGTTGGGAAATGCATCATGTGTTATGAAAGGCAGAAAGAAGGCAAACAAACGGCCTGTGCGGAAGTTTGTCCGACCGGCGCCACAAAATTTGGTGATCGTGATAAACTTATTATAGAAGCCAAAAAGAGGATCGGGGAAAATCCTGATTTGTATGTGAACCATATTTACGGATTGAATGAAGCGGCGGGAACGTCGATTTTGTATTTGTCTTCGGTACCGTTTGAGGCGTTGGGTTTTAAGGTTAAAGGAATGAAAAGGGCGTTTCCGGCTTTGACATTCAAGGTTCAAAAAGAGGTTCCCAAAATTTTTAGTACGGCATTTGTTTTCATGTACGGTTTATGGTGGGTCATAAATCGCCGGGATAAGCTGAATGGGAAAACTCCTGACGAGATAAAAAAAATCGAAAAAGAAATTTATGGCATTCACGATGATGATGAAGACAAGTAATTTAGAATTCTATTGGATCTGAAAATTTAAAATAGATTATTAAAATTAGGAAGACTACGATGATGAATTCCATAAAATTAGAGAGTGTTTTCAAGATAACATTCTGGAAGGTGGTTGTTGTTATCCTCTGGATCTTTGGAATTTACGCAGCCTATGTTCGTTTTTTCCACGGTCTTGGATACGCAACCAATTTATCCGATAGATTCCCATGGGGTTTGTGGATTGGTTTTGATGTGATCTCCGGCGTGGGTCTTGGTGCCGGCGGATTTACATTGACGGCGCTTGTCGTTGTGTTTAACATAAAAAAATTAAGGCCGATTCTGAGAGCTACCATTCTGACCGCATTCCTTGGATACATAATGGTGATTATAGGATTGGGGTTCGATTTAGGAAAGTGGTATTATGTGTGGCATACAATTCTGTTCTGGAATGAACACTCACCCATGTTCGAACTGGCCTGGTGTGTGATGCTCTACACGACCATCCTTTTTCTGGAGTTTTCTGTTAATTTTTTTGAACGAATCGGCTGGACGGCAATGGTTAAGATTCACCATTGGTTTACGCCCGTTCTGGTATCACTGGGTGTGATGTTTTCTGTGGGGCATCAATCTACTTTGGGTTCTATTTATTTAATTATGCCTGAAAAACTGTATCCGTTCTGGTATACGCCGTGGCTGCCTGTTTTGTTTTTTGTATCATCCGTGATGGTCGCTTTTGCCATGACAATTTTTGAATCTTATATGAGCGCGCGTGCCTTTCACAGAGAACTGGAATTGGGTACCGTGCGTTTATTGGCCAGGATTCTGGTATTTATGATCGCTTTTTATTTGGTCATGCGTCTCGAAACACTCTGGAGTGAAGGCGCCTTTAAATATCTGAATATCTGGAACACTGAAACTGCAATGTTTTTGATCGAAATTATTATCGGCGTCATTGTCCCGTTTGTAATGCTTTGTTTTAAAAAAATCAGGAATGATAAAACTTATATCTTCTTCTCGTCAGTTCTGGTTATTCTCGGATTCGTTATGAACCGGCTGAATGTCGCATTGACCGGAACAGCCCGTGCAGCCGGAGGGTTTTATTTTCCCTCCTGGATGGAAATTGTCACCACGCTTTCACTGATTGCATTGGGATTTGCTTTGTTTGGATTAGCCGCTCGATATTTTAATATTTTCCCGGAAGGCCCCCTGGAAGAAGTGGAAAAGAAACTTGGCCCCAAAGCAAAATTGCCTCAAAAACCGATCGTTGATATTAGTTATAAGGCGATCTCGATTCTGGGTATTGTGATAATTTTAGGTTTATTGGCGGTTGTGCTTGGAATTAAGCATCAGAAACAAGTCTATTCTCAGCCTGTAATAAAAAAGAGCGAATTGAACCCATTGGTCATCAGACATCGCCAGGAGGTTAAGCTGCCGGGTGATTACACTTTCCCTATGGGCAAGGATAGTCCGGGCCCGGTACTATTTAGTCACGACAGCCATTATGATTATGATAATCCGAATTGTGCTTCATGTCATCCCGTTCATTTTGACATGTTGGCACCCGGCAGATCGCCTGAAGGCCCCATTACAATGGAAACGATGGATAAAGGGAAAAATTGCGGCGCCTGTCATAACGGAAAAACCGCCTTTGATACAAAAGATCCGGACAATTGTTCCAATTGTCATCAAATGCAATAAGGCTACTTAGGAGAATAGCTAATTAATAATAACTTATTAATAAAATTGAAAGTATTTTTCAATGAGAATACGCGCGCTACAATCCTTGAGTTTTCGAATATTTCTATTCCAGGTATTTATTTTTGTTGTTTTTATCGGATTGTTTGCCTATCTGAGCATTTACGTTCATAAAAAGCAGATGACGGCCATCGAGTTTCAAAACGTTCGTCGAGATAGCGATATTATCAAGCGCTCAATACATTATGATATGCTTTTAAACAGGCGCAAGGATGTCTATAAAATTATGCAGACCATCGGCAATGAGCCTGAAATGGTAGGCATTCGAATTTACAATGATGTGGGCGTTGTTACGTTTTCCACGGACTCCTCTGAAATGGGCAGCCGGGTAAATATGCAGACGGAGGCATGCTATTTATGTCATCTAAAGAATAAGCCGCTGGCTGAGGTGCCTGTAAAAAAACGGTATCGTATCTACAACTCTCCCGATGGTTATCGTGTAATCGGTTTAATCAATCCTATTCGCAATGAACCCTCCTGTTCAAGTGCCGCCTGCCACGCTCATCCGGCGAAAAAGAAGATATTGGGCGTTCTGGACGTTCTGATGTCTCTCAAAACGGTGGACCAGAGTATCGAAAGAAACAAACATAATATTCTAATGTATGCAGGCCTTGTGATTATTCTGGTTCTCTTTCCAATTTCTGTTTTTATTTATATAATGGTCTATCGGCCTGTTCAGCGATTGATTGACGGGACGAAGGAGGTCGCGCACGGAAATCTGGACTATGCCATTCAGGTAAGCGGGAAGAATGAATTTGCTCATCTGGCTTATTCCTTTAATCGAATGACGAAGAGTCTTAAAAAGGCGCGCGAAGAATTAACAAAGTGGTCTGAGACACTCGAAAAAAAGGTCGATGAAAAGACAAAAGAGCTGAAAAATGCGCAGGGTCATTTGATTCAGGTGGAAAAAATGGCCTCTCTGGGGAAACTGGCTGCTACCGTTGCTCATGAGCTGAACAATCCCCTTGCCGGTGTTTTGACATACGTTAAGCTTTTTGAAAAACAGATCAAAAAATCTTCACTAAAGGAAGATCAAAAAAACGGGATTCTTGAGAATTTAGGAATTATTGAAAGTGAGATTAAACGCAGCGGCGATATTGTAAAAAATCTTCTCCTGTTTGCCAGAGGCACAGGCGAAAATTTTGAAGAAAAGGACATTAACGGAATTATCCAGAAAAGTATTTTATTACTAAACCATAAACTGAAAATTAGTAATATAAATCTGGTAACACAGTATTGTTATAACGATTGTACAATTTTGTGTAACGAAAATCAAATTAAGCAGGCGCTTGTTGCCATTCTGGTAAACGCCGCCGATGCCATGCCGGAAGGCGGAACACTGACTATTTCCACTCAACGTTTTCCTGCAGAAAATACGATTGAAATTAAAATTTCGGATACGGGAATCGGGATTCCGGAAGATGTGCTGCCCCATATTTTTGAGCCTTTTTATACCACCAAAAAAGAAGGCACGGGGGTAGGCCTGGGGTTGTCTGTCGTATACGGTATTATTCAGAGACATCAGGGTACAATTCACGTAGAATCGAAACCGGGAAAAGGAACAACATTTTACATAAAATTACCCCGTCATCCAAAAGTTCCCAAAGAAAGCCTGAGTGATATTTTAAGTTAATTCAAGGAAAACAATGGATCCTGAAGATGTAAAAATATTGATTGTCGATGATGAATTTGCGGCAAGGGATTCGCTGACAAAGTGGTTTCAGCTTGACGGATACAAAGTCGACGCTGCGGAGGATGCTTACAAAGCTCTGGAACTATTGGAGAAAAAGCCTTTCGATATTGTATTATTGGACATTAAGATGCCCGGAATGGACGGCCTCGAGCTGCAGGAGAGGATTCGGGAAATTGATCCGGATATTATTGTGATTATCATTACGGCGTTTGCTTCTGTTGAAACCGCTATTCGTGCCATCAAGGCCGGCGCTTATGATTATGTGACCAAGCCGTTCGATCCGGATGATCTGGAGCATATAATCGAAAATGCCGTGGACCAGAGAAAACTGGCCAAAGAAAACATCCGGCTGAGAGCTCAGATTCAGCAGCTCAATAATTTTGATGAGATTATCGGAGAAAGCCCCCGGATAAAGACCATTCTGGATATGGTTCGCACGGTTGCCAGTACGGATTCCACCGTGCTTATCCGAGGCGAAAGCGGCACAGGGAAAGAATTGATTGCCCGCGCCATCCATGCAAACAGCCCCCGCAGAAACGGCCCGATGATTTCCATAAATTGCGGCGCTTTTTCCGAAAGTCTGCTGGAAAGTGAATTATTCGGCTTTGAAAAGGGTTCATTTACAGGCGCACTCAATCGGCATAAAGGCAAGATTGAGATTGCTCAGGGCGGCACATTATTCCTCGATGAAATTGGAGATGTCAGTCCAAAAACGCAATTGGATTTACTGCGTGTGGTTGAATCCAAAAAACTCACACGAATTGGCGGGCAGCATGAGATCGATGTGGATTTTCGCCTGATTTCAGCCACGAATAGAGATCTGGAAGCGGCTATCAAAGCGGGAAAGTTCCGCGAGGATCTTTACTATCGTCTGAACGTATTTACCATTTTTTTGCCGCCTCTGCGAGAACGCGCATCGGATATTCCCCTTTTGGCTCACCATTTTTTAAAAAAATATTCGGCATCTATTCATAAAAATATTGATGAAATTTCACCCGGTGCACTGGATCTTCTGGTGAATTATCCCTGGCCCGGAAACGTTCGGGAACTGGAAAATGCAATAGAAAGAGCCGTTGTGATTTGCCGGGGAAACCGAATCGAGCCAAAACATCTGCCGCTTCAACAAACGGCAAAAACATTTGGGTATTCTCAACAAGCTCTGGAGGCAGTGGAAAAAGAACACATTCAGAAGATTTTAAAGCGGACAAATTGGAATGTAACGCAGGCCGCTAAAATTCTAAAAATCGATCGTGTCACGCTCTACAACAAAATAAAACGGTATGGATTTTCAAAACCCGAAAAAAAGATTAACTGACCGGGTTAATTCGATTAAGATTAATCATTGAAAAGATTTGTGGTTCTTCTCGAGAATGCGACCTTTTTATACGATTGGCAGCGATCATTCCAGCGTTTTTGAATTTAGCATTTAGCGACCGCAAAATTAGAATGAATCGAGGTATCATTCGTAATTCCTAATTCGTAATTCGTAATTTTATTTAAGATTGGCTCATTTGGATTTTATTTGACATTGGCGTTTTTGAATTTGGTATTTAGTGACAGCGGAATTAGGATGAATCAGATTTTATTTCATTTACGATGCTTTTCATGCCACTTTAACAAACCGTTTTCCTAAAAGATTCAGTTTGAATCTCCGGATGGTCTCCGGCAGGATGACGTCGCCTTTCGGATTCCTGAAATACAGCGCATCGAAGGGGCACTGCACAATGCACGCTCCACACTGGACGCACTGGTCCGCCCGCGGCATGGCGGCAAGGTGCCGGACATTATCCACCTCGTAGCAGTTTTTGGGACAAACCTGTTCACAGAAGCCGGCCCCTTTACATTTATTTTCATCGAGGACGATTTTTAAAAATCGGTCCTCATGCAAACCGCTTTTGTAAACAGGGGTACTGCCCATTAAATCGATATTGATAAGCAAAATCACCACAAACGATGCAATTCCCCAACGCAGCATGAATTCCCAGGACAGGACATCGGCCCGAAGGCCGAAGAGGACCATGCCGAGCAGAAAAAATCCCCAGATGATTAACGGAATACGGCCGAAATCAAAGAGAACCGTATATTTACTGAAACTCGTCCCCTTTTTTTTCGGATTAAGCCAATGTGAATAAAGGGGAAACGAGAGAAATATCAGAAACGGCAGAACCAAAATAATGCTGATCAACGGCAGCGCCATCGCACGCCAAAACGGAATGGTGATAAGGGCTGCAATGGCAGAAAACGGGAATGCCCACATCACCGCCATTTCAATGCGCTGATCCCATGTGAATCGGACCTGCCGCATTTCCGGCGTTTTAACGAGATGCTTTTCCATGAAAACCGGAATGTCTTTTGCATAAACCGGGCCCCAAACGACTCTCCATCCGGTCTTTTTCAATACGACTTTCATTTCAATCCCGGTGGCCGCAAGCTGGGGCAGAATGACCGTTTTATGATCCACAACGTCCTCGATTCCGCTGGTTTTCAGCACCGAAATCGCATCGTGATTGGTTAAAAGCCCGCCGGTAGATGAACACCAGACGTTGATTCCCCGGCTGTTGGCCACCAGCAGATAAGCATCCATTCCCTTAAGCGCTCTTTTGACTCTTTCAACGGTCAGTTGAAAATTGCAGGTCAGAAAAACCGGCGCATCTCTGCCGGGATTTCCGATCTTGATTAAACCTGTTTTGCAGGGAAACGGAAACCCCCTCAGCAAGGTTTCAACAAGCGTTACAATCACGTATTTGAGCCAATTCATTTTGCCACCTCTTCGGGATTCTTTGCGGCTAATTCGATGAAGTTCTCTAATTTATTCAATTTAACCGACTCGATCGTCAAACCTGCGTCTTCTATCCGTTCGGGCAAATGCCTGACGGCATGGGTTGTGGTCTGGGTGATCAGGAACGTCGCAATCACAAGCGGAAACCGGATGAGTCCGCTGAGAATTTTCTTGAACGGGTTTCCGGGGCTGACTTCATCTGCAATCAGCAGAAGGCCTCCCGGCTTCAACAGCCTTTTAACGGCTTTCAAGGTGTAAACCAATTCATCTTCCGTCAATTCGGAAAAACAGAGTCCGCTCATCACGACGTCATAACGGCCCGGCGCCTCACTGCCAAGCTCCGCCACACCCATTTCGCAGAATTCTATATTTTGAGTCAGATTTGCGGCATCCGCCCGCTGCCGGGCGATCTCCAGCATCTGTGCATTGACATCGATTCCTTTGACCTTTGCCCCCTTTTGTGCCGCGCGCAGCGTCAGAGCGCCGGTTCCGCAGCCGATATCGAGCACCCTCTGTCCTGCTTTGATTGGCGCCGTTAAGCGATCGTAAATCTTATTCAGTTTTCCGAGCGAAAGAATACGAATGCCCCGGTCATAACGGCTCGGAGCAGATTCCAGTATCTTCATTAAGATATAAGTGCTCATTTAAACCGGTCCTCTTAAGTGTTCGCACAACGAAGCCGTAAAGATTATAAAATAAATCTTCTAATCCGCCTATAGCCGTCAACCTAATAGCCTATTTCACTTATGTGATAGAAAGTACATGTCGTCCTTAAAGGGACTTAAAATCATTAGATTTGGCACTTCGCTATAAACATTTCGTCCCTACGGGACTTTCAAGAAGCTTGACAAATAAATCTATCTTGCAACCAAACACAGCGGTATAAAGTTTCTCATATAAAATTAGATTCGTTAATTAGTGCCTGAACGAAAACGTAACACAAGCCTCCGGCTTGTGAAATTTGATTCAGCTAATTCTTTGTTTCTGCTGTCAAACGAATGCAAGCAAGATGCTTACGTTACATTTTCCATGTGTTTTCGTTCGGACACTAATTAGATTCGTTGCCTTTGCGAATCTATGGCACTATAGAGCAATTTCATTGAACAGATAGTGTCTTTGATGCTATTTCCATTTTTTATGTCCCGCTAGGGACAAAATGTTTCTAGAAAATTAATCAACACACCATTAAAGTCCCGTAGGGACGAAATGTAATTCATGCCATTATAAATAGTTGAACACGCAGGGAATGAAAAAAAACACACCCCTAAATCCTCTCTTGTTAGAACTTCCCTGGTCTTTATCCGGAGTCATTCTCAATAAACGCGTGAAAAATTGTTCATATGCCTGTAATAGATTGAAAAGTATACAATAATTGTAAGTGTACGTCTTTAATATAGTAACTTGTTTTGCACTTAATAGTTTGATTTTTATAGCTATTCAATCAAAACCTTTGTAAACAAATTATATTACTGAAATCTTTAATTCATGTATTTGCGACAATAAAAATATGATTCTATCTCCATTCAAATCACTTTTAAAAAATGATGGAATGAATCAAAATGTACGCATTTTTAGGATGAACCAAAAATAATAAACAAGATATTCCATTTCATTAATAACATTGCCGCCAGGCTCATCTGACACCCGGCTTTAGGCCGTTTGTGTCTTCAGCCATTCGAGAATGCGGTCCGCAACGGATTGCCAGCCCGCTTCCAGCATCATGTCGTGCGCCATGCCGGGAAAGATTTCAGCCTGCGTGTTGTAGGCTCTTGCGGTCGCTTCGATTTCGTTTGTGTGGAAAATGGCGTCGTTCGCCGCTCCCAGGATCAGCAGGGGCGTGTTAATCTTTTTGGGCTTGGGCAGCTTGAAAATCAGCATATCCAGAAAGGCAAGATACGACTCATCCTGCAGACGCTCAAAATAGGTATTGAGTATTTCGTCCGGCATATCCGCAGAGAAGAAGGATTCCCGGGTGAGGGCCGGTGTGCCGATGAGGGGGTAGAGACTCATGGTCAGGTTGACCTTCATAAAAATGAGCGGATGGTTCCGGGCCATCCGAAGCGTTGTGAACAACACTCCCTTAACAGGCACAGAGGCCAATAATACGGCCGCCGGTGCGGCATGTGTCTCCAGATATTTCTGAACCACCTGGCCGCCCATTGAATGCCCCACAAGTATCGGAGGCTCCGGCAACTGATCCACCACCTGCGCTACATCGTCCACATAGTCCGCGAGCCGCGTCCAGCGGAAGTGTTTATTCCCTTCGCTGGCGCCGTGACCGCGCAGACTCAACGCGTGTGAAACATACCCGTGTTCCGCAAAGTAAGGGAGAAAATGTTCCGCCCAGCACCAGGCGCTGTGCCATGCCCCGTGCACAAACAGAATAGGGGTCGGGCGCGGATGTGTTTTGGGTTCCTGAGTAATCATTTCTAATTGCAAAGAAGGCCTCCTTTTTATGTGCTGTTTTAAGGGTCACAGCCAATTAATGATAAAACCACAAAACCGGCTTTTTCGAGTTCGGAAATCATTGTATCCGCCTGTTTTGTGCATTGAATTCGCATTACAATTTTCCGCATTTTAGGATCCTGGTGACGGGGCGCGACCAAACTGATAATATTGACATCATATTTTTTTATGATAGCCGCCATTTCATAAATCTGGCCCGGTTTATCCTCAGCTTCGATCGTCAACCGGATGCCCCGCGCCCCCACGCCCATCACGTCTAAGAATACATCGATGATATCCGTAAGTGTAATAATCCCAAGCAGACTGTTCCGGTCATCCACAACGGGAAGCCCGCCGATTTTCCGTTCGCGCATGATCATTGCCGCATCTTCCAGACTCAACTCGGGAGCGGCCGTTTTGACCGCCCGCGTCATGATGTCTTTGGCTTTGATTTTTTCCAAAAGATAGTTTAATTCATACACAGACAAAGTAGTGGCCGGTGAGGCAGATGCTTTTTTGATATCGGATTCCGTCACAATGCCGACCACCTTCCCTTTTTCCACAACAGGAATGTGGCGAATATGATATTCTTTCATGGCACCCACGACCCGGTTGAAGGAATCATCCTCTTTTACGGAAATTACATCCGTCTTCATATAGTTCTTGACAAGCATTTTTTATTCCCACCTTCGTAAATCAATGATTCTCCGGTCCGGAACTTCAAACGCCCGAACCCATTCGATTTTTCCCGCAACTTTTACCACATCCCGCAGCTTTTGCTCAAGCTCTGAAGTCAATTCGGCGGAGACGGAATCCGGGTCCGGATTTTTCAATCGATAGGTTAAAACGTCTTGATGCGCCTTACGGGAAACCACCATTTGGAATCCCTCCACTTCCGAATAAGGGTTTACAACCGTCTGAACCTGATTTGGGTGAACAAACATGCCTTTCACTTTGATCCCCTCCCCGATGCGTCCCATGTAACCGCCCAGCCTGGGGGAAGAGTTGCCGCAGGGGCAGGGATCTTTCATTTGAAAGGATAAATCGCCCGTACCAAATCGAATGAGCGGGTAGGCCGGATCAAAATGGGTCACCACAATTTCACCCGTTTCACCCGGCGGCAGTTCCTCACCGGAGGCGGGATCACAGATCTGTACGAGGGTCTCGCGACTCAAGTGCCAGCCCTCCCGGCGGCCGCATTCGAATCCGGCGCAGCCGATATCCGCCGTGGCGTACACCTGATACACAGCGATGCTGTATTCTTTCTGAAAACGTTCTCGCAAAGACGGGGGCAGAGGCTCTCCCGTCACCAGCGCCGCCCGGTAGTGTAAATCCCGTTTCGGATGGTATCCCATTTCTTCGGCTTTTTTCAGAATCGCCATCAAAAATGACGGCGTTCCCGTGTAGCCTGTTATTTTTAGCGCAGCCGCTGCCTGAACCTGAAGATTCGTATTGCCGACGCCGGCCGGAAAAACCACGCAGCCCAGTTTTCGCAGCCCGGCATCCAGCATAAATCCGCCGGGAGTCATGTGGTATGAAAATGTATTCTGGACAATGTCCCCTGCCCGGAATCCCGCCAGCCGAAGGGCTTTTTCAAAATGCCAGAAATCGTCCGTATCGCCTTCAGGATCAAAAATCGGACCGGGGGAAAGAAATACACGCCGCAGGCGGCCGGCCTTTTGCGCCAGCCATCCCCCCAGCGGCGGATTCTTTGCCTGCAATTGAATTAAATCATCCTTGTGCGTGACGGGTATTTTCTGTAAATCCTCCCGTGTGCGAATCTCATCCGGCCGGACGGCTTCAGCATCTAAAAGAGACCGAAAATAAGGCGCATAGTCGTAAGCATATTGAACCAATTCAATGAGATTTCCCTGAAAAGGCGTCTTTTGAGAATTCCGTTCCTTTTCCAATGTGCTCTCCCGAGATAACTCCTGTTTTAATCGTACCCGCCGCCGGTCGAATAAATTAAGCACAAAATCACCTATTGTCCCGCCGCAGCCGGGAGGGGCATCTTTCTGCATCTAATTGATTTCAATCTCAACCGGTTCTTCGCGCGCTTAATTTACAACCACCGTTTGCGGCGTTTGTAGTGCTTTACATCTTTAAAGCTTTTCCGTTTTCCCAATTTGGAAAGGCCGAGGTAAAATTCCCGGACATCCGGATTATGGGCCATCTCCTCCGTAGACCCATCCAGCCCCACATGACCGTTTTCCATAATATAGACGTATTCGGCTATGGAAAGTGCCGCCCGCGCATTTTGTTCAACCAGAAGAATGCTCACATTTTCTTCCGCATTGATTCTTCGTATAATTTCGAAAATTTCCCGAACCAGGAGCGGTGCCAATCCCAGGGACGGCTCGTCAAGAAGCATCAGGCGCGGTTTGGCCATAAGGGCGCGACCAATGGCCAGCATCTGCTGCTCTCCGCCGGAAATGTATCCGGCCACTCGATTTCTCAAATCCATCAGCCGCGGGAAATAACCGTAAACCATTTTAATGTCATGCTTAATCCCCTGTCTGTCTTTTCGGGTGATGGCACCCGCCTGTAAGTTTTCCTCAATTGTAAGATGCTCAAAAACGCGCCGCCCTTCCAGCACCTGAAAAATACCCATTCGGACAATCGCTTCCGCATCCTTTGTGTCGATTCGCGTGCCGTTATATTCAATGCTCCCATCCGTCACTTCGCCGTCTTCAGACTTTAATAATCCTGAAATAGCTTTCAAAGTCGTCGTTTTGCCCGCTCCATTTGCACCCAGAAGTGCAATAATTTTCCCGTCCGGCACCCGGATGGACATCCCCTTAAGTACCAGGATGACTTTATTGTAAACCACCTCAATATTGTTCAAAACGAGCATAACGCCTGTTCTTTTCAATTATGAAAAAATACCGCACCGTTAACCGGTTTACTTTCAATTTAAATTAAAATGAGGGCCGCCTCTTTTGAAGCAGCCCTCCTCTTATTCTATTCTTTTCCCTCTCTCTCCTCCTTTGGGACAGGCGGCGTTTTTAACCAGCCTGTCAAAGTGGTTAATACCCCATTTTTAATGATCACAAGTTTCAGCATTTTTGCACCGCGATGATCCTTCGCTGTGTAACTTACGGGTGTGACCAGGCCCTTTATTTTAAAATCGCGAATCCCTTCGAAACCGTTTTTAATCAATTGCCCCGTCACCTTGCCCGGGTTTCCGTTTACTGTTTTCAAGGCTTTTCTGACCGCTTCGGTCATAATTGTGGCGTTGACCCAGCCGGTCATGTAAGGGGGCTCCCGGTATTTAATTTTCGGATGAAATTCGGTGCTGATTTTTTTAAGCAATTGAATTCCCGGCACATTGTTTTCGGTCCAGATGGCAAAGGGCATGACGCCAATATAACCGTTTGCTGCAGGCCCGGCCAATTCCGCCAGCTTTTGCCCGGTACCCCAAAAATTTCCGGTAAAAATGGTGTGCAGTCCCAATTTTTTGGCATCCTTTAAAATTGTGGCGGTTGCCATGTAGGTCTCCTGAATAAAAGCGTAATCCGCTTTTTTCTCTTTGATCCGCAGCAACTGGGAAGTGGAATCCAGGGCACGAAGGGAGACATTCTCCTCATCCACAATTTGAATACCATGTTTTTTTGCATATTTTCTTGCCGGAGCCAAAATCGCCCGACCATAACCGCTGTCATTATAAATTAACGCCACCTTCGGAGGACGATTTTGTTTCCAATTGTCTTTGATGTATTTCAAAACGGTTCTCACGTGATCCGCATAAGTGGTGACGGGCAGAAAATTCCAATTCCCGGGCGTCCATACCAAAATTTGAGAGAAAGAGGCCGAAATGTAGGGAATTTTGTCTGCTATAATTTTTTGCCTCAACGCCTCACTATCCCCCGTCCCCCAGCCAATAATGGCTTTAACGTGATCATCCTTTACAAATTTTTTGTAGGCGGAAATAGCCTGTGGAATTTTATATTGATAATCCGTCCATTTTAAATCAATTTTTACACCGTCGATCCCGCCATTTTGGTCGAGCCATTTGAAGTAATCCCGGACGCCGTCCGCATATTGCCAGCCTACGTCACCGGTGGGCCCGCTAATGTCAAAAATGGCACCGATTTTAATCACCTTCTCCCCTGCTCTGCTAAACCTCATGGAACCGAAAAAAAACAGAACCCCCAGAATCAGAACAAACCACTTTTTTGAATGCATCTTGACCTCCCGTATTTAATGGGTGATGAACTTTAATGCCCTTACAACGGCACCGATGAATTAAATTAAATCCGACTGATCCGCACGCAAAGCTGGCTAAAATTCCCAGAATATTTGCCGGCGTGACGTCGTGAAACCGGCAGCACTTTCTTTCAATAGTTAAACGGCCAAAGTTTCCAGTAGGCTTTAATCATCTGCCAGCGGTGATACAGCCCATTGGGTTCATAAATCAAAAATAAAATGACGGTAAGGCCGAAAATGATTTCACGTAAAGCCCCCAGGGCATTTCCGATATCGGGGAAAATCCCATTCAAACTGCCGGCGATGACCCGCAGAAATTCAGGGAGCAGTGTGATAAAAATCGCGCCGTAAATCGACCCAAGTACACTTCCCAGCCCGCCGATAATAATCATTGCCAGATAATTTATGGAAACCACCATTGTAAAATGTTCGGGTGTGATAATCGTGATGTAATGCGCCCACAGGCTGCCCGCAATTCCGGCATAAAAAGAGCTGATAAAGAAGGCCAGCAGCTTGTACCGAAAAAGATTGACCCCCAGAATTTCGGCGGCAATATCGTTATCCCGAATGGCGATAAAGGCGCGGCCCACACGCGTTCGGAAAAGATTGCGTGCATAAAGGGTCGCCAGGACCAATACACCGAAGATAATGTAATAAAAGGATCTGTCGGTGTCAAATTCAAAAGAACCGATATTCGGAGACGGCACAAGAATCCCGGAGGTCCCGTTCGTTAAACTTCGCCAGTGGACAATTGTAAAAATAATAATGACCTGAGATGCCAGAGTGGCAATGGCAAGATAAAGCCCTTTGATCCGGAGCGACGGAATACCGAAAAACAGTCCGACCGCTGCCGCCACAAATCCGGCCATTGGAAGGGCCAGCCAGAAGCTTATGCCCAATCGGGACGTCAGAAGCGCAGACGCATAAGCGCCAACGCCGATAAAAGCGCCGTGACCCAGTGAAATTTGGCCGGCCATACCGGTCAGAATATTTAATCCAAGCGCCCCAATAATGGCAATGCCGGTTAAATCGGCAAGTGACAGCAAATAGCCATTCAAAAAAAACGGGCCGGTGATGATCAGGATCAATAAGATGACCATCCAGAATCGAATAAATTTCGTATGAAATATTTGCCGGTCTTCTCTGTAAGAAATGTTAAACAGACCGGCGGGGAGTTTATTCATCACATGAACCTACACTCTTTCAATTCGTTCCAATCCGAATAATCCATACGGTTTGACCATCAAAACCAGAACCAAAATAAGAAATGGGAAAATTTCTTTCACGCCGCCTCCAAAAAAGGGGTCGAGATAACCTCCGGCAAGGTTCTCTAAAATTCCGATCACCAACCCGCCCACGATTGCGCCGGGGATGGAATCCAGCCCGCCCAGAATCACGACGGGAAACACATTTAACCCAATCGCACTCAGACTCACATTGACACCGTTGATATTGCCGATGATAATTCCCCCGACGCCCGCCACCAGGGCAGCGATTGCCCACGCCATTCCGTAAATTTTCTTAATGCTGATTCCCATGGAGAGGGCGGCGTCTTCATCATCGGCGGCGGCACGCATGGCGATGCCGCTTTTGGTGAATTTAAAAAACAGTGAAAAAATCACGAGAAAAATAGCGGACAAAATAAAGCTCCACAAGTAGACCTGTGAAACGACAATGCCGCCGAATTCAACCGGTTTTGAGGGAAATATCGGGGGATAAACCCGCGTTTCGGTCCCCCAGATAAATTCCACGAGTCCCTTTAACAGGCTGGATAATCCGATGGTCAACATAATGATAGACAGCACAGGTTCACCGATCATCGGCCGCAGGAACAGGCGCTCGATGGCCAGACCCAGCAAAATGGCCACCGCCATGGTAATGGCAAAAGCGAGTAAGAACGGCACGCGGTAAGTGGCTGTTAAAATCAGACAGACGTACGCACCCACCAAAACCAGCTCCCCCTGTGCAAAATTAATGACCCGGCTGGATTTGTATATGAGGACGAAGCCCAGCGCCACCAGCGCGTACATGCTTCCGACAACAAGACCGGTCACCATTAATTGGAGAAAAAAGATCATCGAACCGTCTCCTTCTCCGGCTCTTCCATGAATTCCAGTTTAAGATTGGTTTTAATCTTCGCTTCGCGTCCATCCCGATATTTAACCTGCGCCTCTATTGCGCAGAATTTTTGATCACTGTAAAGCGCCTCTATTAAAATCCTGTACCGCTCTTCGACAAATCCCCGGCGAACCTTTTTGGTCCGCGTCAGTTCCGCATCATCGGCATCCAATTCTTTATGAAGCACAACGAACTTCCGAATCCGTGCCGCTTCCGGCAATTCCCGGTTTACCCGCACAACGTCTTCCCGAATCAATTCGTAAACTTCCGGCTTCTGAGATAAATCCACGTAGGTGGTGTAAGGAATCCGGTGCAGCTCGGCCCATTTTCCCACATTTGCCATCTCGATATTTATGAATACGGTCACATAATCACGGCCGTTTCCGATCGCCACGGCTTCTTTGACGTAAGGGCTGAATTTCAATTTATTTTCAATATACTGCGGTGAAAACCGGCTGCCGTCCGAAAGCTTCATAATGTCCTTCACCCGGTCGAACATGATGAGATGTCCGTCTTTATCTATTTCACCGGCATCGCCGGAAAAGAGCCAGCCATCCCGCAGCGCTTCTGCAGTCGCCTCGGGATCGCGGTAGTAGCCGACAAATACGCTGGGACTTTTGGAGAGAATTTCACCCTCGCTGGAAATCTTGATTTCCGTCTCCGGAATGGGCTTCCCCACCGTGCTGAATTTGATATCCCCATCCCGGTGAACCACTGAAATTCCGGAAATTTCCGTTTGCCCGTAAATTTGCTTTAAATTAATGCCGATTGCATGGTAAAAACGAAACACATCGGGACCCAGCGCGGCTCCTCCCGTGTAGGCGTAGCGAATATTCGATAACCCAATCCGGTCCCGCAGTGCTCGAAAAGCGAGGAAATCCGCTGCCGTTCCCAACAATTTCCACCGGAGATTCGGCCTTTGTTTTGAAAATTTCATGTCGGCAAGCCGCTTGCCGATTTTCAGGGATAAATTAAAAACGGCCCGTTTAAACGCGGTCGTATCCGCGATCCTGACTTGAATATCGGACAGAATGCTTTCCCAGATTCGCGGCGGAGAGAACATCATCTGCGGCGCAATTTCCCGAATATCGGCGCGAACCGTCTCCGGCTCTTCCGGAAAATTTACCGTAAAACCAATGGTTAACGCCGCCACCACAGCCATCATCTGTTCGCCTGCCCAGGCCAGAGGCAAAAAGGAGACAAAATTCATCCCGTCATTCAGAGGGTCCACTTTTACGAAAAGATTTTCCGCCATTTTAATCATATTCCGATACGTCAGCATAACCAATTTCGGACGTCCCGTGGTCCCGGACGTGGTTAAAAACAGGGCGACATCGTCCCCTTTTCCCCTTTGCACCCGTTCTTCAAATTCGCCCGGATGCGTGCGGGCATAGTCCGCACCCCTCTTTTCCACATCCTGAAAACTCATGATTAAAGCATCCTGATAATATCGCATCCCCTTCGGATCCCAGTAAATGACCTTCCGGATGTGAGGCAGGCGCACTTTGATCTCCAGCACTTTATCGATCTGTTCCTGATCTTCCGCGATGATGTAGCGGGAATCAGAAAAATCGGCTGCAAATTGGATCTCCTCCGGCGTTGAATCCTGATAAATCCCCACGGCAATCCCCCCAAGCGCCTGCACTGCCAATTCGGCGTAAATCCATTCCGGCTCGTTGTCACCAATGATTGAAACTTTATCCTCAGGTTCAAACCCTAATGTCTGCAAACCCAGAGCAAAATTTTTAACGTGATTTAGATAAACCTCCCAGGTGACCCGGTTCCAGATTCCGAAGTCCTTTTCCCGAATGGCGATCTTCTTTTTGCCATACGCTTTTTCGCGTTCCAACAGCAGCTTCGGGAATGTATCGGACTCCGGCATCAAATCACAGCCTCCTCGCCCAGATAGGCCTGAATGACGCGCGGATTATCCCGAATTTCCTCGGGGGAACCCTCCCCGATTTTCTTCCCAAAATCCAGCACACAAACCGCATTCGAGATGTCCATGACCACACCCATATCGTGTTCGATCAATACAACCGTCATACCCCATTCTTCATTGATATCAATAATAAATCTGGCAATATCTTCTTTCTCCTCGATGTTCATCCCGGCCATGGGTTCATCCATCAAAATGACTTTCGGGCGCAGGGCCAGCGCCCGGCCAATTTCCACCCGTTTCTGAAAGCCATACGAAAGGGTGCCGACCACTTCATGCCGAATGGGTTCAATTTCAAGGAAATCAATAATATCCTCAATGAATTTACGCTGCCGGATTTCTTCTTTTTCCGCCGGCCCAAAATAGATGCCGCCCAGCAAGGCACCCGATCGAATATGGGTGTGCGCCCCCAGCATCAGATTGTCGAGTGTTGTCATACCTTTGAATAATTCAATATTTTGAAAAGTCCGGGCAATTCCCAACTGCGCCCGTTTATATGAGGAAAGGCGAGAGATGTTTTTTCCGTTAAAATAGATTTCACCTTTTTGAGGATGGTATAATCCGCTGATGGAATTTAACAGACTGGTTTTCCCTGCCCCGTTCGGTCCGATGATCGCATAAATTTCCCCTTCCTGAATGTTTAAGCTCACATCAAAAAGGGCATTCACGCCTCCAAAATTAAGATGGAGGTTCCGCATATCCAAAAGGCTCATAAAATCGTTCTAATGGTCCTGGAAAGAAAGGTTAACCGGTGACTGTCAAAATCGATTTCTCCGTTTTGTTGTTAATTTTGACACGATCTATTTAGAAACTGCCCTTTTAGCGGGCATGATTAAACAAGCTCCGCTGCTTTAGCAGGAATAAAGAAAAGATTTTGAACGAGGCATTTAAAAAACAGCGGTCTAATATTAAATTTGCTGATAATATAAAGAATTCCGCATTTATTGTCAAGCGGAAATTTAGATTTCTGTGATCGAAATTCCAAACAGAACAAACCGCAGGGGATCTTCTTCGTTTTTGTTACGAAAATTGAAAATCGGGATTTATCCGCCTGCGGTTCTTAATTTTGTCTCGGGTTCGCCGCGCCGGAAATGAACTGGAATGCCCCCGACTTTTAAAAAAATAATTTGTATTCTTCATTTGGTTTTATTAAATTGAAAATACACTAATCCAAAAAGGAGAAATTGTATGATTCGTACTCGTATAACCGGGGTCGGACGCTATGTTCCGCCGCGAGTAGTCACCAACCACGACCTTAAACAATGGATGGATACCAGCGACGAATGGATTCGTGAACGCAGCGGCATTGTCGAGCGGCACTGGGTGGATGAAAAGACCGCCACTTCCGATCTGGCTGTTGAAGCCTCAAAAATCGCGCTGGAGCAAGCCGGCAAGAAACCGGAAGATGTAGATTTTATCATATTTGCCACACTGAGTTCCGATTATTATTTCCCGGGCAGCGGTGTGCTCCTGCAGCATAAACTGAATATGCCAAAAGTGGGCGCAATGGATGTCCGCAACCAATGCTCCGGATTTGTGTATTCCCTCGCCACAGCAAATGCGTTTATCCGGGCTGAGATGTACAAAACGATCTTAGTCGTCGGCGCTGAAGTTCACTCAAAAGGACTCGATATTTCCACAGAGGGGCGAGACGTCGCTGTTTTATTTGGGGACGGCGCCGGAGCCGTTGTTGTGGAAGGGTTCGACGACGACAGCGATCGCGGGATTTTGACCACGCACTTGCATTCACAGGGCAAATATGCGGAATATTTGTGGACGGAAGCCCCGGGAAGCGCAGGCCCCCGGCACATTTCCCATGAAATTCTGGAGGCCGGTAAGGCGGCTCCAAAAATGAGGGGGCGAGATGTGTTCAAACACGCCATTGTGCGATTTCCGGAAGTGATTATGGAAGCCCTGAACACCATCGGCGCCACACTTGATGATGTGGACCTGCTTATTCCGCATCAGGCCAATCTTCGGATTTCGGAAGCCGTTCGGCAGCGTCTTGGGCTGCCGCCGGAAAAAGTGTACAATAACATCGAACGGTACGGAAATACCACAGCGGCCACCATTCCTATCGCCCTCAGCGAAGTACTTGAAAAGGGCATGCTTAAAGAGGGCGACCTCTTGATTTTGGCGGCTTTCGGTTCCGGATTTACGTGGGCATCGGCGGCGATTCGATGGTGATAATCCATCCGTGATCAGAACCGATACATCTGTCCTGAATTATTCATAGCCGCAAAGAGTTAACAATTGTACAAGTTCTTTTCCAAATACCTTCCTTTCCCCGGCACGGCGTACAGCCGCCAACCCCACGCACCAGCCTGTTGTCTCCGGCGGGACTTTCCAATTATTAGATTTTTCTGTCAAATGATTAATTGCCTGAATAGCCCCATTTCAATAAAATACGGCTTTACCAAAATATTGTGAAAGAATTCTATGGTTCACTTGTATAGTATTCAGGATAGTAAAAAAAGGAAAAGGATTCTAAATAAAGCGCATGAACGTGAGTAGAAGGCATTTCAAAAGCCATCCATTAAAATCTGCTGCGATTCTCTTTGCATTTGTGTTACCGGTCTGTTTTACCGGCGCCATTCAGGCACAAGAAAGGCATACCCTGACCATTCAGGAAGCCATTCAGATCGCCGGCCGGGAAAATATTGGTTTGAAACAATCTTTAAATAAAGTATCTTCCGGCAGGTTGGCCGCTCGACAGTCTGAAGAAAACTTTTTACCGAATCTAAGCGCTTCTCTCTCCGGCTCAAAGGAATTGTTTAAAAGTTATGATCCGTTAACGGATAAAACAAGCGGCCAGACAAGCAGGATGCTCAATGCGTCGGTTTCATCCAATGTGAATATTTTCAATGGATTCGGGGATGCGGCTTCTCTTAAAAGAGATAGACTGCTTTACAAGGCACTGGGAAAAAGTGCTCAGCGACAACGGCAGTCTGTTATTTTTCAAACAATTTCACAGTTTTTACAAACGGTCTTAAGCAAGGCCTTTATCGGTATTGAGAAGGAAAATCTCGGTGCAGAGCAAAAACAGCTCAATCAAATTGAAGAATTTCGAAAAGCCGGAAATCGCTCTCTGGCGGATGTGCTTCAGCAGAAGGCCGATATTGCCAAAGCGGAACTGGGACTTCTGGAAGCGGCCCGAAATTATGAAACCGGTAAATTGCAGTTATTTCAAATATTAGGACGGAAGCCGCCGGATAATACGGAGATTGTTTCACCCAATGTGGACAGTCTTCTCTCCGTTTTAACGGCACAGCACCCGGAGCATTTAACGGGGGAGGCTCTGGGATTACGGCCGGATGTGATCTCCCGGGAGATGCAGATCAAAGCCGCAAAAGAGCAGGTTTGGGTCAATAAATCCGGCTACTGGCCTTCCGTATCGTTTTCAGTAAACGGAGGCTCAAACTACAGGAGTTTAAATAAATACGGGGGTTTTTCAGATCAACTTTTGAATTTTAACCCCTATGTTTCCGCCGGCATTTCAGTTTCGCTTCCTTTGTTCGATCGGTTTCGAACCCAAAACGGTGTTGAGAATGCGGAAATTCAGGTTTCAAATCAACTGCTGAGTTTAAAGGATTTAACATTGGGCGCCGCTTATGAAATTCAGAAAGCCCTGTTGGATTACAAAACAGCCCTTCAACAGAGAGCGGCCGCAAAATCTCAGCTTAAGTATGCAAAAGAAGCTCTTGAAATTTCCGAAACCCGCTATCGGGTCGGATCGCTCACTTACGTGGAACTGGCACAGGTGCGGGCAAAATTTTTAACGGCCTCCTACGATTATGCACAAACGAATCATAATTTATTAATAAAAGGCATGGCCATCTATTTTTATCGGGGGGATATGAATCCCATTTTATCTTTGCTTAAATAGAAGAGCCGAAGGGAAAACCGTATGAAAAAGTTACGAATCATCGGATTGATTATTGTTTTAATAATTGCCGCAGGAATTTATTTCCTGTTTTTTTCGAACAGGGAGAACCCCCGCAATCAATTTATATTTGCAAAAATCACGAGGGGAAATATTGAAAATACGGTTTCCAGTACCGGCACAATCAATGCCGTTCGTATCGTTAATGTGGGCACCCAGGTTTCAGGAATCATCGACCATATTTATGTCGACTTTAACGACAAAGTAAAAAAGGGCCAAATTATTGCCGTCATCGATACGGTTCTTCTGAAGGCTTCGGTGGTAAATGCCGAGGCAAATCTCGAAAAGAATCGGGCTCAGTACGATCAGGCCCGTGATAATTACAAGCGAAATCTTCCCCTGTTTAAAAAAGGATTTATTTCAAAACAAGAATTTTTACCGATTGAGACCAATCTGAAAGTACAGCAAGCGGCTTTAAGATCTGCACAGACCTCTCTAATGGAGGCAAAACGCAATTTAAATTACGCGTTTATCCGCTCGCCGATCAATGGCACCGTCATCGAGCGCCGCGTGGAAGCGGGTCAAACGATTGCCGCAAGATTTTCGTCGCCAACGCTTTTTGTCATTGCCAAAGATTTGTCCAAAATGGAGATTCTGGCTCAGGTGGATGAAAGTGACATCGGACAGGTTAAAAAAGGACAACCGGTACGCTTCACCGTCGAGGCTTATCCCGATAAAGTTTTCAAAGGCGTCGTCAGACAGGTTCGGCTGCAGCCGACGACCATTCAAAATGTGGTCAATTACACGGTTGTGGTGACCGCTTCCAATACTGAAGGCGTCCTTCTTCCGGGAATGACAGCCATGATCGATTTTATTGTTGCAGAACGTGATGATGTGTTGCTGGTTCCGAATTCTGCACTGAAATTCCGCCCGCCCCCTGAAATGATTTCCCAATTATTCCAAAAGAGGAGACAGGCGGCAAGGCATAATTTTTCAGGAACCAAAAGAAGACCGGGAGGCATGCGGCCTCAAAAAGGAAATTTCGGCAGGCTCTGGTATTTGGATGAAAAGGGAAACCTTAAAGCTGCTCCGGTTAAAACCGGGATAACCGACGGCATCAATACCGTCATTGTAAGGGGACGCGGGATCCGCAAGGGAATGAAGGTTCTTGCCGGTTTGGAAACGTCCCAAAATGGGAATCAACCCAATAATTCTCGCCGCCGCGGGTTTAGGCGGAGAATATTTTAGATTCTTTTGAGCACCCGGTTCGGATGAACGTTAAAATGCGCCTTTGGCGTGCTTAGCAAGGATTTTTCTATGCCTCATGTGATAAAAATGAAACGTGTTACCAAGACTTACAGAATGGGGGATATGTCGGTACAGGCTCTGAGAGGAATTGACCTGGAAGTGGAGCGCGGTGAGTTTTTGGCTATTATGGGACCTTCCGGGTCCGGTAAATCTACTTTGATGAATTTACTGGGCTGTCTGGATAAACCGACGTCGGGGGAATACTTCCTGGATGATGTGAATGTCAGCGGGCTGAGCAAAAATGAATACGCCGGCATTCGCAACGAAAAGATCGGTTTTGTATTTCAAACCTACAATCTTTTGCCCCGAACCTCAGCGCTGGAGAATGTGGAGCTTCCGTTATTTTACGATCGCACAGGGAGGATTAAAAATCCGAAGCAGGCTGCCGTCGAAGCACTGGCACGTGTGGGACTGGGAGACCGGCTTCACCATGAACCCAGCCAGCTTTCGGGAGGAGAACAGCAGAGAGTGGCTATTGCCAGGGCTTTGGTGAATCAGCCGGCGATTGTTTTAGCAGATGAACCCACGGGCAATCTGGATACACGTGTCTCCATCGACGTGATGTCCGTTTTTCAGGAACTCAATCAGGAAGGCATTACCGTTGTTCTCGTGACGCACGAACCGGATATTGCCGTATATACTAACCGCATTGTTAAAATTCGGGATGGCATTATTCGTCAGAGCACCGCGGTTCTGAAACCCGGGAATGCCAAAAAAGATCTGGAGGCGTATCGAGATCCGGTTGAGGATGAATTAGAAAAGGCAGGGCAGTAAAATGATGCTGTTGAAAAATCTCTTGAAAGCGGCCGTCAGGAGTATTCTCCGAAACCGGCTGCGCAGTCTGCTCACCGCGCTGGGCATTATTATCGGTGTCAGTGCCGTTATTATTATGGTGGCTATCGGACAGGGATCCGAGGCTCAAATTGAGCAGCAAATATCGGCATTAGGGACAAATGTCATTATTGTTTTTCCGGGCGCGAGCCGAATGCACGGTGTCAGCCGCGGCGCAGGCACCAAAAATCGATTGACCGTGAATAATGTCAAAGAATTGAAAAAAGAATGTACCTTGATCAGCGCCATTTCACCTGTGGTTCGGGCGGGCGCTCAGGTGATTGGGGGAGGAAACAACTGGAATACAAGTATTGAAGGGGTTTCCACCGACTATTTCACAATTCGGAATTGGACCTGCAAATACGGCCGGCTCTTCTCAGATAAAGATATTCGTGCGAACAAAAAGGTTGCGCTTTTGGGGAATACGGTCGCCCAGGAGCTTTTCCCCGGGGAGAACCCGACAGGTGAAAGAATTCGTATTCGCAATGTGCCTTTTACTGTGATCGGTGTACTTCAGGTAAAGGGACAAAATGCCTTTGGCAGAGATCAGGACGATGTCATCCTGGCGCCTTACACGACCGTACTGCACCGGCTAAAAGGGGGGCGCTACATCAACATGATGATTGCCAGTTCTGTTTCAATGGATCAAATAGATGCCGCTCAGCAGCAAATGACTGCCGTTCTTCGGGAGGCCCACCGACTTGCCCCCGGCGAACCGGACGATTTTAGAATCAGAAATCAGGCGGAGATCACGCAGGCCGCATCTCAAACATCACGCGTCATGACCCTGCTGTTGGGGGCAGTTGCCGGTGTCTCTTTGATTGTCGGCGGTATTGGGATAATGAATATTATGCTCGTGTCCGTGACCGAACGTACGCGTGAAATCGGCATTCGGCTCTCCGTGGGTGCACGCAGCAGCGACGTCCTGATCCAATTTTTGGCGGAAGCCGTTGTGCTCAGTTTAATCGGTGGGACTATTGGAATTCTACTCTCTTTTTCAGTCGCCTTTCTGATGAATCAATTTACGGATTTATACACATTGATTAATCCCGGCATTGTTGTACTGGCTGTTCTTTTTTCCGGCGCAGTCGGTGTATTTTTTGGTTATTTCCCGGCGCGAAAGGCTGCAAACCTGAATCCTATCGATGCGTTGAGATATGAATAGACGCTCTTAAAGAGCACACAAAGCGGCTTTTATCTTTCAATTTTGAAGAGCGCACTCCCTAAAGAGTGCGATGACAAGGATGGCTGGAATGTTGTCTTTACGGTTGACCCGTTACATGTTTCCCCAAAATAGTCTTAAAAACGAAAGGCGGCCGTAAACAGCACTTTATCCGCCGTAATATTCTCCACATAGTTGCCGGGATTGTGTTTCCACCACCCATGCATCCAGGCAAAATCAAAGGTATATTGACGATCGATGATGAATCCAATCCCCGCCGTCAGGAATTTTCGACCCGAATAAAGCGAGGCCTGCTGGTAAGGCGAAGGATCGAACATGTAGCCGCCGCGGAGTTTAATTCCGGTGAACGGCACCGTTAATTCTGCTCCAAGGCGATAGCGAAGCGTTTCGCGATACTTTTTCATGAGATTCTCATTCTGGGCTGTCAGGCTGTCGGGCGATTTATATTGAATTTGGGACCAGTCGTTGTATTCCACATCCCCGGAGAGAAGCAGAAGCGGTAATTTTAAGGCAACGCCCGCTGCAAAACTGTACGGTTTCTGGATTTTATACTCGTAATAGCCTTTTTCTTTGGTGCCTTCCTGGACCGAGCCATTATCAAATATAATCGTATTGGCCTCGTGGTACCAATTTTCTTTTCCCAATAACGTGAGAGGCGTTGAAATGGTGCCGCCCACATTAAGAATGTGCCCGAGCGTGAACAATCCTCCCATTTTTATATTTGTGCCGCTGAATTTTGTATTAATCTGATCCTTGGCCAGAATATTCGTATTGAACGTCCAGATGTTTAAAGCATCGAATTCATAATATTTCCAATTGTAGTTATCTGTTCCGCCCCAAAAATTAATCGCACCCCCGATATAAAAATTGGGTGAAAGTTGAACGGACCCCGAAAAATTCCAGTAACCCAGATAGCCGATTTCCAATTCATCCCCAATTCGATAAACCGAATCTCCGGGCGTGCTGATAAATCGCTTCGAATTAAACACGCCGTCTAAATTTCGCACACGATTATACCCCAGGGCAAACACCAGACTACCCTGGTATGTGGGAATCGGAAAAACAAATCCTCCCGCGTTTAACCGGGAAAAATGTCCTCTGTCGGTTGTGGTCAGGCTGCCGATTGTCACGTTATCCGACAGTCCGTATCGGGACAACGAACCGTACCATTCCATTTTTCGGATGAGTCCCAGACCGGCCGGATTCCAATGTGTGGCGGAATAATCATCGGCAACACCCACAAAAGCGCCCCCCATGCCCAGAGCACGGGCGCCCACACCAAATTCCTGTCCCAACAGGGGCACAATTTCCTGAGATTGCGTGTTGGGAATCTGAGTGCCGATTAAAAAAAATATTCCTATGCTCATTGCGAAGAGAGTTTTCCGCATAAATCCTCCGGGGTTAATACGACTGTGTCCCATAACAACTATTTCCGATCCCGCCTGGACCGGCTGCCTTTGCTGGATGAAGAAGAAGACGGCCGCGGTGCCCGAACCGCAGGCTGACTTCTGCGAGCCGGCGGTGAGTAACTAGGTTGATTCGAAGGCCGGCTTCTATGACGAATAGCCGGCTCCGAACGCCGCGCCGGCGGACTGTAATTTCTCATTCGAGTAGAACTTTTTGAAGGGGGCGAGTATTTTTTCGCCGTATGAATCCGGTTTCCCTTCGACGAGGCTTTTTGCGCACGCGTGCGTCTTATTTTTATCGGTTCTTTATGACGCACCGAGGGTGCTTTGACGCCAATTCTTCGCGTACGATTTTCTGCTCGCATGGCGGGAGTTTGACGCATTCGCCTCGGATGCCGAATAATAATTACTTTTTTAGTATTGTCGTACCGTCTGGCTTTTCGGATTCTTGTTTTGTTGATTTTTTCAGAACGCCCGTTTTTATTCACCTGTATGGCGTCCGTTGTCTGAGCCTTCTCGCCAGGTGCTTGTTTTCGAATCCTTGCCATATTCTGCCCGGTCGTAATTCCGCCGTTATTGGGGCGATTGAACGGTTTATTCAACCTGGCAGAAGAGCCGGCACCCATGCTTCCGCCGGCAACCGCAGGCGCATTAATTAAGGCGCCGCTCCCCCGGTTCAAGCCTTCCCGCCGGTTAAACGGCCGGTGTTTCTGTTTGCGCCGCTCAATGGTGTAATTGGAATACCACCACCAATTTCCGCCGTAGCCCCATTCATTCGACCCGTAATAATACCGGTACGGATTGTACCAGGAATACCTGCCCCAATTATAAAGGGGTGTGGAATACCGCCAATCCCATAAATAAGGATCATAATAATAAGGCGATCCAAATGTGACGGAAAAATAAAAACCGTTTTGATAAGGGGAGTAAAAAGGATAATCAAACCACTGATCCCCATACCAACCGTACGGCCTGTAAGGCCAGTAAGGCGGTCCGTAGGGAGTCGTTTGCGCATAGTAATTGTAAATGTTTGTGGTGCCCGGCTGATTGTATCCCTGCCAATTGTCAACGTATTCTGTATCTTGTTCAGCGGAAGATTCTGTTGGGTTGGAATAGGTTTGTGTGGATTCCTGAGTCGTATCCGGTTCACTCTTTGAAGCCGAATAAGACTCTTCGACAGCCGAGTATTTTTGCAACTGTGTATAACAGCCCCCGAAAAAACCACCGAGTAAAACAACAAAACCGACTATGAATAATTTTTTTAATAGTTGTTTCATAAGAACCTCCTTCCCTGAAAAGGGATTCTGTGAAAAAGACGGATAATAATCCTATTATTATTTACAGTTAAAAAAGGTAAATGTTCCAAACGATATTGTGATTTTTCTTATTGTATCTCCCGAAAATCACGGATCGCTTTTTCGGGGCGTGTTGGCGAAATTCGTGCTCCCTCTTTTCAGACAGCCGGTGAATCTCTTTTTTAGATGTGCCTCATTCACTTTATTAAAATACACAAGTAATTGGAAAATATCATGTATTTTTGGCAAGTTCTTCTTTTAAAAACTGGCCTGTGTACGAGGCCGGGTTGGCGGCCACTTCTTCCGGTGTTCCGGCGGCCACAACATACCCTCCGGAATCGCCGCCTTCCGGACCGAGATCGATGATAAAATCCGCCGTTTTAATCACATCCAGATTGTGTTCAATCACGATGACGGTATTCCCCTTTTTCACAAGACGATCCAGGACGGAAAGAAGCATTTTTACATCTTCAAAATGAAGGCCTGTGGTCGGCTCATCTAAAATATAAAGTGTCCTGCCTGTGGCAATTTTCGAAAGCTCGGTGGAAAGTTTCACCCGCTGCGCTTCTCCCCCCGAGAGTGTTGTGGCCTGCTGCCCTAATCGAATGTACCCCAGGCCCACATCGTAAAGCGTTTTTAATTTCCGGTAAATTACCGGGATGTTCTTGAAAAATTCCATGGCTTCGTGGACGGTCATTTCCAGAACATTGGCAATGGACTTTCCCCTGTATTTGATTTCCAATGTTTCCCGATTGTAGCGTTTGCCTTTACAAACTTCGCACGTCACATACACATCGGGTAAAAAGTGCATCTCAATTTTGATGATCCCGTCTCCCTGACAGGCTTCGCAGCGACCGCCCCTCACATTAAAACTGAAACGTCCCGGTTTGTAGCCCCGCACTTTGGACTCCGGGAGTTGGGCAAAAAGATCACGAATCGCCGTAAATAAGCCGGTGTACGTGGCCGGATTAGACCGGGGTGTCCTGCCTATCGGGGACTGATCGATGTCGATCACCTTGTCGATATTTTCCAGCCCTTCGATGGACTGGTACGGCAAAGGGATGTCTTTGCTGTAATAAATACTTCTTTTTAAGGCGGGATACAGCGTCTCGTTGACCAGTGTGCTTTTTCCGGAACCCGAGACACCTGTCACACAGATAAACAGGCCCAGCGGAAATTTGACCTCAATCGATTTCAAGTTGTTTCCCTGAGCCCCCTTTAATCCGATAAATTTTCCATTTCCCAAACGCCTTTGTTTAGGCGTGGGGATGAAACGGTTGCCCGTGAGATATTGTCCGGTTAGTGAGCTTTTATTCTCTTCAATCTGCCGGGGAGTACCCGTGGCCACGACTTCCCCGCCGTTTTCACCGGCGCCGGGACCCAGATCCACCACGTAATCGGCATGTTCGATTGTCTCCCGATCGTGTTCTACCACCATCACCGTATTGCCCAGGTCTTTGAGGCGCTCCAGCGTGCTAATCAACCGGCGGTTGTCCCGTTGATGAAGCCCGATGCTGGGTTCGTCCAGAATGTATAACACGCCCACTAACTGCGAACCAATTTGTGTGGCCAGCCGAATACGCTGCGCTTCGCCGCCGGAGAGCGTGCTGGCCGTCCGGTCCAGCGTTAAATAATCCAGTCCCACGTTCATCAGGAATTGCAGACGCGCCCGAATTTCCTTTAAAATCTGGTGTGCGATCTGCTCATCCCGGCCCGACAATTTTAGTTCCCCAAAGTATTTTTGTGCCTGTTTGATGGACATCAGCGTGATATCGTGAATATTGAGATCCCCTATTTTAATGGCGAGACTCTCCTGCTTTAGGCGGGCACCGGCACACACCGGGCAGGTTTTGATGTTCATGTAACCTTCAATCCATTCCCGCACCGAAGCCGAATTCGTCTGCCGGAACCGGCGTTTCAGGTTCGGAATGACCCCTTCAAATTTCGTCTTAAATTCTGCGCTGATTTTTCCGTTGGTGCTGTGATATTTCACCTCGACTTGTTCATCGGAACCGAAAAGGATGATTTGCCGAATTTTTTCGGGCAGTTCTTCCCAGGGTGTATCCATGCCTACGCCGTAATGTTCCGCCACTGATTTGAGATGCGTGAAATACCAGCCGTCTTTGGCCTGCCCCCAGGGTTCGATTACACCCTGACGGAGTGTTTTTTTGGGATTTGGGACCACTAACTCCGGGGCAATTTCCATGACCGTCCCCAGCCCATTGCAGGCGGAGCATGCCCCGTACGGACTGTTGAATGAAAACATCCGGGGGCTGATTTCCTCGTAACTCACGCCGCAGTCCACGCAGGAAAAGTGCTCGCTGAAGAGAATATCCCCGCCGTCCAGATCATTTACCACCACCAGACCCGAGGCCAGTCCAAGGGCGGTTTCCACCGAATCCGTTAGCCGGTGGGCAATTTTGGGCTGAACCACCAGCCGGTCTACCACCACGTCAACGCTGTGCTTCTTATTTTTGTCCACTTTGATTTTATTGGAAACTTCCATCACGTTGTTGTCCACCCGAACGCGCACAAATCCCTGGCGCTGGATGTTTTCGAATATCTCGCGAAACTCTCCCTTTCGCCCGCGCACAATGGGTGCCATCACTTGAATCTTCTTTCCTTCCGGCATCTGAAGAACGGCGTCTACGATCTGCTGAACCGTTTGCCGCTGAATGCGCTTCCCGCACTTGTAACAATACGGGATCCCGACTCTGGCGAACAGCAGGCGCAGATAATCGTAGATTTCCGTAACCGTACCCACCGTCGACCGGGGGTTTTTGCTGGATGTGCGCTGTTCAATGGAAATTGCCGGCGACAGCCCTTCGATGTAATCTACATCGGGCTTTTCCATTAATCCCAAAAATTGGCGTGCATAGGCGGAGAGGGATTCCACGTAACGCCTTTGACCCTCGGCGTAAATCGTGTCGAATGCCAGAGAAGATTTGCCGGAACCCGAAATTCCCGTAATGACAACCAATTTATCTCGCGGAATTTCGACATCGATATTCTTAAGATTGTGCTCACGGGCACCTTTGATAAAAATGGTATTGTTTTTGGTCATTTCAGGACGCTAAGGTTAAAAATTTAAAATAATTCAATTT
Source organism: bacterium BMS3Bbin03 (assembly GCA_002898015.1). Classification (GTDB taxonomy): domain Bacteria; phylum Zhuqueibacterota; class JdFR-76; order JdFR-76; family BMS3Abin05; genus BMS3Abin05. The sequence goes on along the minus strand of BDTM01000125.1, from coordinate 986 downwards.
TAATAAATTGCAGTTTCACCACGCCGGTAAATTGAATCCTTTTGCAAAATTAAATATAACCGGAGGAAATATTTTTTGCAAATTTCTTTTTTGTCCATCGATGGATCAAACGGAGGAGACGATTTTAGTTTGCGAACGCGCTAAACAACCCGTCCACCTTTTATTGGCCGGCGCAGTCAGACCCCAAATGAGCGGCGTGAGCCTTTCAAAGCGATTAAATCGTTCTGCCCGGAAACGGCCGTTCTTTACCTGTCCGGGTCTAAAGAATTCCTTCAAAAACCGGTGATGCCTGAAATATCAACTCAAAAATGGGTGAAGCTCCGGCTCATTTTCTTCTAAAAATGTATTGACTTTTTCCAAAAAAAGTTGTAGGTTTGGAAAGAGGTTTTAGGAATTAATCATCTAAAAGAGGAGGAATTCCATGAGGAAACAAGGGTTTATATCGGGTATTTTCGTTTTTGTATTATTGATTTCCGGATCCCTTTTTGCCCAGACAACCGTGAACGAATGGATCACCAAAGGAGACAGTGCGTACAACAGTTACAATGACCGGGCGGCTTTGAAGGCCTTTCAGGCGGCGGTTAAATTAGACCCCAAAAATTACGAAGCGCTCTGGCGTGTCAGCCGGTCGTATTTGGACATTGGCGAACATTCGCCAAAGGACAAACAATTGGCCTATTACCAAAAAGCGCTTGTATTTGCCGACAGCGCCATTCATGTCAATCCAAAGGGGTCTGAAGGGTATTTAAGGCGAGCCATCGCAAACGGCAAAGTTTCCCTTTTCAAAGGGGTTTTCAATTCCATTGGGCTGGTGAAAAAGGTCAGGGCAGACTGCCTGAAAGCGATCGCGCTTGACCCTAAAAACGATGTGGCCTACTACGTGCTGGCGCGTGCCCACCAGGAAGTGGCCAAAAAGCCCAAGTTTTTTAGAGGTGTACTGGGCCTGGGATGGGCCAGCCGCGAAGAAGCCCAAAAATTATTTGAAA
>BDTM01000124.1 GCA_002898015.1 bacterium BMS3Bbin03 | reverse complement strand
AGAGAAGAGATTGCCCAGAATAATGCTTCCTCAAGAGAAAAAATCGCTTTGTTGGATCAGCGCATTGCAGAAAATAATGCTGCCTTGAGAGAAGAAATTGCCCAGAATAATGCCACCTTAAGAGAAAAAATCGCTTTGTTGGATCAGCGCATTGCAGAAAATAATGCTGCCTTGAGAGAAGAAATTGCCCAGAATAATGCTGCCTTAAAAGAAGAAATTGCCCAGAATAATGCTGCCTTAAAAGAAGAAATTGCCCAGAATAATGCTGCCTTAAAAGAAGAAATTGCCCAGAATAATGCTGCCTTAAAAGAAGAGATCGCCCAGAGTAATGCCTCCTTGAGAGAAGAAATCGCTCAGAGTAATGCCACCTTAAGAGAAAAAATTGCTCAGAATAATGCTGCCTTAAGAGAAGAAATCGCCCGGAGTAATGCTGCCTTAAGGGAACAAATCGCCCGCAACCATGCTAATTTAATCAAATGGATGTTTATTTTTTGGATAGGACAGATTGGCGTCATTATTGGTTTTTTACTCGCATTTCTAAAGGGGTAACGACATCAATTTTACACTTTTTTAATGACCTCTAATTTCTGCGGAAGTTTTGATCTCCCAGAGAGGCATCCAAATCATTCTACTTTAACCGAAATCAACCGCCTTCCAAGCGGCTGCCAGATTTGAGGCTCGGTTGTTCTGAAAAAAATTAATCCGCGTTTATTTAGCAATCCTGACAAATGCGAAATTCCGGAGTCGTTCCCCAGATAAAAATCTGCTGATTGCAGCAATTTTATAATTTTCTCAAAATCAGTTGAATGAACAACCCTCACATTTTGATCCCGGGTTTCTTTTTGAAATATTTTCAGAAGACTTTCTTCCGCTGGTCCGAATAAAAACACGGCCCGCCCGTGATATTTTATTTGCCACTTTTCTGCGAGCTTTAAAAAGTTCTCAAGCGGCCAGTTCTTGGTCTGACTTCCACTTCCGGGGTGAACTAATAGCAGCGGGACAGGCTGCAAATGCTCTGCAGAAAAATTATCCAGGTAAAATCCGGACACATTTTGTTCGGGCAATTTAAGAAACGATTGAACGGAGTGGTACAAATACTGGGCGTGATGTTCTGCGGGATGAACCACAGCCCGGGGATTTACTATTTTCACAGGAATCGGAAAGAAACGGATATCTGAATAAAAATTTGAGATCCAGAAGATAATTGCGTCAAAAGAGGCGAAAAATTGATGAAGATCTTCGGGCAGGCCATCCCCTTTGAAAAGTGGAAGAAATCTGCGTTCTTCCATAGAGTAAATTATATCAACAAGTCCTAAAAGCGGCAGAATTTTTGTGTAGGGCAGCCTTCCTGCCAGGCCGATTTGTGCGCCGGGGTAAACTTTCTGAATTGTTTTAAACACAGGGGCAGCCAGAAGCAAATCTCCAAGCGCTCCCGGATACACAAACAGGAAACGCATTATTCAGGAATTTTCCGCCCGATTGAATTCTTCTTTAAAAACCTGAAAGCTGTAATCATCGAAAAGCACAAAGAAAATTTCCTTTACATGTTGGGCTGTTTTCAGGAACTTCCTGGCCTCTTCGATCATGATTTCAGCCGCTTTCTGCATCGGGAATCCCCCCACACCGGTTCCAATAGCCGGGAAAGCAATCGATTCAAGGCTGTTTTCTTCTGCCAGCCGGAGACTATTGTGCACGGCCGCCAGGATTTTTGATTCGTCAGTCCGGAGGTCTTGCCCCATTCCGGCGGCATGAATGACATACCTGGCCTTCAGATGACCACCGGTTGTTATCACCGCCTGCCCGATCTCAATAGGCCCCTGCCTTATGGCTTCTTCCTCGATTACCTGGCCTCCCCGGCGTTTGATGGCACCCGCGACACCGGCACCCATCCAGAGGTGATTGTTCGCCGCGTTGACAATGGCATCCGTTCCCATATCGGTAATATCGCCCTTAATTATTTTGATATGTTTTGTCTGCTCGTCCATGGTGTTTCTCCTTGTTTAGCCACGAATTCACACATTATGCACAACTGAGTCTATTGGTCAGCTCTTAAGTTTTTAAGATAGGCATCAATCGTTTTAGCAGCTTTTCTCCCGGCGCCCATTGCTGCAATTACCGTGGCTTCTCCCGTGACGATGTCCCCTCCGGCAAATACGCCTTTCATCGATGTTTCGCCTGTTTCCGGATCCGCTTTGATATAGCCCCATTTATTCGTTTTGATTTCAGGCGTTGTATCCAGCAGGAGCGGGTTCACGGTTTGGCCGATCGCCACGACTACCGTATCGACTTTGTAAATAAACTCGCTGCCTTTAATTGGAACGGGTCTTTTTCTCCCCGAGGCGTCCGGTTCTCCGAGCTCCATTTTAATCAATTCGATGGCTTTGATCCAGCCATTTTCATCACCAATATATCGAAGCGGATTCACAAGAAAATCAAAAAGAACGCCCTCTTCTTCCGCATTCTCAATTTCCTCTTCTCTGGCGGGCATTTCCGGGCGAGATCTTCGATAAATGATGTGCGCCTCTTCAGCTCCGAATCTCAACGCACTCCTCACTGAATCCATCGCCACGTTTCCTCCGCCAATCACGGCGACTCTGTGACCAATTCGAATGGGTGTATCGTATTCGGGAAATTTATAGGCTCGCATGAGGTTAATGCGGGTAAGAAACTCGTTGGCGGAATAAATGCCAAGCAAATTTTCGCCTTCGATGCTCATGAATCTTGGCAGTCCCGCACCCAGTCCAAGGAAAATGGCCTTATATCCCTCATCAAACAACTGGCGTATTGTAACGGTTCTTCCCACACACACATCGTACACAATTTTCACGCCCATTTTTTTCAGATAATCGACTTCCCGCATTACAATATTTTTGGGGAGTCTAAACTCCGGAATACCGTAAACCAGAACGCCGCCGGGCTTGTGCAGAGCTTCAAATACCGTCACATCGTAACCCATTCTGGCACAATCCGCCGCAACGGTCAAGCCTGAAGGTCCGGATCCGACAACGGCCACTTTTTGCCCGTTTGAGGATTCCATCTCCGGAAGATCCATTTCGGAATGTTCTGCTTCAAAGTCGGCTGCAAATCGTTCCAGTCTCCCGATTGCAACAGGCTTATGTTTGATGCCGACGACACACTGTATCTCACACTGTTCTTCCTGCGGACACACTCTCCCCGTCATTGCCGGAAGCACATCGTCCTCTTTTATTTTTCTCGCTGCTTCAATGAACTTGCGCTCGCTGATCAATTGAATAAATGCCGGTATATTAATATTGACCGGGCACCCTTTAATACAGGGAGGCTTCCGGCATTGGATACACCTTTCGGCTTCTTCTAAGGCAAGTTCGACGGTATAGCCCAGAGCGACTTCATTAAAGTTTCCGGTTCTCTCTTCGGGCTTTTGTTTGGGCATTGGCTGCCGCGGAATTCCCATTCTCCTGGGTTTCTTCACAGTCTTCTTTTCCATTTTTATGCTTTTTCCTTGTTTTGCAGATACCTTTCAAGCGATTCCTTTTCTTGATCCCTGTAAGTACCGAGTCGCTTCATGAGCAGATCAAAGTTTACTTGGTGGCCATCAAATTCGGGGCCGTCTACGCAGGCGAATCGGGTTTTTCCATTTACCTCGACCCGGCAGCCGCCGCACATGGCGGTGCCGTCCATCATAATCGAATTTAACGAAACGATGGTTTTGATATTGAATTTCCGGGTCAGGTCGCAAATCACTTTCATCATAATAGCAGGGCCAATTGTAAGCACCAGGTCAATTTTCCGGCCGGACTCGATGAGATCTTTCAATTGATCCGACACAAAACCCTGCCGTCCATAGGAACCGTCATCGGTGGTCACATACAACTCATCCGAATACTGTCTCATCTCTTCTTCCAAAATTATCAATTCTTTATTTTTATACCCCACAATCGAAATCAGGTAGTTACCCGCTTCTTTGAAAGCTCTTGTTTCGGGGTAGACAATTGCCGTGCCCACGCCGCCGCCAATCGTCACGACCGTCCCAACTTTGGCAATTTCCGCGGGACGCCCGAGCGGGCCAATCACATCCTCAATAGCATCTCCTTCGTCGAGGTCACCCAGCTTGTAAGTCGTTTTGCCGACTTCCTGAACGATAAGGGTGATTGTGCCCTGTTCCCTGTCATATTCTGCAATTGTCAGTGGTATTCGTTCCCCTTCTTCGTCAACTCTGATAATGACAAACTGGCCTGGTTTACAGTTTTTGGTCACCCAGGGCGCATGAATGAGAAATTTGTTTACATGGGGTGCCAGACGCTCTTTTTTTAAAATTTTAAACATTTTTCACCTTCTTTTTAAATGTCTTTATCGCCGAAATAAATAAAACGATTCAACAGTTTAACATAATTACTCCATTTTTTGCCGGCCGGTATTTCGCCTGTCATGATTCGCGTAAAGGCATCCGCTTTCGAATCCATTTCGTCGGCGTGGTACAGAACAATCGCTTCAATCGTCATGGGTACGACGGGCGATCCCTGTTCCAATTTTCCATGGTGGCTCAAAATCAAGTGTAAAATTTCCTTCCGTAATTCTAAAGGGAAATCCGGAATTTCATCAATGCTCCTTTCTGTCTGATTGTAACCTAACACGATGTGTCCCAGCAGGCGGCCGTCGTCTGCGTAATCGATAAAACCCGCTTGTGTCACGTAACTTTTTACTTTACCAATGTCATGCAGAAGCGCGCCGGCCAGCAATAAATCTTTTGAAATTAATGGGTACTGGTCACTTGCATTTAAACAAATTTCCGCCACGCCAATCGAGTGTTCCATCAACCCGCCCAGGCGGTTGTGGTGCCAGAGTTTTCCGCCGGGCGCCTGCCGAAAATTCGACCAAAAATCCGGTTCGTCAAAAACGCTGTGCAGGAGTTTCGAAAGATAAGGATTTTCAACAAAATCAACCAGTTCATGAAATCGATTCTCAAGCGTTTCTAAATTTTTCGGATTCACCGGCAAAAACATTTCAGTGCGAATGTGATCTTCGGGGCGCACTTTCCGGATGCGATCCACATGAAACGACAGGCCGTTGTTATAATCGAAAACGGTTCCCCGTACTTTAACGATTTCACCCACCTGAAGCTCGCTGTCGTATTGAGCGACCTGATCCCAGATGGCGGCCGATATTCTTCCGGAAGCATCGCCGAATTCCAGCGCCAGGTACGGCGTGCCGTCGGATTTTTTCACCCGAAGCTCCTTTTTGCGAATCACAAAAAAGGCAACAATTTTATCGCCCGGTACAAACGTTTTGATGGGTTTGGAATTCATGTCGGTGACCGCAAAATTTTGTTTCATCTGCGTTCTGTTTATTTTTGAACCTCGGGTTCCAGCACCAGCTCTTTTCCTTCTTCCTGAACCTGTTTGATGTCCGATTTACAGTCAAGATAAAGGCCGTTTACCCACATTTTTGCCTGGTCGCGAAAATGTACACTCAGGGGGTGGCCCGCCTCTCCCGGCGGCAGGATCATTTTCATGGTCGTTAAATCCGTAAAATCCACAATCTGCCGCATGGATGGCCCCACCCAGCAATCGTAGGGTTTCGTTAATCTGTAGCGGGCATTGTTGACCGTCGTCAGGCCTCCTCCCAGAGGGAAGGGACCCACATTAAAGATTTTCTTCATCAGAGGCTCATTCCCCAACAAATGCCGAAAGGTGATCCGGTGCAATTTATCCCACCGCCATTTAATGGGTTTTGCTCCGAATCTTTGTGTTAAATCCCGAATAGCCTCATGCAGACTTTTCAGGATTTGATCTTTCTTTGTCTCGACTTTTTCTGATGTGCGTACATCATCGAACCATCGGCTTTTCGGCAGCATTAAAAATTTCTGTAAATCTTGAATGGGTATTCCCGCAAATTCAATGAAATCCTGATAAAGTTTTGCGCCCAACTCATCTTGAAAGGTGTTTTTCAAAATATGTACTAAAAACACCTGAAAAATAGCGGCGGCTGTGCTTTCTCTCCGCATTTCAGAATCCCAGCCCTTGAAGAATTTATAGGCAATCTGTAAAGAATCGTCCAGCACCGGTTCCGTTCCCAAAGCCTTTAGCACCTCTTTTGTCACATCCCGTGCAAAAGGAGACAGAACATCCAACTGAATCATCTCAAAATCCAGTTCAGAGAGCTTCTTTTTGGCTGTGAGCATCTCTCGAATTCGCTGAATACGGGCCGGCGGCTCCCACAGGTTGGAAATGTAGTACGGATAACCCCGCGGTGTGACCCGGTTGTTTGCCGTTGCCACAAATCCTTCAGGGGGATTGATCACATGGGGGAGCTGATTAAACGGAATGAAACCACTCCAATTTGTGGCAGAAGTGGAACCGTTCAGAGGATACATACCTGTAAATCCTTTGCGGATGGGAATTGCGCCCGTGCACCAGTACCCAATGTTGCCGCCGTCATCGGCAAACACAATGTTCTGTGCCGGAGAACGATAGTCACGCAGCGCATCCACAAATTCTTTCCAATTGGAAGCCCGGTCCATTTTGTAAACTGCATTTGTTTCGTCTGAAATCAGATAACCCGTCCATTTCAGTGCAACAACTTTTCTGGTCCCCTTGATGAGATCATTCACATCCGAAATTACCGGCCCATGGCGGGTATCGAATCGGTTGAACCGGTAAACCTGCCCGCTTCTCGACACAACCGAATCTTTCCGGACGATCATTTTTTTCCATTTCCCGTCGGTAAGATACTGCGTGGAATCTACTGGATTGATGGTCTCTATGTAAAAGTCGGCGTCATCTGCCATGACATTTGTAAATCCCCAGGCGACATGCTCATTGTGCCCGATGACAATGCCGGCCGTGCCTGCCAGAGAAAAGCCGGTCACATTTACACCGGGCGCCACCAATTGCATGGCATACCAGACGGAAGGATTTGCCAGCGGAAGATGGGGATCGTTGGCCAGCAGCGGCTTGCCTGTTTTTGATTTTTTCCCGGAGATCACCCAGTTGTTGCTTCCAAAAGAAGCCCCCCGCCAGTTCAGAAAATTTCGCAGATCGGCGTTCGCTTTTCGGAACTGACTCAGATTGCCGTCCATTTTCATATCTTCTTTTGAAAGAATGGTCGGCCATGAAGGAGGATAATCGGAAAATAATTCATTTGCACGGCGCGCGCCCAATTTTTGCCGAATGTCGTGAGCCGTCCATTCCACAAACCAGGCAAAGCTCAGTTCCCAGGACATTAATCGTCCGTAAGCGGCCACATCGGCGGCTGTCCATAAATGGGGCTTCCAGTTCAACAGAACAAATTCAACCGGATATTTTCCGTCCGCCTGCGTGATGAATTGATTGATGCCGTCGACGTACGCCGAGAGAATATTTTGTGTGTTTTGGGACGCAGCCTTAACAATTTTTTGCCCGGTTTCATAAAATTCGAGCGTCTTCATGAATCGATCCACGTGACGGCTGGTGTCGCCCAACAGGGTGGAAAGCTCTCCCCTCACGGCCAGCCGGATCATCTCCAATTGCCAGAGGCGATCCTGTGCGGTTGCAAAGCCTGCCGCAAAATACAGGTCGTGGTCATTCGCGGCCACAATGTGCGGAATGCCGTAGGAATCGCGATACACGTGAACGGGCGCCCGAAGTCCTGAGAGCGTGATCTTTCCCTTTTCCTTCGTCATCGATTTTCGAAGCATGCGATAACTGAACAGAGTAGAAATTAAAACAAAGGCAAAAAGCAGCACCAGAATTGCAAGCAGAATCTTCTTAATATTCATCGAATCCTCAATTGTCTTTCTTCTTCCAAATGCGGGTTCGGGATGATTTTAGGAATCGCCCCCCTTAATAAGACAGAGATTTGAATCAGGAGCTTCTGCCGTGCCGGGATTCTTGTACCGGTACTGCCTGGCGGCTGCATTTCTAAAAATGTTCCTGATAACCAATTTTGATTTCTCGATTTGCATAAGGAATGTTCTTTTTATTTTCCAGGATGTTTTTTAAGACGAATTCTACGAAAAGCCGTTTGGCAAAAATCCAGCGAAAACCGGCATTCAGATAGCCTTTGCCGGAGCCAAGGGAATTGTCGTTGTTGTCATTAATCGCGAAATCGTATTCGGCGATGAACCACAAATCGGGGTTCAGGCTTTTCATCAGGCCGGTAAAAAAGTTTAAATCCGTGTCGCCGTCTCCTTTTTCAAGGCTGTAGTTTACGCCGCCGTGAAAACTCAGATCGCCTAAAAAGGCGTAGTTTTTACTGGCCACAAGGAAAAATCCCCGTGATTTAACCGTGTAGCGCTTCGCACTTTTCAAATAGGCTCCGTAACCCTGTGAATTAAATCCAACCGTGAAGGCAGGCAGGGCAATCGTTTCATCGATCATTCGATAGCGTAGATGAATTCCCGGATTGGGATTCCAGTGAATGTCTCCCTCACCAATGATATTTTCGCCGCCAAATGAAATCCCGAACATCAATCTGGAGGAAAGTCCCACAGAAATATCGCCCAGCACGCCGCCATTTGCATAAAGCCGGAGTCCCACATCGTAACTTCCCCGGTCCAGTGTGCCCGCCGTAGGTGTGTCGATGAGCATTGTCGGCTGCATTTGCTGACCAAAAGCCGGATTCAAGCCGCAAATAAGAAGCAGTGTGGTTAAAGTGAAAAGAATGCGTTTCGCCATGTTTTCTCCTGTTATTTTCTTTCCGCGGAAATCCCGGTTTTCGGGAGCCCCGCAAGGACCTCTATAAAAGAATCGCACAGTTTAAACATCTCTTAAAATTACAAGAAATCCGAATGAATGTCAAGCGAAAATTGGGAGTCGGGGTAATCTTATTTGAATCATTATTCTTTTGCCAAAAAATCAATTTCGTGTGAGGTCTTTTGCCCCGGCGCCTTTCATACACATAATTACTTAAACATTCTGTTTAATTTTGCGTAATCATTTAAAGGACACCGGGTAAATTGGTTTTATGAAAAATAATGGAAGGCGCGCCGTATGTCACCTGAAAAATCCGGCAAAACGGATGATCCCAAACTAAGAAAAATCCTTATGAATGATTTGCATCAGGGCAATTTCAAACAAACATTTCATCAGGAATTCGACGATGCAAAAGAATTTTTTCTCACCAGAGAACGCAAAAAACAGTTGCAGAAGATGCATAGAATTCGAAGATGGCTTTCTCTGTTCTGGTGGCTGTTGAAAGCGATGTTTTTGAAACTGACTTCTTTCCGGAGAATCCTGCTTGTCATTGGAATTATTTTTGTCCTGACAAGCGGTCAAAACAATGGCCGTTCGGGTTTCGTGGGAGGCATTCTTATTCTCTTTGTCTTGATGCTCGAATTAAAGGACAAACTTCTGGCGCAAAGCGAATTGGCTGAAGGCCGCGCCGTACAACGGGCACTCACACCGGAAGAATCTCCCCGGGTTCCGGGCTGGGACCTGTGGCTCTTCACGCAATCCGCAAATGAAGTCGGCGGCGATCTGGTGGATTTCCTGAGAATTGAAGAAAACCGGATGGGGATCGCTTTGGGGGATGTTTCAGGTAAAGGCCTCGGCGCCGCATTGTTAATGACCAAACTGCAAGCCACCCTTCGTGCACTTGCACCCGATTTGAAATCTCTGAGTGAATTAGGCAGAAAAATCAACAAAATTTTCCGGAGAGATATCCTTCCAAACAGCTTTGCTTCGCTTATTTATGCCGAACTGAAACCGCATTCAAAAGATATTCGCCTGTTGAATGCGGGACATCTGCCGCCCATCATCCTGCGCGGGAGTGCGATCGAAGAATTGCCCAAAGGCGGTTTGGCTTTGGGGCTTTCGTCCGATGCTGCCTACACGGAACACCGCGTGAAACTGGAACTGAGAGACACACTTCTGGTCTATTCCGACGGCCTGACGGAAGCCATGAATGAAAAAAGAGAATTATTCGGAGAAGAGCGGCTGTTCACGCTTTTAGCCCAAAATATAGGTCTCCCGGCCAAACCGCTCGGTTTAAAGCTTCTTACCGCCGTTCAAGAATTTATCGGCAAAGCAAAGCGCACAGATGATTTGTCATTGGTGATTATGCGTCCCATAGAAGAAAACGGTTAAAACTTTGTGGTTATTTATCATTTACGGTTGATTCAAAAAATACCTTGCTTTTGGCTTACAAACGCTGTATTTTAATTGAAATGATATGAATAAAGCGTAGTGGTTTTTTTTGGGAGATCGGACCATGAAATACAAATCCGTATTTATTATTGGAATTGTAGTTATCATCATTACATTAATCTTATTGGCTCTTTTTGCAAAATATTATGGCGATTGGCTCTGGTTCCAGAATATGGGCTACACGAGTGTTTTCATGACCATGCTCTGGGCAAAAATACTGGCGTTCGCCGTATTTTTTGTGATATTCGGCCTTTTTGCGTGGCTAAACATTGCCATTGCCAGAAGATTCGGACAGTTAACCCGTTCTATGCGGTTGGTTTCGCCCGACCAGCCGATTCCGTCTCTTGATGCCCTGTTCAAAGAAAAGTACGCAAAATATGTCTGGTCGGCCCTTATTTTGTTTTTTGCCGTTATCATGGGACTTGGGGCGGTCAGCTCCTGGGAAACATTTTTAAAATTCTTCCATTCATCCAGTTTTGGCATTACGGATCCCATTTTTTTAAAAGACGTGGCGTTTTACGTCTTCACATTGCCACTGTACAAATTCATCCAGGGGTGGTATTTGTACACTATTTTTCTTGTGTTCATGGGTGTTGCCCTGTCTTACTATTTTGATCAGTCGATCAGTGTGAAAGAAAATCACTTTTATATTTATCCAAAAGCAAAATATCACCTGTCGGTTTTGGCGGGATTATTTTTTCTCGGCATCGCCTGGGTCTATCGCTTAAAACTTTATGAGATGATGTATTCCAACCGCGGTGTCGCCTACGGTGCCAGCTACACGGATGTGCATGCTCAGATTCCGGCCTATTGGATCGTGCTGGTTCTAACGATTATTGTGGCAATATTACTTTTTTTGATTCCCGCTATCAGAAAATGGAGATGGATCTATTATATCGTCGGGGCTTATTTTCTGGCACTGGTCGCATTTGTCTGGATTTATCCCAACATCATCCAGCAATATGTGGTCAAACCAAATGAACTGATAAAGGAAAAGCCCTATATCGTCAATAATATCAAATTTACGCGTTTGGCTTATAAACTGAACAAGGTTGAAGTAAGGAGTTTTCCGGTTACGCAAAAGATTACCTACACGGACATTCAAAAAAATCGCAACACCATTGAAAATATCCGTTTGTGGGATCGTCGCCCCTTGGTCCAAACTTACAAACAACTGCAGGAAATCCGGCTCTATTATGATTTTAAAAATGTCGATGTGGACCGGTACCATTTTAAAAAATATCTGGAAGTGGCGCTTGCGGCCCGTGAGCTTCCGGAGTCTCAAATTCCAAGTCGAGCCCGCACCTGGGTAAACATTCATCTGATCTATACACATGGTTACGGGCTGGTGATGAGCCCGGTTAATGAAGTGACGGCAAACGGCATGCCGCGTTTTATTGTGAAAAATATTCCTCCCGTGGCAAGTGTGCCGTTAACCATTAAGCAGCCGCAGATTTATTACGGTGAACAAACCGATGAATATACCCTTGTGCATACCAAAACAAAGGAATTTGATTACCCCAAGGGGAACCAGAATGTCTACACCACTTATGAGGGCAGAGGGGGCGTAAGAATTTCAGGCTGGTTCAAGAGATTGATTTTTGCCTGGAATTTTTCAGATATAAAGATCCTTTTAACCGGCTATATCACGAGTGAAAGCCGAATCATGTTTCATAGAATTATCACGAATCGCGATCGTACCATTGCCCCGTTTCTTTCTTATGATTCCGATCCGTATCTCGTGGTCGGGGATGACGGCAAACTTTACTGGCTGCACGACGCCTATACTACAACAAATATGTTTCCGTATTCGGAGCCCCTGTCCCAAGACCTGAGAGAGCGCGGTTTAAACTATATTCGAAATTCGGTCAAGGTGGTTATCGATGCCTACAACGGCGATGTCACATATTATGTGATTGATCCGTCTGACCCGCTTATTCAAACCTATCAGAAAATTTTTCCCGGGCTTTTCAAGCCATTCAGTGCAATGCCCGCCTTTCTAAAAGAACATATTCGCTACCCGATGGATTTATTCCTCATTCAGATTCATATTTACAACATGTATCACATGACGGATCCGAATGTATTTTACAATCAGGAGGATTACTGGAGCAACCCGACGGAAATCTACCAGGAATCCGAGCAGCCCATGCTTCCGTACTACATTATTATGAAACTGCCAAAAGGGAGCTCGGAAGAATTTATTTTAATGCTCCCGCTGACGCCATCCAAAAAGAACAATATGGTGGCCTGGATGTGTGCCAGATCCGATGCCCCCAATTACGGCGAATTGATTGTTTACGATTTGCCCAAAGAAAAGCTTATTTATGGTCCCATGCAGATTGAAGCGCGCATCAATCAGAAACCGGCTATTTCTTCTGAATTGACACTCTGGGGACAAAAGGGTTCACGGGTGATCCGCGGGAATTTACTGGTTATTCCGATTGAACACTCTTTTATTTATGTCGAACCGGTGTACCTCCAGTCGGAACAGAGCCAGATGCCGGAACTTAAGCGTGTGATTGTGTCGTTTCGTGAAAGATTAGAGATGAGAACCAATCTGGATCTCGCATTGCAAGCGGTGTTCCTGGCGAAAAATATCCCGCTTTCCGAAATGCCGAAAGCCATTGCCGGGCAGCCCTCGATACTCCCCTTTCCAAAAGAGGCGAAGCAGGCGCTTAACCACTACAACAGGGCAATGAACTACCTGAAACAGGGGAATTGGGCCGGTTATGGCAATGAGCTGAAACAGCTAAAACAAGTTTTAGAGGGGATGACGAAGAAGAAATAAATTTCAGTTGACGGTACTTTTTATTGATTAAGCCTTTAAACAACAAAAGCCGAACCCGGAAGGATTCGGCTTTTGTTTTGAACGGATATTTAAACGAAATTAAATCCAGCCTCGCAACTTGCAGGCTTCGGCCACGCGCCGGACAGAAATCAGATACGCCGCCAACCGCATGTGGACATTTTCCTGTTTATGAATATCGTACACGGCATGGAAAGCTTTGGTCATCTTGCGATCCAACTGCTGTTGAACATCTTCCAGTTCCCAGTAGTAGTTGTATGTGTTCTGCACCTGCTCGAAATACGAAACCGTCACGCCGCCGGCGTTGGCCAGAAAATCGGGAATCACGAAAACGCCGTTCTCAAACAGAATCTTATCCGCATCAGGCGTCGTGGGACCGTTTGCCAATTCGCAGACGATTTTTGCCTTGATGCGGTTGGCGTTGTCCACCGTAATCACCTCTTCCAGAGCCGCCGGATAAAGCACATCCGCATTCAATTCCAGCAATGCTTCGTTCGTAATGGATTTGGCACCGGGGAAGCCTGTTACTTTGCCGGTTTTCAGCTTGTGATCAATCAGCGCATTCGGATCCATTCCTTCGGAATTGAATACACCGCCGCTGGAATCACTGACAGCGAGCAATTTTCCACCGCCCAAAATTTCCTGGTGCAGCGTTGCCGCAAATTGTCCTGCATTTCCGAATCCCTGAATGGCATAGGTGACTTTGGCCGCATCCAGACCCAGGGCTCCGGCGGCCTCGCGAACCGTGTACACCCCGCCGCGGGCAGTGGCATCGCCGCGGCCCTGTGAACCGCCTAATTCCAGCGGCTTGCCGGTAATCATTCCGGGATGGTTGTAGCCCATCATCGCCTCGTATTCGTCCATCATCCAGGCCATGATTTGCGGAGTGGTGTAAACATCGGGGGCCGGGACGTCTTTATTTACAGCCAAGAAATGGCCGATTCTCCGAAT
>BDTM01000123.1 GCA_002898015.1 bacterium BMS3Bbin03 | reverse complement strand
TTCTTCCCAAATAATTTTCTATTTCTTACAAATTGCCAAAAGACATCTTCACTTTCAGTTTTCTTGTTAAGTTTTTTCATAAAAATACTGCAAAGTGAGTTATTCTTACATCTTCCAAACTCACCCCTTTACTCCCCCTCTCTTTTAAAAAAAGAGAGGGGGAAATCTGCCTCAAAACTCCGGCTTCTCACAAAAACCAGGGGGTGAGTTTTGCATTCAATAAATAGAGCCGTCTCTTTTGGTAGAAAAAAAGTCGCATTTTTCGGGTAAGCCGATTTTACCGTTATTTCAGCCATTCGTCCAGATGTTCTTTTACGAAAGCATCGTCGTTCAGATGAGGGTAAGCCCTGTAAACGCGCGTGATCTCTTTCATTTGCCCGGGCGACAGCGCTTCTTCCGGGTTCAGACACCAGCGGCCTTCCAGTAAACCCTGCCGGCGGAGCACTTCGTGAATTCCCGCAATAGTGCCTTTAAAATTGTGTTGTGGATCGAAAAACGCCGCATTGGCATCGGTGATTTGAACGGCGCGTGTGAGCAGCTCTGCCGGAATTCTCCGATTGGCTGAGACGATTGTGTGAATCTCATCCAAAAGTTCCACCGCCTTTCGCGTCCAGACCGCCCAGTGTCCCAGAAGTCCCCCGACCATCCGGAGCGTTACTGCCGTGCCGTTTGCGGTAAACCGAAACGGCGTAATGAGATCGCCGACAATGTGGTCATCGTTCCCGGTGTAAAGGGCAATTTCTCCGGCCCGTCCGGATTCGGCGACCGCCCGCAGAACATCCAGTGTGTAGTAGCGATTAAACGGGGCAATCTTAATGGCGACAACCGCCTCAATCTCCAGAAAGCTTCGCCAGAATTCAAAAGGCAAAATCCTTCCGCCAACCGCCGGCTGCAGATAAAATCCGATCAGCGGAATAATCTCTCCCACCGTTTTACAATGCCGAACGAGATCTTCAACACCCGCGTTCTGCAGCGCACCGAGACTCAGTAATCCGGCATGGTATCCCTGACCGGCGGCAAATTGTGCTTCCGCCACTGCCTGAGGGGTACGTCCTGCAATACCGGCGATGCGCACAAAATATCTGCCCGGCGTTTGCTCCATTTCAGAAATGGTCTCGGCGGTTATTTGAAGCACCGGTTTGAACAGCCCGAACCGGGGATCCCGGATTTCAAACTGCGTGGTGTGCACCCCAATCGCAATCCCGCCCGCGCCCGCACTCAGATAATAACGTGTGAGAGCCCGCTGGCGGCGCTCGTCCAGTTTTCGTACCTCATTTAAAGCCAGCGGGTGTGCCGGAATAACGACCCCCTTGTTTAATTTTTCACGAATAATTTTGGGTAAGTGTGCCATGTGAAATAAGCGATCCTTTTCTCTTCTCTTTTCCCACAAATGAATTTAGGGGATGGGACAAGGGTCGGTTTTTTGGAGTCTTTTTTCTCGATGCCCGAAGGCTTACCTTGGAGCTGCTCTGCAAAATTGCACCTTGCTTTGAACAATCACCCGAATTTTTTCGGGAGAACATGTCCGGATGGCAGCTTCTTGGGGCTGTCTCAAAACTTCCCCTTCCGCTCTTCAAAATGCGTCGGTTTGTTTAACAGGGATCCGCCGTGTGTGATCCAATGGGCCGCCCAATCGACCATTTTTTTGAGAGGCACTTTCGGATATCCGAATTTTTCAAAACAGAAGGCGGCATTGCTCAGCAAAGCCGTATCCGAGGGCTCATTTTTAAAAACCGGTTCTTTCCCGATCCGTTTTCCCAATTCCTGCGCCAGCCAGCGTACCGAAACGGCTTCGGGCCCGGTGAGGTTTAAACACACAGGAGGAGAATCCGTGATTTCAAAACTTCTTAAAATATACGTATTGGTGTCGCCCTGCCACACGATATTGACATTTCCCGTCGTCAAATCGATGGGCTTTCCGTTCAGCACTTTTTGTGCGATATCCGGAAGGATGCCGTAACGCAGTGAGTTGGAATAATTCAGCCGAACGAATACCGCCGGCGTATTGAATTTACGTGAAAAATATTCAAACAGACGCTCCCGCCCCAACACGGATTGTCCGTATTCGCCAATAGGATCCGGGGGGACCGATTCGTCCGCACCCCCGGAGGTGACGGGCACAAACGGGTAAACATTTCCGGAGGACAAAACCACTATTTTCGAATCGCGAAAGCGTTCCGCTACCAATCCGGGGAGGTATGTATTCCACGCCCAGGTGAAGCATTCGGCGCCGCCCGTGCCGAACTTTCGTCCGATTAAAAAGATCACATTTTCCACATCGGGCAGCTTCCGCAGGGCATCCGGTTCGAGCAGATCCGACTGAATCGTTTCCACGCCTGTTTGAGAGAGTTTCTTGCGCACGCCCGGGGTTGAAAATCTGGAAACTCCATAAATTTTTTTGACGATGCCCGCCTGATTCGCGGCCCGCAGGGCTAACCGGGCCAGATCGGGACCCAGTTTTCCGCCGATCCCCAGCATTATAATATCACCGGAAAGACCTGCCAGCGACCGAACCAATTCCGGGGCCGGACGCGAGACGATCTCATCTAATTGTTCATCGGTTTCGATCATTTCCGGAAGATCGAACGCCTGTTGAATCATAGTACCTCCTGATAAAAAAACGACTGTAAATTTCCTAAAAAATACAATGCTTTTGAAACAGAATCAAGAAAAGAATTGAAAATGCAAAATTTTCCTTGATAATCAAAAAACAAAATCTATATTGTGTACGATTATCGTTTGCCGAACCGGAGTCTTTTCCTCCGGCGGAGAGGCTGTGAAAAAAGGTTATTTAATGCCTTCGACGAAGGATTTATTGATCGAATGGGATGGTAACAAAAGCGGAGAAGGAATGCAAATGAAATTCCGGTTTATTACACTGATTATGGTACTTCTGTCGGTACAAGCTGTTTCCGGTGAAACGAATCGGCCGGTGATTACAGCAGTACGAATTACTTCCCCCCTTAAACTGGATGGAAATTTAGATGAGCCGCAATGGAAATTAGCGCAGCCGGCTGAGAACTTCAAACAACGGGAGCCTGAAAACGGTGCCCCTGCGACGGAACGCACCGAAGTACGGATCTTGTATGATCAAAATAATCTTTATATCGGTGTCTGGTGTGACGATTCCCAACCCGGTAAAATTATTGCAAACTCCCTGATTCGCGACAGCCGTCTCACGGGAGATGACCGGTTTACGATTGTACTGGATACGTATCATGACCACCGTACAGGTTTTGTTTTCAAAACGAACCCGAAGGGAGCGCGTTTTGATGCCTACCAGTATGCGCCCGAGCGGGATCCCAATTCAAACTGGAACGGCGTCTGGGATGTGCGAACAAAAATTACAAAGAACGGCTGGCAGGCAGAATTCCTCATCCCTTTCAAAACGCTGCGTTTCAGAAATCTTCCGGATCAAACCTGGGGAATAAATTTTCAGCGGATTATTCAACGCAAAAATGAAGAAGACCTCTGGAGCGGCTGGGCACACAACGAAGGCATCACCTATCTCTCGGCTGCCGGTCAATTGGTCGGATTGATTAACATCCGGAGGGGACACCAGATTGAATTATTTCCCTACATTAAATTGGGCATCCAGAGGGGATATGAAGAGAATTCATCACAAATTATTCTTAAAAAAACAGGGCTGAACATCAAGTATGGTGTAACACCCACGCTGACCGCCGATTTTACCGTCAATACGGACTTTGCACAGGTTGAGGCGGACCGGGCAAGAATAAATCTCACGCGTTTTAACCTGTACTATCCGGAAAAACGGGAGTTCTTTCTTGAAGGCGCTAATATTTTTAAATTTGGGAAACATTCATCGCAGGTCTTCTACAGCCGCCGGATCGGAATTTCTGAAAACGGTGAACAAACCCCTATTCTCGGAGGCGCCCGGCTCACAGGGCGGGCTGGTAAATATTCAATCGGATTGCTAAACATTGAAACGGCACAAAAAGGCGAAACACCTGAAACCAACTTTGCAGTCGCCCGAATTCAAAGAAATATTTTGAGTCAGTCCAAAATCGGGATTATAGCCACACAAAAATACATTCCCAAAAATGGCTACACCAATCGCGCCTTTGGGGGCGATTTCAACCTTTATTTCAACCACTTTTTGGGAGATAAAAATCTTGCATTTTACGGCTACCTTGCCGGCACACAAACACCCGGGCTGCACGGAAACAATCTCGCCACACATTTTTCAGTTGATTATCCAAATGATTTCATTGATTCATACTGGTATTATGCCGAAATCCAGCCCGGCTTTAATCCTGAAGCCGGGTTCGTGCGCCGAAAAGGCATTCGCCAGGGGGGAGGCGCTTTTCGCATTACCCCAAGACCGGGCAGATGGGGAATTCGTAAGCTCATCTTTAAACCGATTGATATCGATTACACCACGGATATGTCCGGAGTACCCGTATCGATCGGCTATGAACTCCGGCCGCTCGGATTTATGACGCAATCGGAAGATTATTTCGAATTTAATATACAGAAATCTTTTGAGAGATTGGATGAACCCTTTAATATTTATGACAATATTATCATCCCCGCAGGCGGGTATTGGTTCAACCATCTGGAAATCCAGTACCAGAGTAATCCGGGCAAGTTTTTTTCCGGCGCTTTTTTCATGAATTGGGGCAATTTCTACACGGGCAGACGAACCGTCCTTTCCATCGAAGGTTTAACCAAATTCAATTCGCATTTGTCGATCAGTTTAAATACAAAATGGAATAGAATCCGGTTGAAAGAGGGCAGTTTCCAGACACAGGAATGGAGCAGCAGGATTCGATATGCCTTTTCCACGCGCTTGGATGCCCGGGCTTTTGTTCAGTGGAACAATGAAGATCAGGAATTGAATCTGAATTTCCGGCTTCACTGGATACCCAACCTGGGAAGTCATTTTTATCTGGTTTATAATCACCTGGTCAGCACGGAAAATAAACTACTGCGCACAGAGAATCGTACACTTATCCTAAAATTGAACTATTTTTTCCGGTGGTAAGACCGGCCATTCCGGCGTCTGCCGTTTGGGAATTAAAATTGGAAATTTTTCATCCGGAATTTATTTTTCCGGCGTCTTTGCTGCGCCGGTCCTAAATGTGGCAAATATTTTACACTTTTTGCTTGACATCGGTGAATAAATTAGTTAATTTGTGATAAAATCATATTTCAAAAAATAAAAATCACCTGCCGGAATTATTCAATCAAATATTGAGTATCAATTGCAAAGTGGAATTGATATTAAAATGATTCGTACCGAGAGGAGGTGAAGCCGCCCGCACGTTGTCATTCATTTCTGAAGTTTTATGGATTCAAAAAAAGAAGGAGGAGATGAGCCTATGGCTGGAAAGACATTTTCAAAAGCCGTTCTGACACTGGGGTTACTTCTTGTATTTTCGGCGAGTGTTTTTGCCGGGACGACAGGGAAGATCGAGGGCAAGGTGGTGGATCAAAAAACCGGAAATCCTTTGCCCGGTGTCAATGTGATTATTATGGGAACACAAATGGGGGCCAGTACGGATATAAATGGGCATTACTTTGTGAACAATGTTCCTGTCGGCAGATACGCTTTGAAAGCCTCGATGATTGGCTACACGCCGCAAATTGTTAAAAATATAATGGTGTCTGCCGATTTAAGCACGTCCATTAATTTTCGACTGGAACCCACCGTCTTGCAGGTTGGAAAGCCGATTGTTGTGACGGCGGAGCGTCCGCTCGTTGAAAAAGATATCACCTCCACGACGCGAATTGTCACACCCGAAGAGTTCATGCGCCAACCCATCCGGACGTTTAACGGCGTCATTGCCAGCACGGCCGGTGTGGACGGCACGCACTTTCGCGGCGGCATGGGGAATGATATCGCTTGGATGGTGGACGGTTTACAGGTGGATGATCCCTTAAGCGGCGGGCAGGCCGTCACCTTAAGCAACATCGCCATCGAAGAAGTCCAGGTCATTACGGGCGGATTTAACGCTGAATATGGTGAAGCGATGTCCGGTGTGGTGAATGTGATTACAAAATCCGGAGGCCCCAGGCTCTCGGCGTTTTACCGGTACACCACGGATAACGGCACAAACCTGCTTTCCAAAGATTTGGATTTTGATTACGACAGTCATGAACTTTCGCTGGGCGGTCCTGTTCCCTTCACAAACAAAAAGATTCGTTTCTTTACATCGCTTGTTCTGGGTTTACAAGGGGTGTCGGATCCCAGAAAAATGGACAATCAAATTCAGCAATTGATTAATGAAGGTTACAAAATGCCTTATGGTTTGGATGCCAATGGAAATCGCGTGAATGATTTTCTGACATTAAATCCGAAAATTGCCTCGAACAAATATTGGCTCAATCATAATCGCCGGCAGCGCTACGAAACCACCTGGAAATTTACCTACAACGTGAGCCCCGGGCTTCAATTGCGGTTTGGCGGATTTTATGAACGCAATCAATGGGAAAGATATCCTTTTAGCGGCACGGGACAAACGCCCGAGAGAAGTTATTACTGGGTGGCCGAAAACTACACGAACTATCTGCGAATGAACAGTCAGTTCTATCTTGGAATTTCTCATCAGATTAATTCAAGGACGTTCTACGAATTTACGATCAACCGTTTTGAGACGAATTATAAAACCGGATTGGTGGACGGCATCTGGAAAAAAGATGCCAACGGAAAGTATTTGAGAGACAGCAACGGCAATCTTATTGTGGATCAGAAATTTCACTGGTGGCAGGATTACAAATTCTTTGAACCCACATGGAAACCTCTCGATCCAAAGGAATACCGGAAGCAAAAGTGGCAAAATCCCTTTAATCCGTTTGGGGTCTATAACAACTGGCAGACCGCCGGTGCCAGTACGCGACGATATGAACAGCGTTTCCTGAGCTACTACGGTGCCAAATTTACATTAACAAGCCAGATTACACAGCACCATCAATTAAAGACAGGTTTTGAGGGACGGCTGCACAAAGCCGTTCGTCACTACAATTCACTGCCCTGGCGCCCCGATCCATTTCGCAATGACTATGAAGTACATCCTCAGATTTTCAATGCTTATTTTCAGGATACAGCCGAATGGCCGGGCTTAATTGTGAATGCCGGGGTCCGGTTTGATTACATGAATCCTGAAAAAGAGCATCGAAGTGATAAAATGGATCGATTCAGTCCGCTGGTGCCGACCGAGCCCAAGTGGAAAATCAGCCCGCGTTTGGGAATTTCGCACCCCATTACGGATCGAACCGTGCTGCACTTTCAATACGGCAAGTTCTTCCAATCGCCGGATTTTCTGGATCTCTATGCCAACCTGGATCCCGATGTAGCCCGTTCCTATGATTACATCGGCAACCCGGACATGAATCCCCTTAAAACAACAGCTTACGAATTAGGTATTACGCACCAATTGGGGCTGAACAGCAAGATTGAAATCACGGGTTATTTCAAAGACATGTACGATCTCCAGACGATTCGGTATATTCCGGTCGTTCCGAATCCGATTTCAAAATATGATAACCGTCAGTATGGCGATGCGAAGGGTATTGAATTCACATTTACAAAGCGATTAAGCAACTTCTGGGCGACTCAGGCCACGTACAGTCTTTCTCAGGCAAGAACGATGGCATTTTCAACCGCCAATGAGTTTGTGTCCGGTGAAACCAACCCGGAAACCGGTATTCGGTATTACTTCCCCGAAAAACTATTTCCGACCGGTTATGATCGCACCCATATTATCAATATAAATTTTGATTTTCGATTACCGAAAAAATCGGGTCCCAAAATTGCCGGTTTTTATCCGCTGGAGAATTCCGGAATCAACATCATTACCCGGAGCCGGAGCGGAACCCCCTACACACGGACGAATTACAAGGGTGAAACGGTTGAAGAGAGAAATTCTTCACGAAGGCCCTGGTATTTCAATATGGATATGCGCCTGACGCGTGATTTCAACCTGTTTGGCATGCACGCCCAATTGTTTATGGAGATCTTTAATGTGACCAATCGAACCAATATCCTGAATGTTTACAGTTATACACAGGATCCGATTAGGACGGGAGAAATCATCAACGAACAGAGCTTTAAGGACGGCATCAGCGAGGGTGACCCGACCTGGAAATGGCAAAAGGTGAAAGATTTGAACCATGATGGTCATATTAGCCAGCACGAGGAATATTTGGGCTACCTGAAATCCTTTCACTTCCTGAGACGGACGGCCTCAAATTTTGGGCCGCCAAGGATTATTCATTTTGGATTTCAGATCAATTATTAAAGGCAGCACATTGAATTTTAGAAGAAAAAAGGAGTTGCAGATGAAACGAACGATAGAGATATTTATCAAAGGGGTTGTCTTTGCTCTTTTGCTAAGTATTCTTTCTGTGGCTGTCTCAGGCAGTTCTTCGGCAAAAACGGCCAAACATCAAAAATTGACGCTGCAAAAACCGGCTAAAACCGCCATCTGGCAAAAACGGGAGCACAATGTCGGACGTCTGGTGATGCCTATTTCAAATTACGGCGTGTTTGGGCAGCATCCTGAACGAATAGGCTCCGGTGCCGAATGGCCTGCCGGTTCCCATGAATACTATATTTTCGGCGCCGGTATTTGGGTCGGCGGCATTGTGGATTCTACGGCAGACGGTAAACCCATTCCGTATGTCACGGTGGGATATGATCCCAACAGCGCAGGCTTTGAATTTGTGCCCGGCTTGCCGCCCAATGATTATCCGAATTTTGTCGGAACGCCTGAAGATGAGAAAGAACATATCTACATGAGTACCGATGCAAACGATCTGGCCGATTGGCCGCAGGGTGTGCAGATTCTCTCGGAACAGGATTCCTGGTGCGATTATAACGATCTTGTACAAAAACAGCACGCCGATACAAAACCCCTCGGCATCGAGGTCATTCAGCACGGCTATGCCTGGTCGGGTGAAGGATTCAGGGACATTGTCTTCCTGAAATACAAGATTATCAATATCCGGGATGATAAAAAAACCATTAAAAATATGTATATTGCACCCTGTGTGGACAGCGATATCGGCAGCGCCACGAACGACATGGTCGGTTTTGATGTGGATCGGAATATGGCGTATCAATACAATGCCGTGCCGTTTGAATCCGGATGGACGCGTCATCCGGGTGTGCTGGGTGTGGATTTTCTGGAAAGTCCGAAAGCCGACCGACCGATAGACTTCAATCATGACGGCAAAATTAATACCGATTCCGTGGAATTTCATGCAGGCAAAAAAACCGTTTGGTTAAAGGATATATTTCCGGGAGAACAAATCGGACTGGCGGCTTTTAAGAAATTCACCATTCAGATCGATCCGGGCGAAGATTTTGAACGGTATCTGATGATGGAAGGCTATGATTATCGGGACACGACGTGGTACCCGTTCGATTCGGATGAAGCGCCTGAAGACAAGCGTTTCATTCTCACAACAGGGCCTATCGACCTGGCCTGGCACGACACGGCCACCACCGTGATTGCCGTGATGGTCGGCTGGGATAAAAGCGAGGCTCTGGATGCCAATCTGGCGGCGTTGGGCCGAATCGACGATGTGGCTCAAACGGTTTATGATGCCGGATTTGTGGCGCCCTCTGCACCGCCGCCGCCCCATTTAAAAGCGGTTGAAGGGGATAAAAAGGTGACGCTGATCTGGGACAATTACTCGGAAACGGTGCCGGATCCGTTTTATCCGATTATAAAGGAAAAAGAACCCAGCACCAAGTATATTGCGGATGATTTTGAAGGCTACCGCGTGTACCGAAGCCTAACGGGTATTTCCGGGAGCTGGGAAATGTTGGGGGAATTTGACAAACCCGGAGATGTAAAAGTTCGCACCGTTGTGAATGAAGCCACCGGTCAAGCGGTCGATTACCATATTGGTGACAATACCGGACTGCGTTACTTCTTTGTGGATTCCGCGCTCACGAATGGGCTCGATTACTACTATGCGGTGACGGCTTATGATTTTCAGCCGGAATCTTCTCCTGTGACGCTGGAAAGTTCCCGGTCCAATAAGATCGTTGCCAGACCCCGAACCGAGCCGTCGGCCGAAACGGATCCCGAATTGGACGTGTCCCACATGACGGGTTTGGCCAGTGTTGGCGTGGAAGGCGGCCCTGCCGTAATCGTAAGAATCCTGGAACGATTGTCGATCACCGGACATGATTATATTGTTTACTTTGAAAAAGATGAAAAAAACAACCCGTTCTGGAATTTGAAAGACCAGACCACGGGTGAGGTGCTGCTTGAAAAGCAAACCGATCTGGCCGGAAAATCCTGGTCAAAAATTATCGACGGGATGTCGATCAAGGTCAATAATATTCCGAGCAAGGTGACTTATAAAATGACGGCAGGCGTGGACAGCTTTCACATGACCCCGAAATCCTTCGAAGCCAATGCCAATTTCCGAATGGCCACGTGGAACAAGGATTTTGGGTTTTACGAAATTCGATTTGTGGGCTGGGTCGATGCCGACGGGGATTCCGTTTACGGCTGGGAACATCCTTACGGAAAAGCCCCCTGCCCGTTTGAATTGTGGTCTCTGGGCACCACGCCGGATGATCCGTCGGACGATGTGCGCCTCTGGCCGGTTTGGGTGGATTACATTCGGCGAAACGGGAAATGGGATCCGAATGAATTAACCACCTATATTCCCTATTACGGTGAACCGGGAAATAAATACAGCGAAGACTGGACTTCCAATCCGCGGCACATGGATCCTAAATATTTCCGCCCGCCGAAAGGCCCGAGAGAAACGTCTCCGCAGTATGATCTGGATTACAAATTCAGCTTCGACAACGATTCCACGCACTGGACAAAGGGCGAAACCTGGCGCATTACAGCACTCAAGGGTTTCGATGCATCGGACACCGTTTTAATTAAAACCAAAGCCATCGCCCCCATAAAAAGGGCGTCCGAGCTGGATAAAATAAAAGCGGTTCCCAATCCCTTCATCATTTCAAATGTCTGGATGCCGTCCAGCGATTATGGTGTTATGTACTTCACGCATCTGCCGCCTGTTTGCACGATTCGTATTTTCACCCTATCCGGTGATTTTGTGCAGGAATTGAAAAAGGGGTATGATGAAATGACGTATCTGAAGAATGAAGGCGAAGTGAAATGGGATATGACCAGCTACAACCACCAGGACATTGCCAGCGGCGTCTATTTTGCCCACATCGATGCTCCCGGAATTGGTCAGAAAATTATTAAATTTGCCGTTGTGAAATAAGCCAATATGCGTCATTCAGACAAATGGAAAATTTTTTGATAGAAAAAGGAGGTCGATTCCATGAAAAAGAGTGTTAAACTCCTGATGATCGTTCTAATATTCGGATGGACTGCTTCCGGAGTTCAGGCGCAGTTTTCGAAAGTGGGAACATCCGGAGCGCAGTTTCTAAAAATCGGCGTAGGGTCGCGGGCTATGAGCATGGGCGGTGCCTTTATTGCGAATGCAAGTGATGCATCGGCTTTGTACTGGAATCCGGCAGCCCTTTCCACGTTCGCAGAAAATTCACTAATCTTTTCTTATACAAACTGGTTTGCAGATGTCGCCAACAATTTTGTCGGATTTGTGGCACCCATGGGAGCGGCGGGTACCATCGGAATCAGTGCGACCTATCTGGGGATGGGGAAAATGCTGGTGACCACTGTTGACGATCCCGAAGGCACAAACGGCTTTCATTTTGGCGCGTACAGCCTGGCGGCCGGCTTTACCTATTCCAGAAATATGACGGACCGGCTCCAATTGGGTGTTACTCTTAAATATATTCGCGAAGCCATTTGGGATATGACGTCCAATGGCTTTGCCCTGGATGTGGGCACGCTTTATCGGACGGGATTTAGAAGTCTCAGATTCGCAATGGTGATTCAAAATTTTGGCCGCAGCATGGTCTTCCACGGCGGGCATCTTTATCAAAAAATTCCGCGGTTTGGGAACGATAAAATTCGAACCACCTTTGAAATGGGAGCATCACCCTATCCGTTGCCGATCACATTCCGCCTGGGTGCCGCCTATGATTTAATCGATTTCCCTGCCAGCAAGATGACTATGGAAATCGACGGCGTTCATTGGAATGATAATTTTGAACAGGGTAATTTTGGTGTGGAATACATCTGGAATAATCTGTTTTCGCTGCGAGCCGGCTATTCTTACATGCCGGAACAACCTGTCAAATGGCTGCCCATCGAGCGAAAAGGACAGAACAACTGGACCACCCGCACCCACACGGATGCCGGCTTCACCGCCGGCCTGGGGTTGAAGTACAATCTGGGCGGCATGAAGGCCAGTTTCGATTATGCCTACAACGCCTATCGGTTCCTGAACGATGTGAATCAGTTTACGTTTATTTTGTCGTTCTAATTGATCTAAAAATTCTGAAGCCCGCTCCGAAATGCAGGAGCGGGCTTTTTATTTGCCCGCGAAAAACAAGAAAAGCCACCAAGTTCAAACCAAGAAATTTTCAACCACAAAGGGAAAATCAAATAGTTTGTCAATTTGAATGACGGACAGGAGCGAATAATCTCGGAGTGAAATAGTGCCAAATTTTTCCTTGACAAATCTTTTAAAATTTGTTAAATTAGAGCAGAAATTCACATACAACCGATTGGGGCAATAGGGAAAACCTCAAAAATAAAGGAGGTCCAAAAATGGCAGCACAAACAAACAAACAATCAAACAAAAACAAATAGCCTACCTACTTATTCTACTTCCATTTTTGCTTGTTCTTGTTATTAGTAATATTGTCCAATCAACCGACAATGTTGCCGGTCGATTTGAAGGAATTACTTACCGAATAGAGAATGGAAACCAAATTACGCCCAATACGCCTGTTTATCTGTATCAATCATCTCAAGGAAGTTGGGAACTAAAGTATTCCACATATTCAAATGCGTCCGGCTGGTATTCTGTTCCAATTAACTCATCAGGATACTACAAAATTGAAGCCAAGATAAATGGTTCTTGGTGGGGTTGGTCTTTTTCTACCCACCCAGGAACTGGAATTGTTCGGGTTGACATTTACATGAACGCCTATTAATTTTATTCAAAAAACCAAAAATAATAAATAAGTTACCCCATTGCCCTTTTTGAAATTAGGAAATGAAATAATGAAAAAAAATATCCTAAACTTCAACGTTTTTCTGGTATTTTTTTTATTTTCCTTTTCAGATGTTACTGCAACGACACCAAGCATTGGAATTCCAAACATGGAATTTTTTCATTCATATCGAAAATTTCGTCTGTATACAGAACGGCAGAAGTTTTACTATGTACTTATTCCGGATACTCGCTCACCTGTAACACTTATTTCTGCAAGCCAGAATATTATTGAAAGAAATGAAATTACAAAATTTCCTTTTATTTCTTCTTTTTACAGAAATGGATTCTATTTTTGGAATGTAAGTCTTTTACTTGGGATTCCTTCAGGCGATTGGAATCACCATTCTGGGCCACTGGTTTTGGATTCATTTGATAAGGATGAATTAGTGGAAAAATCAGGCAGCAGAGGGAAATATTACTCTGGAGAAGTACAATTTAATGACCTTTTGCCAAATGAATTTAAAAACGACACAAATAATCCTTTTTTGATGGCTACCTATTCGATTCGAAAGACCTGGCCTAAGAATGTCTATGGATTTCGATATTGGCCAGGTCCACTAAATGAAAATCACCCTTATTCTGATAATGATTTGTTTTTTGTCCTTGAAAATTCCAAAAGCGAATTATTGAAAGAACATCGCATTCAATTAAATTGTTCTGTGTTTTATTTTAAGGATTCTTATGCCTCCAAGATTCTTTTTGTCGATATTCATGGCGTTAATCGAACAAATATTAATTTTAACAATGTTTTTCTTGGGCTCTATATGCAGGCCAGTGCCCCCACGACACTTATTCAAGGTTACCAATTTGGATTTGAAAAATTGGGTCGGATTCAATATGATTTGTCTCTTTTAGACGATTTTCGAGAGAATCTCTCCTATTTTTACACGAAAGGTTGGGAAAATATGTATCTGCCCTATTCTGATTCCAATTTTGGCTTTCCCTATTTTTCAGGGGTAGGGGGGATTCAGTTTTTGGACACACCTATTCGCCATTCCAATCAGGATACATTGCTAACAAGTTGGCACTTTGTTAATGCGTGGGATGTTTATGGTCGTTCAGAAAAAGATTCTATCTTGTATGCGTTAATGAGTGGCGACACAACATTGGTACCAGACTCGCTAAAGCGGTTCTTTTTCAAAATAGATTCTTCAGGCTATTTAAATCCAAGGTACGATTCCGAAGACGCATCCGGACGTTTCCACAATTCCTATTATCCTGGTGTTTATTCACTACTTGGGACGGGCCCTTTTTCATGGGCAAGTCAGGATACATTTCACTTTGTTTTTGCAGTTATTTATGGAGATAGTCGGCAGGACTTAAAACGCTCTGCAATTGTTGCCCAAAGAATGTACGACAACGAGTACTGCCGCTCAGGGTATCCGGTTTCGCCGCATGTGAAAGCCGTTTCGGAAAACGGAAAAGTAATCCTCTACTGGGATGATGTCTCCGAAACGACACCTGATCCCATTACGGGTTACTGCAATTTTGAGGGGTATCGCATTTACAGAACCACTGCAGACCCGGCTGATAATCAATGGGGAGAGCCCTGGCTTGATTCGGAAGGGAATCATGTTGGTTTTATGCCTATTGCCCAATTTGATAAAAAGGACGGTATTACAGGCCTCGACTCACTGTATCCTCACTTGTATTTGGGTGATGATTCCGGAATCCGCTATGTGTGGACGGACACGACAGTGGA
>BDTM01000122.1 GCA_002898015.1 bacterium BMS3Bbin03 | reverse complement strand
TTAATAAAATAATCCCCCGATTATCGTTACTCAATTAATAGCCGAGGATTATTTAAATCTCATAAAATAGGCATCAATTTCGGGACGTAACGCAGTGCCAACCCTTTCGAAACAATTTAATAATTCTGTATAGGCACCAGTGCCGCCCAGAAAATTCCAGAACGCCTCCGCCACTTTCAATTCGTTATCCAGATCCAGCATTCCTTTTAATGTCCATCGTTCGTAAGGCTTTGGCTCATAAGGATTATAGGGAATCGCAATATACGAATTAACCCTGGCATTTGGGTTTTCATATAAAACTATGGCAACCCACTCTAACAACGTTCTTTTGAAATCTTTAAAATTACTAATATTGGGCTTGGCCGTTTTTATATCAAATAAATGGATTGTCCCATCTTTGCTTTCAAGATATAAATCCACCTTAACGGTTTTTAGAGTATTTGTTCTCCCGCTATTACAAACCCTTCGAATCCTTTTAACCTCATTTTCCTTGTTTGGTGTCCTTCCCGTAGTCAGATCGTTCATAATATGTTGAATTTCTTGCTGCGCTTTTTCACTTATTTTATTGCCAACCACATATTGTTTCCGGGCTTTAATAAAATTCACGCCGGATAATGTTTCAGCAACGGGTTCAAAAATGGATGTACCGAAAGTAGTATTCAAAGAATGAATAAAAGAAAATAACGCCATCCGATCACGACCAAGCAAGCGATAATGAAATGGCATATTTTTGGTTTTCGGATTATAGGTTTGAAATTTCCTTCTCAGGCTGTCTCCTATGGTTTTTTCGATATGAACACGCTGTTTTTTCATTATTGCCATATTAATTCTTTTTCTTAAGATGAAATATTATTTCCGCATAAGCGAATCTGTCTTTTTCCACCCTATTCAGCACAGGTCGTTTAAAGCGATTCACAATTTCCATATCAGCCAACGCAGCAATCTTAGGGTAAAGATTATATTTGTCATTTGCCACTAAAAAAATGTCATAATTTTCCTGAAGATATTTTTTACAATTTAGCAAAACCTCTGCTATCCCTTGGATATAAGATTCCCTCGCTTCTTTCCCCTGCCCCTTGCGCAGAGGGCCAATCTCCAGTTTATCTTTTCGTTCAAATCCAAATATTTCATACGCATAAGCATGTTGTTCGTGATAATCGATCAGCCCAACATAAGGCGGACTTGAAAAAATCCCTTTTATCTTTTGGGTCAATACAGTTTCTGCAAATTGCGGGTTTTTTTTCTTTAGTTCTTCATAAATATCGATTGTCTTTCCATCTCCTGTCAGACATATCTGAACGGTTTCCGTTCTTAGTCTATTAAATTGTTGAAGCCTGTTAAGGGTGTCTACACCGTATCTTTTCCACCAGCCCATAACAGAAAAAATGGGCTTGCATATTTTCCCGTGCTTTTTGCAATAATAGGAAGTTGTGACAGGTTGTTTCAAAGTGCCCAAATCCGCATGAGTAGTGGCTCTGCAAGATCGAACCGTCCGGCTTAATATAATGGCCAAGGTTTTTTTTATATTTTTATCATTTATTTTTTTTATTTCTCCGAACAAAAAATCTATTTCTTCTCTAACAGGAGACAAAAACCATTTATCTAAAAAAGAATCTATTTTATCCTGTGTAATTTTGATTTGATATTTTTTTACTAAATTATAATAAATACTCAAAAACTCTCTTTCCTTCTCTGCCGCATATTCTTTCTCTTTTATTTCTCCGTTTCTTACTTTTCTCTTATAATCCGGGGAAGGAAAATAGTTCGAGTTAAACTTTGAGAGCTCACTAAGAAGATCTGCTTCAAACAAGACATTTCTTTTTCCTTTCTGAAACGCCCTGAGTTTTAACGTTAAATTTCTTATCGTTTCAGCAAGCAATGAAAAATTATGCTTTGCAATTTTTACATTACTAATCATCGCATTAAAGGAAGAAATATCGATACCGATAGCGTGCATGCTTAACTCATTTGCTTGAACCAATGTGGTTCCGCTGCCGCAAAAAGGGTCCAATACAATATCGCCTTTATGAAAATAAACTTCTCTTTTAAATTCATCCGTATGAGGATCAAGAAAATATTCAACTAATTGAGGGATAAATTTCCCTTTATAGGGATGGAGTCGATGTACATGCTTGGTTCTTTCCGATTCTTTATAATCCACAAAAGATAAATGCCAATTAAGATCAGCCCCTAATATTTCTTTCCATTGGGCTTCTTTTGTAAAAGAATCATAATAC
Organism: bacterium BMS3Bbin03; assembly: GCA_002898015.1. GTDB lineage: Bacteria > Zhuqueibacterota > JdFR-76 > JdFR-76 > BMS3Abin05 > BMS3Abin05. The sequence continues at coordinate 17,444 of BDTM01000122.1, read as the reverse complement.
TTTTGTAATTCTGCAATATTGATTAACGGTTTGCCGTCGTTTCCATGTTTTTTAATCCTGCCATATTGAATCAGGTAAGCTATATTTGACGTCGTGATATGCCGATTTAAATACAGGGATGCCCAGTCACTCGCTTCTTTTAAACCAAGCAATTCTTTTTCTTCCATTTCAAATAATGTGGGTTGTCTCATTCTCTATTATCCCAACTTCCGGAAATATCATTTTTTATGCAGAACGCCTCCGCCATATAAAAAATCCTCATCTGAAGCGGGTCGATAAGCCGAATTCTGTCCTCCGGAATAACCGGAGTGGCGATCATTTATCTCGACCCGATGTTGCCATCAGGCTCTTGCGACCCACCCGAGGGTTAACGGAAGCGGGCCGCTTCCTTCTCCTCTGTAAGGAGGACATCCCCTCCTACTTGGTCTTGCTCCGGACGGGGTTTACCAGGCTGCCCGGTTGCCCGAACACCGGTGGGCTCTTACATTATTCAGCCTGCGGCTGACCCACCTTTTCACCGTTGCCTCCATGACTCCCGCCGTGGCGGGACGGATTGGCTGTGTCTTTTCTGTGGCACTTTCCTCCGGTCACCCGGAGCCGCTGTTAACGGCCGTCCTGCCCTGTGGAGTCCGGACTTTCCTCCCGGAATACAATATTCCGGGCGATCACCTGACCTGCTTCAGACGAGGAATACCCAATACATTCTAAAAATACGGCGGCTTTCCATTTTATTAAAAACCCGTGCCTTTTACATCCCGGCCAGATTCAGCGCCTGATTCGCTAACTGATCGGCTTCTTTGGTCTCTGTGCGGGAAACATTTTCAATGTGAACGGGGAATTTTGCTTCCTGAATCAATTCACGGACTTTCTGAAACAATGCCTTCAGTTTAAAATCGCGCACTTTATAAAAACCCATCAACTGGCGCGCCATGAGCTGGCTATCGGTTTTGATGGTCAATTCTTCAATTTTATAATCTTTCAGACTTTCGAGACAGGTAATCAAGGCCGTGTATTCTGCTACGTTATTGGTGGTTGAGCCAATCGTTCGTGAAATTCTAAGAACTTCCCGGCCATCTTCATCCCGAACAAGAACTCCGATGGCGGAATCCCCGGGATTTCCTCTGGATGCCCCGTCGATAACAGCCGTTAGTTTTAATCCCATTTGGCAAAAAAGTTCCTTGTTAACCCGATGCCCTGAATTGAACGATTTGCACCTGAACCTGCCGGCTGGCCGTCCGGCGCGCTTGCTGCTTCGCGAAGCCGTCCGGGCCACCCTTTTTAAAACACATGGGGTGTTTTTGTTTTCTATTCATCATTCTGCCAGACCAAAATCCGCCCGCACCCTTCGCACACCATGACTCTGTTCATACGCCGGATTTCCAGGATTTTTTGCGGGGGGATGGCCTGCCGGCATCTTCCGCAGGCATTTTCAGCGACCTGAATCACGGCGATACCGTCCTGTTTTCCCTTCCGAATGCGTTCGTACATTCGATAAACCGGAACATCTAAATCATGGATCAACTCTTCTCGCCGCTTTTGAAGATTAGATTCTTCTTTTTTTGTAACGTTCAGTTTTTCCTGAAATTCTTTTTTTACGTCTTCTAACTCTTCCTTGATCTTCTGAATCTCATTTATCAGGTCTTTAATTTCGGCATCCAGTGATTCCTCTAATTCAGTGGCTTCCAAAAAAACAGTCTCCTGCCCGTCGATTGTTTCTTTGGCAGTTTCGATTTCGAGCTGAATGGCATCATATTCTCGATTAGACGTCACCCTGAATAACTGGTTGTGGTATCTCTCCTCCTTTTGCCTCCAGACTTTTATGTCTAATTCCGCCTGATGCTTTTTTTTATGCGTCTCTTCAAGAGTTTTCTTTCTTTCCTCTAAGTAAGATTGTTTATCGTTTAAATTATCTTTTAACCGACTCAATTGAAGCGGTAAATCACCCCGCAAAGTCTCCAACTGCTTGAGGCGTGTATCGATCTGCTGTAATTCCATTAATATCTTCAGATTGTAGGGCAATTCAAATCTCCTTTTTTCATGGATATAAAAAAAGTGCACTTTGACAAAAGTGCACTTTTAAAATCTATCCGCCGAACGCTTTGATTCTTGTATTTAGAGCAAATTTGTTGATCAGCCAAAATTGTGACCAATGTGCTTTTCCTTTCCTGGTTTCATATTAAAAATATATTTAATATAAAAAAATAGGATTCCAAAATCAAGTAATTTTAAACCAAAAAAATGAATAGCCGCAAAGCCCTAATAAATTTGAAATACCCCCTCATTTTGTTTATCCGAACAAACGCTCGTACTCTTTCACGGCAAAACTATCGGTCATGCCGGCGATGTAATCTGCAATAAGTCGGATGAAGTCTGAATTTTTTTGAATTGCGGAAGGATCGCCGTTTTCCACCCGAAATCCAGCCTCTCTGAATTTACCCTGAAAATATTGATGGGTCGGGTAGCTGTGCATTTCTCCGGGAGATTTCAGGTAAGCCCTGAACAATTGCCGAATCACCAATACGGCCAGATTGTCCGCCCAGTAAACTCCGGGACGACGAATAATTTTTTGATCGATAAAATGATCCAGATCCTTTTGCAGCGGATCAATCTTCGCTGAAAAATTGATAATCGATTCATTGAAAAAACTCCAGCGGTGATTCTTCCGATAAAAATGTTCCAGTCGATTCAGGGATTCCTCCAACACATCGGTTACCAGAACATGAATCAGCCGTTTAATCAGACTGTTTATGTAGAGGAATTCGTCCTCACCGGGGCGCAGCCCGGCTTCTTCAACGTAACGAATGATATCAACTTTGCGAATCTCGTCAATGGCCACATGTCCGGCGCGAATGCCGTCCTCCAGATCGTGCGTGCGCTGTGCGATTTCATCCGAGATGGCCACAATTTGACCTTCGAGTGTTACAGAGACATCCTGATCCATGAAAAGATGCGAGGTGTTCCAGTTTGGATATTGAATCTGATGTCTGTTTAAGTGCGTATGTTTTAGAATGCCCTCCCGCACGGCTCCCGTTAAATTCAGGCCCTCGAAGACATATTTTTTCTCCAGATCATCCACCACGCGGACGCTCTGGTAATTGTGTTTAAAGCCGCCCAGATCTTTGCCATCCAGCGCACCCTCCAAGGTTTCAGCGCCCCGAAGAATTTTATGAAACACTTCTTCTCCCATATGCCCGAAAGGCGTGTGCCCAATGTCGTGTCCCAGGGCGATGGCTTCGATCAAATCCTCGTTCAGGCCGAGACTTCGCCCCATCGTTCTGGAAATCTGGGCCACTTCCAGCGTATGGGTAAGCCTGGTCCGGTAGTGGTCGCCCGTCGTCACCATAAAAACCTGGCGTTTGTGTTTCAACCGCCGAAAAGAACGCGAGTGGATGATTCGATCCCGGTCGCGCTGAAAATTGGTGCGGTAGGGATGTTCATCCTCGATATAAAACCGGGTGGCATTTTTTTCGGCACTTTTGGCTGCGTAAGGCGCCAGATATCTGTCTTCCCATTCCTCGAAATCTTCTCTTCCGCGAAGCTTAAGCAAACGATCTTCACCCGAAGAAAATAGCGACATCTGTCCAGGCGGTTCTTTTTTCATGATCAATCAACCGTTTGAATTTCAAGTCTTCAGAGACTGCTTCTCCTGACCGGCCGGGATCGACTCTTCAAATACGCCTCCAGCCGATTCATGCCATTTTCAATGGCTTCCAGAGAATTGGCGTACGAAAACCGCATGTAGCCCTCGCCATTGCTGCCAAAGTCGATTCCCGGCGCAACTGCCACGTGAGCATTCTCCAATAATTCAAATGAGAATTTCAATGAATCATCCGTAAACTTCCCGGCATTTGCAAAGACATAAAAGGCACCTGTCGGTTCAACGGCAATTCCGAAACCCATTTCCCGCAATCGCTGAATCATATATTTTCGCCGTTTATTGTACTTCTGCTTCATCTCTTCTAATTCGGGATGCTCTTCGTTTAAAGCCACAATGCCGGCATACTGGGCCACCGTGTTCGACGAAATAAAAAAATTCTGCTGCAGTTTCTGAATGGGGCGCACGTATTCATCCGGAACGATGATGTACCCCAGCCGCCAGCCCGTCATCGCAAAATATTTGGAGAATCCGTTTAAGACGAAAGCGTCCTGTGAAAGCTCCAGGAACGAATGCGCCTTTTCTCCGTAAACGAGTCCGTGGTAAATTTCGTCGGAAATAACGGGCAAACGGAGGCGGGAAATCTCTGCCATTTCTTCGGGCGGCAGCAGATGGCCGGTCGGGTTCGACGGTGAATTGATTAAAATCGCGCGGGTGCGTTCCGTAATTTTGGCTCTGATGTAAGCCGTCCGGCACTGAAACCCCTCTGCCTCCTGCACCTTTACAAAAACGGGAACACCCTCCAAATAGCGAATAAAATTGGCGTAGCAGGCATAACCCGGATTGGTCAAAATGATTTCGTCCCCCGGATTCAGCAGAGTCGATAAAATGAGCAGAAGGCCGGGGGACGTCCCCATGGTGACGATTATTCGCTCCGGAGAGACCGTCACACGGTACTTTTTTCGGTACCACTCGGAGATGGCTTCCCGCAGCGGATAAATGCCCAGGCTGGGGGTGTAGTGTGTTTTGCCCTCTGCCAAAGCCTTTTGCCCGGCTTCAAGAATTTTTCGGGGTGTTTTAAAGTCCGGTTCACCAACCTCCAGATGGACCATGGGATGCCCCCTGCGTTCCAATTCATTTGCCCGGTCGAGAACGTCCATCACCAAAAAGGAGGTGAACTCCTTCAGGCGGTTGGGCAGTTGAAAGCTTCGATCTAATACCATGGGTCAGCCTTGCTTTAATTTGTAAGGGCGATATCAGCCCATTCAATCGTTTAAATTTCTCAAGTTACGCCCCGTATTCCAACTTTTTCAGACGCTGATCGATCAGGTGATCGGCCCATTTCCAGAGAATGAAAAAAACCGCCAGCAGAATCAGAATGGCCGGCAGCAGAAATTCGGGAAATCGGAACACCAGGTATTCCAAGCCGCCGCCAAACACAAAAACCGGCAAAAGAAGCATCGAAAACAAAAACCTCATGTTGGATTGTCCCCGCTCGAAAGGGCGGGAAAGCGGATAGTGTGAATTGAATAACGCCAAAAACAAAAAATAATCCAAAAAAATAACCGCATTGATGAGCGTCACCCAAAATGCGTGCACCAATGACATTTTGATGGTTAGAATGGCCAGAATGATCAAAAAATAAATCAGCACATAACGCGAAAGAAAAAGCTTGGCACCTCCCCAGAAAATTCCGGCCGGCTTCTGCACGGGCGCCGACCAATAAATCCAGGAGGCCGACCAATTTTCGCACGTGGAGATAATTTCATGAAAGAAAAACGCCACATACACCAGAAAAATCAGTGGAAATATCGTGTTGAACCCGGCCGTATTGGAGAAGGGATCTTTTAACGAGCCGTCATACAGGAAAAAAACGAGCATGGCCAGAGGAATACCAAACGAAGGAAACAGCCGCGTTCGGAGCGTTCGATCCCGCCGCAAATACCGGGCGGTGAGTTCATAGCCAATCTCTTCTTCTCCCGGTTTAATCCACCCAAACCGCCAGCGCTTTTTCGCCGCAACTGTTCTGATTCTCTGCTTCGGCGTTTTTTCAAATCGTTCTGTTTTTTCCGAAATTTTTTGCAGGTAACCGGCATATTGCAGTGAAATATTCCGAAACGCGATCATCAACAAAATAATGGTGCTGCCGATTGCCATGACAGACAGCGCCAGAAAATGAAGGCTGAATCCGGACATCATTCCGGCCATGAGTCCTGTGAACCAGGCGGAAGGAATCACAAAATTCCACGCGCTTTTAAACGCAAAAGCAATCTGCCCGGATTGGATGTGCTCACTCATTCGCGGCACAAATTGGTAGCCCAGAATCATCAAAAAAGTAAATGCAATCTGAATATAGGCCAGAATATCTTTTAAGCGGTCGTAATTCACAATTTTTATAAGAAATGTGTACAGGAGAATCATGTAAGCAGCCGCACTTAAGTTGGCCAACCAGCTAATCGTAAAAAATAACGGGAAGAAACTCCAGTGACTGCCTTTCACCCAGATGCCTATAACCGCCGGGACTAACGTAAGCGCCGCCCCCATCGTCGTGACATAGAAAAAAAGATTGGCCAGTCTTGCTATAAAAAAGGTACGGGATGAAATCGGCCGATGGGACAGGATGTCCGCATCGAGCGGGTTCACGATAATTTCATGAAATTCGATTATGATGGCCATGGCCATCATGAGCATCGACACCGTGAGAATCAAAAATGAATACGAGGCGACATCCGTGACTTTGAAAACACCGGCTGCCAGGAAAATACTGATCATTCCGTAAGATAAAATGGTGTACCAGAAGGTGGCTTTCTGGGAGCGTCCCTTGGGGGAAAAGCCTTTTTTCCGAAAATCCATTTTCAGGCTGGCCACAAAAAGCGCTTTCAGTTGGATGGGGTCAATGGCATATTTTTGCAGGAGTTTCCGGAACATGGCTTTCATCACGACGTAATCAATTTTGAAAAGGCTTCGGCAATCTCTTCCATATCTTCGGAATGTGTGACCTGACTGAAAATATCTTCCAGCGAAGACTCTGCCGTCATCCGGCGCAAATCCTGAATGCTGCCGTCGGCTACAATCCTCCCATGGTCGAGAATGACGACACGGTCGCAAATCTTTTCCACAACTTCCAGGATGTGTGAACTGTAAAAGATCGTTTTCCCCTGATCGGCTAATTTCCGGATCAGTTCCTTCACCAAAAGGGCGGAACCGGCATCCAGACCGTTGAGGGGCTCATCGAAAAACATGACATCCGGATTATGGAGCAGGGCGGACACGATCACAATTTTTTGTTTCATGCCTTTTGAAAAGGCGTCCATTCGCTGGTTTTCCTTGCCTTCCAACTGAAAAAGCTGGAGAAACTCATCGATGCGATGCTTCAGGTGCGCTTCTTCAATATGGTACAAACGACCGATTAACTGTAAATATTCCATCGGAGTCAGTTTTTCATAAAGAGCCCCCGATTCCGGTACATAGCCGATCCGCTTTTTCACTTCGATCGGTTCTTTTAAAATATCAAACCCTTCAATCACGGCCGTCCCGCCGGCAGGGCGAATCAATCCTGTCAGCATTTTGATCGTAGTTGTTTTCCCCGCTCCGTTGGGGCCTAAATAGCCGCACACCTGACCGGACGGAACAGTAAATGTCACATGATCCACAGCCATAAGATTTCCAAATGTGCGCGTGAGTTGTCTTAATTCAATCATCCCTAATGCCGTTTCAGTAAGAAGTTAAAAGGGTCATGAAAAATTTTCTTATCCCCTTTTTTCTGCCAATTTTTTGCGCAGTAATTCGTTCACCAATTTTGGATTGGCTTTGCCGCGAGTGGCCTTCATGACCTGGCCCATGAAAAAGCTAATGAGATTTTCTTTGCCCGCACGGTATTTTTCCAATTCATTCGGATGGGCTTCGATCACTTCAACCACAATCGCATCCAGTTCGGATGCGTCGCTGACCTGTGCCAGTCCTTTTTCCTCAACAATCTTTTGGGGCGCCTTGCCGGTTTCGGCCATTTCGTCAAAAATGGATTTCGCCGTGCCGGTATTGATCGTGCCGCGGTCGACCAACTGCAGCAGTCCAACCAAATTTTGGGGCGTGATCAAAGAATCCTGAATCTCCAGTTTTCGTTCGCCTAAAAAACGCAGCATTTCACCCATTACCCAGTTGCTGAGTTTTTTTGTATCGTTGTAAAGTTTAACCGATTCCTCATAGAAATTCGCCAGATGTCTGGAAACCGTTAAAACCGCCGCATCGTAATCGGGAAGAGAATATTGCCGGATAAAGCGCCGTTTTCGCTGCAGCGGCAACTCGGGCAATTCATGTGCGATATCGTCCACCCATTTTCGATCTACATCCACCGGAACCAAATCCGGTTCCGGGAAATAACGGTAATCGTGGGCTTCTTCTTTGGAACGCATGGGCACGATTTTACCTTCCCTGGCGTTCCAGAGCATCGTCTGCTGTGTAATTTTCCCCTCTTTTAATAATATTTCCTTCTGGCGTTCAATCTCATATTCGAGTGCTTTTTCAACGCCGTGAAACGAGTTCATATTTTTCACTTCGGTTTTCACCCCAAGGGCTTTTGCGCCGGTCAGCCGAAGCGACACATTGGCATCGCACCGTAAGCTTCCCTCCTCCATGTTGCAGTCCGAAATTTCCAGGTACGCCAAAATTTGCTTGAGGGCAGACAGATACAGGTACGCCTCCCGCGGAGAACGCATGTCCGGCTCGCTCACAATTTCAATCAAAGGCACTCCGCAGCGATTGAGGTCTACCAGCGTTTCATTTTTGCTCACAAATTCTTCTGCGTGGACGGACTTTCCGGCATCTTCTTCTATATGAATACGGGTAATCCCAATCCGTTTGAGGTGCCCGTCCATTTCAATTTCAATAGAGCCATTCTCACACAAGGGCTCTTCATATTGAGAAATCTGGTAGCCTTTGGGCAGGTCGGGGTAAAAATAATTTTTTCGGGCGAAAACAGAATGTTGGGAAATTGTGCAATTCGTGGCGATTCCCATGCGAATGGCATAATCAACCACTTTTTTATTAAGAACAGGCAGCACGCCGGGAAGGCCCATACAAACGGGGCACACATGTGTGTTGGGGGGGGCACCGAATTCTGTGCTGCAGGAACAAAAGATTTTGGAGCCTGTGGAAAGCTGCGCATGAACTTCCAGGCCAATTACAATTTCAAACGGCATCAATTTTAAAACTCCCAATGTTAGATTTAGAATCATTCATATCAGCATTTAAATTAAAAAAGAATTGCCTGAATATCAACCCAAAACTCACGATTTCGGACCGGAAGACATTTGGCTCTCCAAAAGGGTTCGCTGTTCTTCGATCAGCGCCTCCGCGCGCTTTAAATCACCGGACTTTAGCGCCTTCCGGATTTCCTCTTCCAGTTGATTCAACCGTTCCTCAACGGAAATAGCCGCCTGCTTGTTGAATAATTCAAGCTGGGATTTTTTTGTTCTTCCGGGCATTTTCATTCCCTTATTAAAAGAGGCTTTTCACGCCGCTTCATGGCGTTTTTTCCGACCGCATCGCTTATTCCTTTTCTTTTTCCTTTGCTTTTTTCCCCTTGCCTTTTGTTAAATCTTTGACTTGATTCAGCAAATCCGGGATTAAATCGACCACCTTGCCCCAGTTAAAATTTTCTCCCTTGGTCAGAGAAAGAAGCTGTGCTTTGCCGTTCGCAATCACAATAAAAGCCACCGGTTCGATAGTGGCTCCTCCTGCAAGAGCCGTACCATCGTCTTTCCCCTCTTTGTTCTTTTCAGAGCGAACGCCTCCTCCGCCACCAAATCCGACAGAAACCTTTGAAACCGGGATCACAACTGAATCGCCGGCTTGAATGGGTTCCCCCACAACCGTTTCGGTTTTCACCATTTCGTGCAATTCTGAAAGGACATTTTTAAGGACGGCTTCGAGCTGCATATTTTTCCCTTTCGTTTTGTTATCTTTTCTGTATTTTCCGAATTTTCAGCCAGAATGGAATGCCGGCGATTAAAAGATTGAATAACCGGACCCTGAACTCTGCGGCAATCCATCCGGAAGCCCCTTCTTTAAAAAATTCCGGCTGAACATCGAGTGAAGAAACAGGCAATAACCGTTTAAGCGCCAGCCAATAGCCGAAAAACATGCCCGTTCTTGAAGGAGAACCCAGCCCAAAATGAATATTACCGCTTAAGCGAAACTGCTTAAATTGAGAAAAAAGCTTTTTGAGGAACGATTTTCCCGGCGGCCAAATCTCTTTCAAAAGCGTCACTTTTCCTTTTAAGGCCGTTTTTTTATCTTTAAGTGTTCCCGCTCTCTTTTCATGCGTTTTCCGGCCTTTTTTTTCGGCCGATAAAGACCTCCGGTAAACACGCCGCCCCCCTATAAAAAAATCAACCGTTTGGCTTTTTTCAAAAAAATCAACCCGAATTTTTAAAATGCTTTGAATAAAGTGAAACAAAATATGATAATTTTTTTCGGATTCCGTTAAATCGGCTTTTCCGGAAATTTTTGTTTTTGTGAACAGAAGTAAAAGAAGGAGCAAAAAAAATCCGGGTAGAATACACAAAATTGCCCAAACAGCCATTTTCATTTAAATCGATACTCCCTGCCTGATTCACAAGGATTCATTTATGATTTGTCCTGTTCCATTTAAAATCTAACCTGTGATATCATAAGGAAATATACACAATACCTTCAAAAAATGCCAGACATTTTCCTGACCCCAAAAAGATTTTGGCGCGATTTTCTATTTTAAAACAAAATTTTTGTTGACAAGTAACAAAAAATTTTTTATATTTACAGTTGTTAAAAATAAGGAGAGTTCATGGCACATCATAAATCGGCAATAAAAAGAATTCGAACGAACGAAAAAGCACGATTACGAAATAAACATTACCGCTCTTTGATGAAGACGGCCATTAAAAAGGTGCGTCTGGCCGAAACGAAAGAAATCGCTTCGGCGAATTTAAATAATGCCATTTCAATTCTGGATCGACTGGCTGTGAAGGGCATTATTCACAAAAACAATGCGGCGAACAAGAAATCCAAATTAACACAGCTTGTCAACCATTGGCAATAATGTTTTGAAACCGGGTGATCTGTCATGACTGGTAACTCCCCCTAATTCCGGTATGGCACGAGACCCCGGTTTCTTGTTTAAAAGCGCTCACAAGTGAGCGCTTTTTTATTTTTTACCCCACCCGATAATTAGGCGCCTCTTTTGTGATAATGACATCGTGCGGGTGACTCTCACGTAATCCGGCAGACGTGATGCGTATGAAACGGGTTTTGGTTTTCATCTCTTCAATGGTGTGCGCACCGCAGTATCCCATCGAAGCCCGCAAACCGCCGATCATTTGAAAAACCACATCACCGAATTTTCCTTTGTAGGGGACTCTCCCTTCGATCCCTTCCGGCACCAATTTTTGGGATTGAGATTCCTGAAAATACCGGTCGGCGCTGCCCTCTTTCATGGCCGATATCGAACCCATCGCCCGGTAGACTTTGTAGCTTCGGCCTTCATACAAAATGGTTTCGCCCGGGCTCTCTTCCGTTCCCGCAAAAAGATTTCCAATCATCACGGAATCGGCCCCGGCGGCAATCGCTTTGGCAATATCGCCGGAATATTTAATGCCGCCGTCGGCAATAATCGGAATATCATATCGACGTGCCACGGCGGAAGCATCCATCACGGCTGTGATCTGCGGAACGCCGACCCCGGCCACCACGCGTGTGGTACAAATGGAGCCGGGGCCAATCCCTATTTTTACCGCATCCACACCGGCTTTGATCAAGTCCTCGGTTCCTTCGGTTGTGGCCACATTTCCCGCAATCAAATCGGTTTGGGGGAATCGCTTTTTTAAGGCTCTCACCGTTTCCAGCACGCCCTGCGAATGTCCGTGGGCGGTGTCCACCACAATGACATCGGCACCGGCTTTTATGAGTTTTTCCGCCCGTTTAAACACATCTGCCGAAACGCCGACGGCCGCCCCCACACGCAGCCGCCCCAGATCATCCTTGCAGGCATTCGGGAAATCTTTTTTCTTCTGAATATCTTTGACGGTAATCAGCCCCTTTAACCGGCGCTCCTCATCGACGATCAGCAATTTTTCAATCCGGTACTCCTGGAGAAGTTTTTCCGCCTCTTCAAATGAAATACCCTCGGGAGCCGTCACCAGGCGATCTTTTGTCATGACCTCTTCAATTTTCCGGTCGATGTTTGTGATGAAACGCAGATCGCGGTTGGTTAAAATACCGACCAATTTGTCATTTTTTACGATTGGAACTCCGGAAATCCGGTACCGTTTCATCACATCTAAAGCGTCCTGCAGCGACGCTTCCGGCGGCAGTGTAATCGGATCGACAATCATGCCGCTTTCCGAGCGTTTCACCCGGTCCACCTCCCCGGCCTGATGCTCGATGGACATATTTTTGTGGATGATGCCAATCCCGCCCTCACGCGCCAGGGCAATCGCCAGCCGCGCTTCGGTGACCGTGTCCATCGCGGCCCCGACCAGGGGAATGTTTAGCTCAATTTTACCGGTTAACCGCGTTTTGGTGTCAACTTCTTTCGGAAGCACATTGGATTTTGCAGGCACCAGCAGGACATCATCAAAGGTTAACGCTTCTTTCCGGACTTTTTCAAAAGACATATCAGACTCCTATTTTGATTGACTGCGAATTATTCATGAATGATTGAACCGCCTTTGTGAATTCCCCTGCCCGGATCATTTCCGCCGCTCTCCCGATTTCCGGCGCAAGGGGTCTGTCTTCCTGCAATCGGGGAATATTTTTCCTCAGGGTGTGGAAGGCCGCCATTGTCCCCCGTCCCGGCTGCAGCGGTCTGCGTAAATCGATGCCCTGCGCCGCGCAGAGAGCTTCTATCGCCAGCACATTCTCGGTGTTTTCAACAATCGATAATGCGTTTCGAGCGGCGATCGACCCCATGCTCACGTGATCTTCCTGGTTCGCCGACGTGGGCACCGAATCCACCGAAGACGGGTACGCCAGCACTTTGTTCTCAGAAACCAGGGCCGCCGCGGTGACCTGAGCGATCATAAAACCCGAATGCAGCCCGGGCACATAGGCGATAAAGGGAGGCAGCTCGCTCATATTCGAATCCATTAAGGAAGCAATCCGCCGCTCGGAGATATTCGCCAGCTCGGCAGCGGCAATGGCCAGCATGTCGAGAGCCATGGCAATGGCCTCGCCGTGAAAATTCCCACCGGACAGGACATCTCCGCTCTCCGGAAAGACAAGCGGATTATCGGTCACGGCGTTTATTTCCGTCGAAATGATGTGCCTTCCATAAGCAAGCGCCTCCCGTGCGGCGCCGTGAACCTGCGGCATACAACGAAGACTGTAAGCATCCTGCACACGCGAACATCCCCGGTGGGATTCCCGGATTTCACTTCCTTTCATAAAAGCCGCCAGATTGGCGGCAGAGATTTTTTGGCCCTGAAGCCCGCGTACTTCCTGAATCCTCGGATCAAACGGGACATCCGATCCCAGCATCGCCTCTGCGCTCATCGCACCGATGATGTCCGCATTTTGGGCCAGATTTTCGGCCCGCAAAAGCGCCAGTGCGCCGAGTCCTGCCATAAACTGCGTGCCGTTGATGAGTGATATTCCCTCCTTCGCCTGCAGCCGGATCGGCTCCAGACCGGCTTCCGACAAAGCCTTTGCCCCCGGAAGCCTTTTCCCGTTAAAGACCGCCTCGCCCTGCCCGATCAGCACAATCGAAAGATGCGCAAGCGGCACCAGGTCGCCGGAAGCGCCCACCGAGCCCTTTTCCGGAACAACGGGGTGCACGCCCCGGTTCAGCATATCTGCCAGCAACTGCACCAGTTTCAGACGCACGCCGGAAAACCCACGGGCGAGGCTATTGATTTTGATGCCCATGATTGCCCGAACCCATTCTTCCGGGATGGGATTCCCCACACCCGCCGAATGACTTCTCAGCAAATTAATCTGCAAATCCAGTATTTTGTCATCCGAGATGTGCACATCGCTCAGTTTGCCGAAACCGGTATTCACACCGTAGATTGTGCGGTGTTCCCGAACGGCTTTTTCAATCACAGCCCGCGCCTTCTGAATATTTGCTCCGGCTTTTTCCGAAAGTGCCACAGGGGCTTTTTCGTACGCAATGGCCCGTACATCTTCCGGCGTCAAATTGCCGCCGTCTATGATAATTTTTTTCATAAAAAACCTCTGAAATTTTAGCACAGGCAGGTTCCGCAGGCGTTAGGTCTGCGAAAAAACCAGGCCATTTCTAAATCTCAATCTGAGCTTCATTTTTCACTCGAACCACCGATGGGCGCGCGCCAGCAGGGTTTCCTCCTCTTCAAAGACCGCCGCTTCCAAGGGCAGGGATTCCAGGAAGATCTTTCCGTATTGAAACCGCAGCACGCGATTATCCAGAATGAGCACCATTCCCCGGTCGCTCCCCGTTCGAATCAGCCGTCCGAAACCCTGCCTGAATTTCAGCACCGCCATCGGCACGGAAAGCTGAAAGAATGGATTTCCCCCTCTTTTTTCAATTTCTTCCATCCAGGCCTGAAAAACGGGTTCAGCCGGAACTTCAAACGGCAGCTTCGTCAACACCAGTATTTCCAAAGGCTTCCCGGGAATATCCACCCCCTCCCAGAAGCTGTTGGTCCCCAGCAGAACGGCCGATCCTTCCTCCTGAAAAATGCGTACCAGCGAATTTCGGGAGCCGTCCTTCCCCTGAGCGAGCGTGAGAATCCCCTCCGCTTCCAACAGAGGCTGAATGATACTATAAACACGCTTCAGCATTTCATAAGAGGTAAACAGAATCAGTGTGCCGCGGCGCGTTTCCGAAATGAGGCGGCGAACCAGTCCGGAAATAGCCGCCACAAAATGGGGATCCCTTGGATCCGGAAGAAACGCCGGAACGGCCAACAGGACCTGATCGTCGTAGTAAAACGGAGAATCATACGTGCGCTCCAACAGGCGGTCCGGCTCCACAAACGACAGTCCCACACGATTTTTAAAATAATCGAATTGTTCACCGACGGTGAGTGTGGCGGATGTGAGGATGAGGGTCTGGAGCGGTTCATAAAGGCGATTTTTTAAAACGGAAGCCACACGCAGCGGGGCCGCTTTTAATCGGGATTCCTGCTTCCTTTCACTGGCGGCCGGTTCGCACCAGTACACAAAATCATCTCCGGGAGTTTCCAAAAGCCGTTGAAACGTTTCCAGAATTTCCTGCAATTGATTTTTGGCACCCTCCGTCTGGGAGCAAAACATTTCAAGATTTGTAAAAACCGTTTCGGAAAGAAGCAAAAGATTTTCCAGAAGCCGGGATAAATCCCGCCGCACGCTCTGCAGGGACTCTACAAAATCATCAGCGGCAGGCCCAAGCGCGCCGTATACGTCTTCCCATTTGCGGTAGCGAATCTTTGCCGTCAGCGCTGCCCGATGTGCAAAATTGAACTCCCAGCTTTTTTCGCTGAGCTGCCCAAAAAACAGCCCGCAGCTTTTTTCCGTCTGTCCGGCAATTTGAACCAATCTGTAAACAATCGTGAGTAATGTATTTTTTTGTGATTCTTCGATAGACGAGAAATGCAGTTGATCGCGAAGAAGCGGCAGAAGGCCCACTTCCTTCCCCACAAATCGATACAATTGATGCAAGAACCGTTCAATCGTGTAACGGTTTAACTCCAAAGCCAAGTATTTTGTGGCAGCGGCTTCCAGATTGTGAGCCTCATCCAGAATCAAATTGGGATACTCCCCCAAAACAGATCGATTGGCAGACAGATCGCTGAGCAGAAGCGAGTGGTTCACCACGACCAATTCTGCCTGCCGGGCCGCCCGCCTCGCCCGCGTGACAAAACATTGCTGAAAATAGGGACAGCGCTGCCCGGGACAAAAATGAGCATCGGCCCGCAGCCGCGACCACAGCTCCGTGTGAAACTGCACATGAAAACCGCTGTTTTCTTCGATGTCCCCCGTGACGGTTTCATCCATCCACGTTACCACAGGCAGCAGTTCCCAGCGTTCACCGGCAGGCATGACTTCTTCTTGAGCATCCGCTAAAAATTTCTTCCACCGGTCGATGCAGATGTAATTGTTCCGTCCTTTCAGTAAAACGGCACGGAACGGTTCCGGAAGATGTCGAAACAAAAAGGGCAAATCTTTAAAAAAGATTTGCTCCTGCAGATTTTTGGTATTCGTCGAGACCACCACGCGGCCATTTTCCAGCGGATGCCTTTGTGCCCACAGAATAGACGGTACGAGGTACGCCAGAGACTTTCCGGTGCCGGTACCCGCTTCGGCCAGAAAAAAAGCCTTCTCGTTAAACGCCCGGCAGACACCCCGGACCATGTTAATCTGCTGGCCTCGTTTCTCAAAATCAGACCGAACCTGATTAAATAACCCGCCCCTGTCAAAAATGGCCGCAACTTCATCTTCATCCATTTTTTCTTTCTCTTTGCGCGCGCCGGACGGCGCATTTTCGCCAATAATATTGTTAAGCCGCGGGATTTTTTGCAGAATTTGGTTAGGAACGCCCGGAACCTGTTCTGCTCCGGTTTGTACGAGTTGAAACGCCCGTTGAATTAAATGAGCCGTTCCGTCTGTCAGGGGAGCCACGATTCGGACAAATTGCTTTAAAACGCCGGGAGGCGCCGAAAGGAGCATCCGAAGCAACGCGTCGAAAAGCCGGATTTCGGCTTGCACGTCGTCCAGAGCACGGTGTTTATTCCGAACCGGGATTTCAAAAAATTGTACCAGCGTTTCCAGGCGGTGATTTTTGATCCGGGGCAAAAGAGCTCTTGCGAGGAGCAGTGTATCGAGCCGGGGGTTTTGCAAGCGATCCAGAGGGTTTTCGCGCTGAAACAAAGGGGACGACGTGCTGATTTTCTCGTCCAAAAAACCCATATCAAAATCAATGTTATGTCCCATAATCGGGGAATCTCCCACAAAATCCATTATCTCCGGCAGGAGTTCCTCGATCGGAGGCTGATTACGCAGATCTTGTTCACAAATGCCCGTGAGATGCGTAATCTGTAACGATAACTCCCCCCGAATTTGAACCAGCCGATCGAAGGTTTGCGTGATTCTTCCGGATTCTACACGCGCAGCACCGATCTCAAGAATCTCATGTGCACCGGCATTTAAACCGGTGGTTTCGAGATCCAGCGCCACGAAAGTGGAGAGCCCTATTTTATTATAAATTTCGGGAGACAAACACAAATTCTGCACTCATTTAATGAATTGTTTGGCAAACGCTCCGGGGATTCAAAAGAGAAACCACTTTATCACCGTCGAATATTACAAAATAAAAAAAATCCGCTGTAAGTGCAAGGAAAAAGGAGAAGTTTCTTGCGCATGTTCCATTCATACCTTTCCTTTATAGCTTGGTGACTTGGCGGCGGAATCGTGACTAAAGATTTTTACAAAATGACGGTTCGCGGGTGTCTTAGGGCATACGCGGCGAAATTGAATGGTATGTCTATTAATTTTCTAGAAACATTTTGTCCCTAACGGGACACGGAAAACAGAAATATCGTCGAAGGATCTATCTGTTCAATAAAGTGGCTCCATCATCCCGAAGGGACGCAATGTTTATAGCGAAGTGTCAAATCCAATGATTTTAAGTCCGCCGCAGGCTATGAACGTCAACCTAAGGATGCAATAGAATAGCGTGTTTATCATTTTTTTGAATTGCCATGCTCTTTAGAGCGTGGATGTGGACTTAAAAAGCAAATCTAAAGGGGGTTTTAACCCCGGAAATAGGAAATGGATTGTTATGGGATTGTATCAATAAAAATAATTCCGTTAATCGAATGGATCTGCGGTAATGGTTTTGCAGGAGCGTATTTCAGGG
>BDTM01000121.1 GCA_002898015.1 bacterium BMS3Bbin03 | reverse complement strand
GACGAACACCGGGCCCGACACGGCCCGCGGCGTGAAGCTCTGGGCAATTCGTCCGGATTCTGTAGAATGGCGTCATTTTATCCCGGCGCCGGAAACGGTAAAATCGGACACGGTACGCTGGCTGTTTAACAAGATGGCGCCCGGCCAGGCGATGGAGGTGACTTTTGATGCCGAAGTATCCCGGACGCTTCCCGTTTCCCCGGCAAAACTTTTCAGCAAGGCTCAGGTGCAGGCGAATGCCGACACCAATCAAACCAACAACAGCGACAGCACGGTTGTGTTCGCGTTCAATACGTGCGCTTTTTTCACACCGGAAATGCCCCAAATTAAAGTCAATCCGGGTTTTGTGGATGTTGGTGACAGTGTAGATGTGCGCGTCCGGCTGCCGAAAGGGGTTGTCTCCTGGGATGTGCGCGTGATTTATGTGAATGGTCAGGTGGATTCCAGCTACGCCGATGCATTCATCAACCGCACCGGAAATGTGTCCGATCAGTGGCTCGATCTTCAGCCCGCCTTTACAAACACGCGGCTGGTGACAAAAGCGTTTCAGGAAGTCATCCTTTTTG
Organism: bacterium BMS3Bbin03; assembly: GCA_002898015.1. Lineage (GTDB taxonomy): Bacteria > Zhuqueibacterota > JdFR-76 > JdFR-76 > BMS3Abin05 > BMS3Abin05. The sequence continues at coordinate 3,280 of BDTM01000121.1, read as the reverse complement.
AAGTGCGTTCGGTGGATCGCTGCGGCAATATCAAAACAGCCCGGGTTCAGGTGTTTGTCCGAAGCGGCAACGATTGTTTTCTGGACAGAAATGTGTTTCAGGCGGAAAATTCACTGCCATTGGGCATCAAGTTTAAGTTGAGTTCCAACCGGAAAGCGCAAATCGACCTTTACGATATTTCCGGCTATCACATCATGAAAATTGTGGAGGGGAATTTTTCGGCCGGCTGGAACACCTACCGGTGGGACGGCACAATGCACAATGGAAAGAAAATTGGCAGCGGTGTTTATATTATTACAGTCAAATCCGGTCATTTAATGTGCTGGAAAAAAGTCATCCTGGTGAGATAAAATGAGACGAGAAAATAATTCAACAAATCGAAAAAGATTCCTTCCGGCGTTCGTTCTGCTGTTTGTATTTTTATTTGGTGTAAATGGGTTTTTAACACCGGACGCCGAAGCGCAAATCCGTTCCGGGGCCGCTTTTTTGAAGATTCTGCCCGGAGCACGACTGCAGTCCATGGCCGGGTGTGCGACGGGCCTTTTAGATGAAGATTATGCCTTTTACGCCAATCCCGGTGCCGCCGGCTTTTTGCGTGAATGGCAATGGTCAATGACCTACACAAAGTGGATTACAGACATTTACAACATTTCACTCAATTACGGCAAGCGGGTTTCGCTGCCGTGGAGCGAAAGGGGCCGCGCGGTTTTAGGAATTAATTACCAGGGCGTAAAAGCGTTTGACAGCTCCAGGGGAGCTGCCCCTCCCGCTTCGGCGAACGACCTGCTCGTTGTGGCGAACTTGGCCTCCCCCATTCGGATGATTTCCAGATATTTTTCTGTGGGACTCAATCTCAAATATTTTCGAAGTAATCTGGCTCAATTTACAGCCAATGCGTTTATTGTGGATGCCGGTGCTCTGTGCCGGACGAAGCGTTTCCATTTCTTAAATTGGGGAAACGGCCTGTTTAAGTACGGCATTTTATCAGCCGGGGTTGCGGTGACCCAGTTTGGAAATTCCCTGCATTTTATGAATAGTGCCACACCGCTGCCGCGAACCTACCGCGGCGGGGTGGCGTTTTACACGGGTTCACACAATGGTTTTCAGATTCAAATTTCGATGGATTACCAAAAGATTCGGGATGAAAACGGATCGGTCAGTCTGGGGACGGAACTTTCTATCGGAAAAAGAATCTCGATGCGCGGAGGTTACAATTTCAACAATAATTTATTAAGTAAATACTCGTTCGGAATCGGTGTTCGCCTGGATGATTACGGCGCGCTGTTCAATAATTTCTTGCCGGGCAGAAAACAGGCCCTGAAATTTGACATGGCGGCGCTGCAAAATAATGATTTCTTTTCCAATGCCTACCGGGTAAGCGTCACGAATTTCCCGAATGACCCGGAGAAATTTGATTTTGAAAATGCCGGATTTGAAACCTACACCACAGAAGACAGCATTTTTTTACGCTGGGAAACGACTCAAGACCCGGACCTCTTCGACGATGTTCACTATGGAGTTTTTCTGACACAGGACAGCCTTGAATTGGCCGGTTTCATTCAAAAATTGCAGAAGGGGAAAGTCGATCTATCAAAGAAACCGGCAGGTGCCGTCGTATTTTTGCTCGGCCCGTCGACCCTGATTAAAAGTGACCGGAAGCAGCGTCGTTTTTACATGGATTTGGCTCCGCTGCCGGGAGGAAATTACTACTGGACGGTTTGGGCACACGATGATGATCAGCACACGCGTTTTGCGGTAAAGTCCGGCCAAAAAATCCGGCATTTTCGTGTACTGGCAAAAGAAGTTCCGGTTCCGCCGGACACCATCAGTGATTTAATTCTGGCGAAATCGGCAGAAGTCCGGCCCATGCGGCTGAATATTCATTTTGGATTTAACGTGGACACGTTAAACGCGACATCAAAACAGGAATTGAACGTACTGGGAATGGCATTAAATTCCAAAGCGTTGAAACCGCTTCATGTTGAACTGGGCGGGCACACGGATAGGCGCGGAAGCGATGCCTACAATATGGCGCTTTCACAGCGAAGGGTAAACGGCGCAAAGCGGTATTTAGTGGCAGTGCCCGGTGTGGATGCTTCAAGAATTACGGCGGTGGGGTACGGCGAATCCCAACCCATTATAAAAGATGCTAAAACAGATTCCGAATACGCCGTAAACCGCCGGGTGGAAATAAAATTCTCCGGGAATAAAGCCGTTAATAACACCCGGCCTTCCATGGGATTAACCTTTCACCTGTCCAGGAAGATTGTCATGCAGGGGAAAAAGTTTGCCTACAAGCTGACGTTGAAAAACAGGGGACCAAAACCGGCCCATGAGATTTGTCTGAAAGATGCGCTGCCGGATGGGATCAATATCCTGAAATTCAATATCCACCCGGATTCACTTTCGCAAGATACACTCTTCTGGAAATTTGATACGCTTAATCCCGGTGATTCACTTCAGATCATTTTAACCGCAAAGGCACCGGATTTTGTGGATTTTAATCCGACAAAAGTCTTGAATAAAAGCATCGTAAGCGCCGCCAACGATACGAATTTTGTAAACAATGCGGATAGTGCGGCGATTTATATCATCGGCACCCCGGACACAGTCGTGCACTTCGATTTTGACCGGGCGAATGTCAAGCCGAAGGCCGCCGCCGTGCTTTTGAAATGGGCAAGATTTATTGAAGCCTCACCCAATATCCCAATTTGTATTGAAGGATACACGGACAGCAAAGGCTCAGATGCGTATAATCTTCGCCTTTCAAAAAGGCGGGCGGAATCCGTAAAAAAATGGCTGGTCGCATGGCTGAAAGAAAATGCCGGATCTAAGGTTTCCGAAACACACATTTACACCAAAGGCTGGGGGGAGAAGAGACCGGTTGCTTCCAACAAAACCCCCGAAGGCCGGCGGAAAAATCGTCGAATCGTAATTCATCCGACTACCTGTAAATAAATGGATTAAAGAGCGGTTTCGCTGCGAAATGTTCGCGGGGGACAAATCAGGGGAAATTGACACACGCAATAAGGGGAATTGATTGGGAGAGGCCGTCTCATTGAGACGGCTTCTCTATTTTGTGCTTCGGATTTTAACAGCAGGTATTTTTGCATTTTAAATTGTGATTGTGATTTTTAATTTTTTTCAATTTGATTTTTTTGGTCCACCCGATGGTGAACCATCGGGCTAAGAATGGGAAGCGCCCTAAAGGGTGCTGACACAGCAGGATGCTTCAGCGTCCTTTCTATTCTTAGCCCCGCGGTTTACCACGGGGCAGAAT
>BDTM01000120.1 GCA_002898015.1 bacterium BMS3Bbin03 | reverse complement strand
TGAGCACCTGATCTCCCGCAGGGTGCCCCAGCGTATCGTTGTAATGTTTAAAATTATCCACATCCAGAATGGCCAATGAAATGGGGCGTCCGGTGCGGCGCGCCCGAAACACTTCATCCCGTAACCGGATCCGGAAATACCGGTAGTTGTAAAGGGTTGTCAACTCATCCGTAATGGATGTCTCGCGAACCTTTTGGTATAATTGGGCGTTGGCAATTGCCACCGCTACAATATTCGTGATAAGCGTGAGCATTTCCAGATCGGTTTGACTGTACGGTTTGCCGTTTATTTTTGAGCCGATAAGCACCATTCCCACCAATCGGTGAGAATGAATGAGCGGGGCAATCACCTCCGAGCCATAATTCCGGAAACGCTTGATATCTTTTAGCGATGTAAATTCTTCGGCAATCAGAATGGGCTGCCGTTTCCGGTAAACAATTTTTACGATCGGATCGGTCACATCGATTGTGGCTTCCGAGATATCTTCGGCATCGATGCCTTTTGTTTTTGATAAATAGAGCGTTTTTCGTTTTTGCGAATCCGCAAGATACAACAGGGCATTTTTAATACGAATTTGTCCTATTAATGTATTTAAATAAGAATTGACCAATTGGTCCAGATCCAAAATAGCGGTTAAATCCAGGCTGATCTGGAAGAGGTTATGAAGTTCATAAATTCGGCGCTTTAATTCCCTGTTGAGCAGTGAGAGCTCTTTCGAGGCGCTGTCGATTTGCTGGCGGTAGGTTTTTGTCCGGACATGAACACCCGATTCCGTCAATTCATCGGTTAGAAATAAAATTCGCGAGCTCAGTTTTCGGCTGGCCAGGATTCCGGCGGCCAGGATCAAAACCAGACCGGCGGCCAGTTTCCAGCCGAATAAAAGCGGGATATGCGGCGAAAAAACAAAAAAACCGACAATAAAGGCAAATCCAATGACAATTAAAATCAAAGAAACCGATCGATAATCAATAAATTTTGACTGTTTCAATATCGGGCTCCGTTGTCTTAAGTATTTTGATTCATTTACCGAACTCCGGCGTCAATCTTTTAGTGAACCATTGGTTTTATCGGCAGGTTAAGACGTGTTATTCAGTTGAATTTACTTGAATTCCTGAAAAAAATATGCCGTTCTTAATTTATCAGAAAATATACGGAATATCCACAGAATTGTCAAGTCTTTTAGGCATCGCCGTTAAGGAGTAAAGTTAAATTTCAGCAATCTCAGTGCATTTGCGACCACAATAAGCGTGCTGCCTTCATGAAACAGGATGGCCGTGCTGATGCCGATGCTGCCGATCAGAGTGACCGGAATCAATGAAAAAACGACGCCAAGGGCTATAATCAGGTTTTGCAGGATGATCCGACGCGATTGTCTGCTCAATGCCACGGCAAAAGGAAGTTTACTGATGTCATCGGACATCAACGCGATATCCGCCGTTTCCAATGCCACGTCCGTTCCGCCGGCGCCCATCGCAATGCCCACCGTGGCGCTTGCCAGTGCGGGCGCATCGTTCACGCCGTCACCCACCATGGCAACTTTTTTGTATTTCCGCAGCAGTTTTTTTAGGACGGCCGCCTTCTCTTCCGGTAAAAGCTCTGCATGATATTCGGTAATGCCGATTTGTTGAGCAATGGTGGCCGCCACCCGCTTATTGTCGCCTGTGAGCATAATGAGTGCCCGTATCCCTAATTTTTTTAACTGCTGCAAGGTGGCCCTAATTTTCGGACGCGGTTGATCGGCGAATGCAATTAGCCCCAGAAATTTATCCCCGGAACGCACCAGCATGGTGGAGAATCCCTTTTTTTGCAGGGCTGTCTCGTCTTCCTGAATGGCTTTAGGAATCGAATTCACTCCGTTCATCTTAAATAATTTTAAATTTCCGATGCGAACGGGCTGCTTGTTGACTGTCCCGATGATCCCTTTCCCGGAGATGTTTTTGACCGCTTTCGACGGATAAAGTTCTATCTTTAACGATGCCGCCTTGCGAAGAATTGCCTCCGCCAGCGGATGCTGAGAACGGCTTTCCAGCGAAGCCGCAATTTTCAGGAGTTCTTTTTCAGGAAAACGGTCGACTGAAACAATTTTTACCACTTCAGGTTTTCCTACTGTAATCGTTCCGGTTTTATCAAATGAAATTGCCCGCAGCGAACCGAGGTTTTCCAGATGGACGCCGCCTTTAATCAGCACACCGGAACGGGCCGCCCGTGCAATTCCGGAAAGGACAGCCGACGGTGTGGCGATGGCCAGGGCGCAGGGAGAGGCGGCCACAAGAAGGGTCATGCCGCGCAGAAAAGCCTGGCTGAAGGACAGCCACCCCAAAAAGGGCGGCATGAAAATGGTGATCAGAACACCCGCAAGAACGATCGGAACAAAAACCGTCTCGAATTTTTCTGTGAAACGCTGTGTGGGGGACTTTTGCGTTTGGGCTTCTTCTACCAGTTGAATCACTCTGGCAAGCGTCGTGTCCTTTGCCAATTTGGTGGTTTTAACTTCAAGAGCGCCTTCGCCGTTGATTGAACCCGCAAAGACCTCCTTGCCGGGATTTTTTTCGACCGGGATGCTCTCGCCGGTGATCGGACTTTCGTCGATGGTTGAATGGCCTTCAATGATCTGCCCATCGATTGGGACCCGCTCGCCGGGGCGAACAATCACAATGTCCCCCTTCTGAAGCTGTTCCACCGGAATTTCGATTTCACTCCCGTCCCGTTGAACACGGGCAACCTTGGGTGTGAGCTGTCCCAGCGTTTTAATGGCATTCCTGGCCTTATCCATTGCGAAGTGCTCTAATGCGTGTCCCATGCTGAACAGGAACAGGAGCAGCGCCCCTTCTACCCAATCACCAAGGACCGCAGCACCCACCGCAGCCACCACCATCAAAAAATCAATATCAAAACGAAAATTGAGTACGGCTTTAATCCCATGCCGCGTGGCATCGAATCCGCCGAAAAAATAGGCGGCCAGGTAGGCGCCTAAAACGACCGAACCGGGGAAAATTCCCATTTTCTGACCGATAAATCCCAACGTCAGGAAAAATCCGGAAAAAAGCGCAAACAGTAATTGCCAATTTTCCTGATACCATTTCCGGCGATGATCTTCCGCAATCCGGTATCCGAGCCCCTGAATAAAGTGAACGATTTGGCGGTGAGACATAATTTGCGTATCGTATTCGACACGCATTTTCTCGGCCGCATAATTCACGGAGACCGTCATAATGCCGGCTTTTCGCCCCAGGATGTGTTCGATGCTCAGCGCACAGGCGGGACAGTCCATTCCGGTAATGTGAAGTGTTTCATGATGAAATTGTCTGCTGATTTGGGCGCCGGCCTCTTTTGCAATTCGGCCCACTTTTTCAAGGGTAATTAAATTGGGATCGTAATGCAGACATAAAACGGATTCGCCGTTTTTATGATCAATGTGTATTTTTTGAAAACCGCGCTGATTCTTCAGTTGTTCCAACAACCGCTCGACACATTGATCCCGTTCATTTTTAACTTCCGGCAGCAAAACCGGAATCTCCAGTCTTAATTTTTGCTCCATGAACCTTCTTTCGTTTTAGTCATTCATGGTTTTGAAAGAAACGGATGACACACCGCGTCCCGCCGGTCGGCGGACGAAATGTCATTCATGCCATTATTCAGGAAGGCCCTAAAAAATTGAAACATCCGTTAGGGGGTACATTCGGAAGAGAGATGGTTCGGGTTCAGGCGGGTGCGTTTTGACCGGATATTCCCATTTCTCCATTCTGCAGACGATTTGTGAACTTCAGGCAGTTTTGCGGCCAATTTAAATTACTTCACGGATTCCACCAATATTCGCCCCATCCCAAAGCCGCAATTTTTTCCCACATGGAGTACTTCCGCAATTTTCAGAAAAGGCCAATAGTCTTCAATATTGCCTGCGTAAGCGATATCGCCGATGTAACCGCCTAACTTATGATCGGAATCATCTCGCTTTCGCGGGTGCCGCCAGTCATCCCAGATTAAATTGTCCTGCGAAATCCGAACGCCCCGGGCGCTTTCTATAAATTCCTGGAAATCAACTAATTCTGAATAATCATTGTGAAAATAATTTAAAATGGACATGCGGCCTAAAACACTTCTCATTAATGTTTTGAAATATAGATGCCAGTTACTGAAACCGACCCGTTTCATTCGAAGCGGTGTGAGAAAGGTCACTTCCACACCGTTAAGCGGATCAGGCTCTTTCCAGAGATTTTTCCTGTAAAGATCGGCGAGAGACACGGAAATATCCCGGTCCAGTTTTTCACTCCCGGAAGAAAAGGAATATTCACTCACCACGTAATTGGTCTTCAAATCGATGCCCAATATTTTTCGTATTGTAAATTTTCCATGATTGCGTCCCATCCCGAGTTCGCCGATTTTTCGTATCGTGGCGACAAAATAGGGAAAATATTGAAGCCCTTTTCCAATTAACAGCAGGTCAAACGCGAGATCTTCTTTATTGCCATAATATGTTTTGCGATTTAACGGGGGTTCAAAAACAAACGGTTTGGGAGGTGTCTGAAACCGTTTCGCTAAATCCCCGTGATCTTTCCTTGTGCCGCCCTCTATGACCTGATAGTAGGCGCACTCCGCTTTTTTGGGACATTTGGTGCAGGACAACGATTTGTCTTCATTACAACAAATTTCTTTGAAAACATCGATGAAATCTCTGCGGAGCGAGCTTCCGGCATAATGGGAAAGTTTTAAATACTCGCGTGGACGCAAAAGAAATCGGTACTTTGCCATGCGGAAATTTTCAAGGAAATCTTTCATACCATTAATCCTTTAATCCTTTTCGAAAAATATCAATCCTCTTTAGAAAAAAAATGTTCAGTCCTCCCCGCCCGGATCAAAGCTGCATTTTCGGTCTACAAGATTTTTATTCCGGGCACCCGTGAGCACAAATTATCGATATGAAAACAGTACACCGCAAATTAATAACCTTCTTTAAAAAAATCAAGCAATTTTTACACATTTTTCATTTTTTACAAAGAGCTGACCGCAGGCAGCATCGATGTCACTCCCACGACTTTTTCGCAGGGTGACCGGCGCAGGAAATTCCAGCAATTCCTGAATAAAAATATTGGTTTTTGATTCATCGGGCGCTCTAAAACCGGGAAACGTCGGGTTGTACGGGATTAAATTAATTTTGCAACGAATGCCCTTCAACAGCCGGCGCAGCCTGCGGGCATCTTCTACAGAATCATTTTCACCCGCAATCAGCACATACTCGAATGTGACACGACAGCGGGAATTTTGTAAATACTCGCGAACCGCATCCAACAATACGGCAAGCGGATATTTTTTGTTAATGGGTATTAAACGGCTGCGTTTTTCGTCCGTGGCGGCATTTAAGGAAACTGCCAATTTAAAGCGGCGCTTCTCACGCGTAAAACGCCGGATGGCGGGAACAAGCCCGCTTGTGGAAATTGTAATTTTCCGCTGACCGATCGCCATGCCTTCCGGATGGGCGCACAGTTCGACGGCACGGAGCACATTTTCATAGTTCTGAAACGGCTCGCCCATTCCCATCACGACAATATTGGTCACATCGACACCCAATTCCCGCTCAATAGCCAGTACCTGATCCAGGATTTCCCAGGCGAACAGATTTCGCTTCAGGCCCATTTGACCTGTCTGACAAAAACGACATCCCAAGGCACAACCGACTTGAGAAGAGACACACACTGTTCGGCGTTTTTGATCCGGGATGTACACACTTTCCACGGCCTCTCCGTCGGGCAATCCGAATAAGAACTTTGCCGTCCCGCTGTCGGCTGATTCTTGTTTGCGAAGTATTTTCAGGGTCTGAATTTCTGCAAGTGTAGTTAATTTTTTCCGCAGGTTTTTGCTGATATTGGTCATCTCATTAAAAGAGACGGCATTCTTGTTGTACATCCATTGAAAAATTTGACGTGACCGGTAGGATTCAATTCCAGCAGAATTTACAAACGTCTCAATTTCCTCAATCGTCATCCCCTTCAAGTTTATTTTTTTCATGCTTCAGCCTGTACACTTGTTAGAATTTATTTCAATTTAGGTATTTCCAATCTGTAATGCAAGGAAAAATAATTGATTTTTTTAAAAAAATATTATACTTTTTAGCCACAAAATTTGATTTTAGGCGTCCACGGCTTAAATGAACTTTTTAATAATCCGGCAGTAAAGAAATAAGGTTTTTTAGGCTCTTAAATTATTTAAAACCAGAATACTCTGAATAGTAACCTTAAATGGATAAATTTCCGGCTGCGGAGGGTGCATGGCGGTTCAATTGAAGGCATTGAGTGACATTGAAAAATTAGAGCGGCTAAAATCCGCATATCAGGACATTTTGCGAGAGATCGCCAAGGTGATCATCGGACAGAATAGGATTATCAATGAAATCCTGATTGCGCTGCTCTCCCGCGGACATTCCCTGCTTGTGGGTGTGCCGGGTCTGGCAAAGACACTTTTGATCAGCACATTGGCGGACGCCATGGATTTAAAATTCAACCGGATTCAATTCACACCGGATTTAATGCCGTCCGACATCACCGGAACTGAAGTGATTGAAGATGATATTTCCACCGGGAAGAAAGTTTTTAAATTTGTCAAGGGACCCGTTTTTGCAAACATCGTCTTGGCCGATGAGATAAACCGAACCCCGCCCAAAACACAGGCGGCTCTGCTTCAGGCCATGCAGGAACATGAGGTCACGGCAGCCGGTGAAACATACACCCTGTCGGAGCCCTTTTTTGTGCTGGCCACACAAAATCCGATCGAGCAGGAAGGCACCTACCCGCTGCCGGAAGCGCAATTGGACCGATTCATGTTTAATCTCTGGGTCGATTATCCTTCGGAAGATGAAGAGGTGCAGATTATTAAATATACCACCTCCGCCTATTTTGATAAACCCAAAAAAGTCCTGAGTGCCAACGAGATTATTGATTTTCAGGATCTGGTCCGGCGGGTACCCGTGGCCAGCAATGTGGTTCAATTTGCCGTGAAATTAGTCCGGCTCACCCGCCCGGATCAGGACGGCGCACCGAAGTTCGTAAAAGACTGGATTGAATGGGGGGCAGGGCCCAGGGCATCACAATTTCTAATTCTGGGCGCAAAAACACGCTGCATTTTAGAGGGGCGTCCCACACCTGAAATCGACGATGTGAAAGCCGTCACCATCCCCGTTCTGCGGCACAGGCTTGTCACAAATTTTAATGCCGAAGCCGACAGCGTCGATTCGGTGGACATCATAAAAAAATTACTCGAAAAAGTGTAAAATCATGACTGCCGACAAGCGCAGAACCTATCGAAAATTTCTCGATCCCGAGGTAGTCTCCAGGCTGACCAACATGGACCTTCGGGCACGTCTGGTGGTCGAAGGATTTATTATCGGACTGCACCGGAGTCCCTATCATGGGTTCAGTGTCGAATTTTCCGAACACCGGCAATACATGCCCGGCGACGAGCTGAAACACATCGATTGGAAAGTTTACGGAAAAACCAACCGGTTTTATGTGAAACAATTCGAAGAAGAAACAAATCTTAAATCGTACCTTCTTTTAGATGCGTCCGCCTCCATGGGTTTTAAATCGGGACGCATTTCCAAACTGACGTACGCCAGTTACCTTGCGGCTTCGCTTACCTATCTCATGCTGCATCAGCAGGATTCCGTTGGTCTGGTGATTTTTGATGAAAAAACACGGAAATACATTCCGCCGCGCGCAGTCCCTGCCTATTTACATTTGATTTTAAAGGAATTAGACCATTTACGCAGCGGGAATGAAACAGACATCAGCAAGACATTTCACGAATTGGCCGAACGGATCAAACGGCGCGGTTTGATCATTGTGCTCTCGGATCTGTTTGATGATCCGCATAAAATTCTTTCCGGCTTAAAACATTTCAGACACCGGAAACATGAAGTCATCGTGTTTCATATTTTGGATCCCATGGAACGGACATTTGATTTTAAAGGAGAAACCATTTTTAAGGATCTGGAAACCGGTGAAGAACTCTCCACGCAGGCCTGGCACATTCGGAAGGAATATCGGGAACAGATGCAGGATTTCATCGAAACCTACAAACGCCGCTGTCTGGAAAATCAAATTGATTATGTATTGATCGATACGTCGGAACCGTTCGACAAGGCTTTGTTCGATTATTTGGTGAAACGAAAGAGATTAGGCGGATAACATTGTTTTTACGGTCCTATTTACAAAAAATCAAACCTAAACCGGGGGCTGCAAAGTTTTCATGCTCCAGCACATCCTGATTATACTAGTATCGATTTTTATGCTCTGGATCGGAGCCGACTGGTTGGTCGAAAGCGCTTCTTATATTGCCAAAAAACTGCACGTGTCGGAACTGGTGATTGGTCTGACGGTCGTGGCTTTCGGAACCTCGGCGCCGGAATTTGCCGTCACAATCGGCGCGGCTCTGAAAGGCCATTCGGCCATTTCCGTGGCAAATATTGTGGGCTCGGATATTTTCAATCTGGGTCTTATTTTAGGCAGTGTGGTTTTATTTCGTCCCATCCTCATCGAAAAAAAATTAGTCAAACGGGATGCCTTATTTCTTCTTTTTCTCTCGATTCTATTATTGATTGCTTCCGCAAATTTCAGTTTATCACGTCTCGAAGGCGGCATTTTTCTTCTTCTTTTTGTCGGCTATTTGGTTTTACTTTATTTTTCAAAAGAAAAAATATTTAAAGAAGTGGACGTAAAACCGCTGGGCAGAAAGGCTTACGCCATGTTTGCCGTGGGGTTGGCACTCATCTTAATTGGCGCCCATTTTTTGGTCGAAGGCGCTACAGCCATCGCACGTGTATACGGCATATCGGAATGGCTCATCGGCGTCACCATTGTGGCGGCAGGGACTTCCACACCGGAACTGGTCACCTCGATTGTGGCCCTTTACAAGGGGAAACCCGGCCTTTCCATTGGGAATCTGATCGGAAGCGATATTTTTAACATTGCGGGGGTTCTGGGCCTGGCCGCCTTTCTGCACCCGTTACAAACCAACAAAGCCATTACGCTTAATTTATGGCTGATGTTTGGTATGATCGCCCTTCTCCTGTTTTTCATGCGAACCCGGTGGAAACTTTCCCGCTGGGAGGGGGCTGTTCTAATTCTGTTTGGTTTGATGCGGTGGCTGATCAATATCAATTAAGCACCCGCACGCTATTTTTTAGACTTCCGCCGGCTTTTGTATTCCGCAAACACCTTCTTTAGCTCTTCCCGCGGCATAAGCTGTGTTAAAAAATTAAATTGCCCCGCCTGAAGATGTTCGGCTCCATCGATGATCACTGTTTCTCCCGTGAGGTAAGGCGCCAAATCCGACATTAAAAAAACAGCCAGGTTTGCCAGTTCAATATGCTCGCCGTAACGATGGGTGGGAATTCGCTCCAAATAGATTTTCTCAATTCTGGGGTCGGGCATCAGCCGCGACCAGGCGCCCTTTGTGGGGAAGGGTCCCGGCGCAATGGCGTTGACACGTATTCCGTAAGTCGCCCACTCGTAGGCGAGCGATTTCGTCATGGTTTCCACACCGGCTTTTGCCACGGCCGACGGCATTACAAATGCGGAACCGAATTGGGTGTATGTCGTAACGATATTCAAAATGCACCCCTTCCTTTCGGAATGAATCAAATATCGCCCGAAATGTTGAGAACAATTGAAGGTGCCGTGCAGCACGATGTCAACCACCGCCTTAAAACCGTTGGGCGAGAGATCCTCCGAAGGGGAAACAAAATTACCGGCGGCATTGTTCACCAGCCCTTCCAGACTGCCGAATTCTTCCACCAGACGATCGATCATTTTCCCGACCCGATCGTAATCACGGACATCCACGACGTGTGTAATGATTTTTGTGCCGAATCGGTTTAATTTTTCCGCCGCATTCACAAGCTTCTCTTCGGTACGCCCGCAGATGGCCACATTCGCCCCTAACTCGGCGAAGCGTTCCGCCATCGAAAAACCAAGGCCGCTTCCCCCGCCCGTTATCAAAATCGATTTTTCCTTTAACGTGTCCTTCGTAAACATGCCTTCCTCCTCATTCGTCATTTTTTGACGTATTCCATTTTTTACACCATTTATTAAAGTTTTAAAAACAGCGCGGGCCTACCTTCCTTTCCATTGGGGCGGGCGTTTTTCCATGAAGGCGCGAAAGCCTTCAAAACCATCCTCACTCAGAAAAATCTCCCGCTGAAATTCGGCTTCACGGACCAGAGCCTCTTCAAAGGAGCCTTCCAGCGCGGCCCAGATGGCTTTTTTGGTCCGTGCCAGCGCTAAAGGCGCCTGCTGAGACAAAAAACCCGCAAATTTCTCAACCGATTTTTGAAATTCATCTGCCGGATATTTTCGATTGATTAAACCAATTTCCAGTGCACGGGCGGCATCGATGGTTTCGCCCGTCATCGCCAATTCCATCGCCCGGCCGGCCCCAATTAAATGCGGCAGCGTATACGTGCCGCCCCCGTCCGGAATGAGCCCCACACGAACGAAGATTTCGGCAAACTGAGCCCGGTCGGATGCCAGCCGCAAATCACAGGCCAGCGCCAGGTTCAGACCGATTCCCACCGCAATGCCGTCAATGGCGGCAATCACCGGCAGCGGGCTGCTGCGGAGCGCCTGAAAGGTCGGCATATAGATTTCCATCAAGATTCGGAATGCCTCCCCGGGCGATACATTTGTGTCCAAAACCGCTTTTATGTCCACACCGCTTGAAAAGGTGTCGCCTGTTCCGGTGATGACGATCACCCGCGTGCCGTCCGCCTCCGACGTTTCAATCTCCTCCCGCAGGCGAATCATTGTTTCATTATCCACGGCATTTTTCACTTCCGGACGATTGATTGTGAGCCGGCAAATGCGATCCTTTCGCTGCACCAGAACTTTCGGATTCATCTTCTTCTCCCGGTTTATTAAAATAAACGAAATTACATCAGTCAGATTTTTATTTTTTGCAAAAAAATTTTACAGCGTTTCAATGCCGCCACATTTTCGGGATAAAGAAGAGAATTAACCCGTAAATTTCAAGCCTGCCCAGCAGCATGGTCAAGGAGAGGGTCCATTTCCCCAATGCCGGAATGGCACTAAAATTGGCGGTCGAACCCACAATGCCCAGGCCCGGGCCCACATTTCCCAGAGTGGCTGCGGAACCGGAAAAAGCGGAGACGAGATCTACTCCCAGAGCCGTCAGAATAAGGGTTGAAAATAGCAACACCGCGCCGTAAACAGTGATGTACATCACACCCATTTCCACAACCGCCTCAGTAATGTTTTTGTCGCCGATCTTCATCGCAATAATCGCCTTGGGGTGCTGGAGCTGGCGAATTCTTCGGACGAACGCTTTACCGAAGAGAACGATGCGGTCAACTTTAATCCCACCCGAAGTAGAACCGGCACAAGCGCACTGGAGGGTAAAGAAAACAAGAAGCAATTGTGCGAGCGGCGGCCAGATGGCGCTGTTGGCATTCGCAAAACCGGTTGAAGTCCCAACCGAAACGATCTGAAAGGAAGAATAACGCAGCGCATTCCACCAGCTTTGATACACAAGGCGGTGCAGGTTAATCGTCGAGAGCCCTATCCCGACAAGCATGGCCAGAACGTAATACCGCACCACGGGGGATTTCAAGAGATTTTTGGCATTTCCGGTAATCGTGCCGAAAAGCAGTCCAAAATGGATTCCCGAAAGTACCATAAAAACAATCACGATCAGCTCGATCGGGACGCTGTGGTAGTACGCAATGCTGGCATTTTTGGGCGAAAACCCCCCCGTCGCAATGGTGGCGAAAGACGTGGTCACCGCATCAAACAAATTCATGCCAAAAACCACTAAGGCAATACTTTCCAGAACGGTCAATCCCACATACACACTCAGCAAAATTTGCAGCGCTCGTTTGGTTCGGTAATGAAAACTCTCCATGGCAACCGGCGACATTTCCGAACGGTACAAAATCATGCTGGCCGGACCCATAGAGGGCAGCACGGAGAGCACGAATATGATGATTCCCATTCCGCCGATCCAGTGGGTGGCATTCCGCCAGAACAAAAGTCCCATCGGCAGAGCTTCAATATTGTTTAAAATCGAAGAACCGGTCGTGGTGTAGCCGGAGACACTTTCGAACCAGGCGTTTGTAAATGTGAATTCACCGCCCCAGAGCACATACGGAATAGTACCGACCAAACAGGATAAAAGCCAGCCGGAAACCACAATCGCCAACCCTTCATCGTTGGTGATGTCTTTTATCGGCGGAACAAACAACAGCGGAAACAGGCCGAAAAGCAAGACCAGAAGTCCGCTGTACGTGAGCGGGAGCAGCGCCGCGTCGCCATTGACGGCTGAAATGCCTGCCGAGATAAAAAGAAAGCCCGCATTTAAGAGGAGCACATAACCGTCGTAACGAAAAATGACGTACAGTCTCATTCCTGCGTCTCACCGAAAATCGATTTTGAACTCAACGTTGTGATTTGAGAGGCCAATTCAGCCACTTCATCCTTGCTCTCGACTTCAACCTCAAACGGCTTATTCAACTCCAATAAGTCTCTTACGCCTTTTGTGATTTTCACGATGGGATGAATCACATAATGATCGATAAAAAAATCAAAAATAAACAGATAGATGATGGCTGCCAAAATTGCAACCAAACCCGGCATTACAATCCTGTGAACTCTGTCTTTTAAATCCAGACTGGCCCTGTACATCCCCTGATTGCCGATGCCGATCAATTGATAAAGAATTGTTTTAACTTTTGTGACGGCAGGTTTAAATTCCGTCAGGTACCAATCCAGGTTTTTTTCTTTTTTAATCCCGGTAACAGGCGCTTCCCAGAGATTCTTAAGTGCCGCGTAATGGATTCGGATGGAATCAATGCGTGCTTTTTTGGCAGGAGACAGATGCCCCTTCAGAACATTTTTGATGCCAGACCGGAACAAGGCATCGGCCGTATTTAGTTCCGACTTCTCGCCATCCCATTTCCCCTGCGAAAGCATTAACACGGCCTGATCTTCTCTCTCAAGTGCAATGAGCATGTTTCGCGTCGCATTAATACTCTGATAATTACTCTCCAGCAGATTTTCCACCGAGGCTTCCATCCCATTCATCTGATAGACCAGCCAGATCTCAGCCAACAATAAAACGGTGGCAATAATTAAAAATCCGATTAAAATTTTAATCCGTAGTCGCATAAGTCACCCTAATGTTAAATCACAAACATCCGGCATTTATTAGATTAATAACGAATCAAAATTTAGAGAATTTACAGAATAGTTGCAATAAAAAAGACGGAAGGAACGATTTTTATCGCTCAATCGGGATTCATTCGTGTCATCCGGGGAAGTGTCTTTTTAAACGCAATCGCTGCGTCATGATCATCCTGCCCAACGCAATGCCCGTTCTACGGCTTCCTTCCACCGGCTGTAATAGGCTCCTCTGGTTTGATCATCCATTTCGGGCGTAAAAACCCGATCCACCTTCCGTGCTTCCAGGAATTGCTCTCGTGTCCAGAAGCCGCTTGTGATTCCGGCGAGACCGGCCGCTCCGAAAGCCGTTGTCTCGGTCACCACCGGACGTTCTACCGTCATCGGCAAAATGTCGGCCTGAAATTGCATAAGAAAATTATTTTGGGCCGCCCCGCCATCCACAGCTAATTTCCGGAATGCGTCTCCCCGGGTCACAACCCGCATCTCTTCAATCACATCTTTAGACTGATAGGCAATGGCTTCCAGCGCTGCTCTGGCAAAATGCGCCGGTCCGGTGCCGCGTGTAATTCCCAGAAACGTTCCCCTGGCAGACGGGTCCCAATACGGCGCCCCCAAACCCGCCAGCGCCGGGACAAAATAAACGCCCTCATTGTCCGGCAGAGACACAGCCAACGGTTCGGATTCTCCGGCCGACTGAATAATTTTCAGCCCGTCCCTGAGCCATTGAATGGCCGCCCCGCCGATAAATACACTCCCCTCCAGGGCATACGTCACCTTCCCATCGATAGACCACGCAATGGTGTTCACCAGCTTTCCGGAATTCGGAATTTGGTCTCCGGTGGATGTGACCACAAACAATCCGGTTCCGTACGTATTTTTGATGACGCCCTCCTGCCAGCCGCCGTGTGCAAAAAAAGCCGCCTGTTGATCACCCAATATGCCTGTAATTGGAATTTCTCTGCCCAGGAGTTTTTTTGCGGTATGACCAAAATCGGCACCGCTCTCTTTTACCTCCGGCAAAAGTGTTTCCGGGATGTCAAAAATACGAAGCAGGTCGTCATCAAACCGAAGGGTGTGGATGTTGAAACACAGGGTTCGGGAGGCATTTGACGGCTCCGTCGCATGGGCCGCTCCTCCGGTTAAATTCCACAGCACCCAGGTGTCGACCGTGCCAAAAATGATTTGACCGTTTTCCGCCTTCTGTCTCGCTCCTTCCACATGATCGAGAATCCATTTGATTTTTGTGGCCGAGAAATAGGGATCCAAAAATAAGCCGGTCCGCTGTTTGATAAAACCGGCATGTTCCCGCAGCCGGTCACACTGGGACGCCGTCCGCCGGCACTGCCAGACGATGGCATTGTAAACCGGTTTCCCGGTGCTTTTGTCCCACAAAATAGTGGTTTCACGCTGATTGGTAATGCCGATGGCCGCAATATTTTCCGGGCCCACGGCTGCGGCGACATCCGTCAATGCCCTTTTTACCGTATTCCAGATATCGAAAGGATCGTGTTCTACCCAACCGGGCTGGGGGAAAATTTGCGGAAATTCATAATACGATTTTGAAACCACCGTACCGTTTTCCGAAAACGCAATCACCCGATTCCCCGTTGTGCCGAGATCAATCGCTAAAATAACGTTCATGTGTCTTCCTTTATTCTATAAAGTCCTTAATAAAGGTCGAAACAAATTTATTTGCCTCGAGCCGGCCGTGAATCACGTCCCAGATCCCTTTTGCCAGCGGCATGGAACAATGATTTTTTTCGGCGATGTAAAGCGTAATTTTCAGGGTATTAAAGCCTTCGGGCAGAACACCCATTTTTTTCTCAATTTCAGACAGCGAATACCCCTTTGCCAGAAATTCTCCCATCCGGCGGTTGTGGCTGTGTTCACTTAAAGAAGTTGCCAATAAATCCCCCATTCCTGCCAGATACAAGAACGTTTCCTTTTTGGCACCCAATTCAACCCCGATTTTTGCAATTTCTTCCAGGGCAATCGTCAGGTACGACGCCCTGAAATTAATGCTTTTAATCGATAATCCGTCAAATATTCCCAATCCGATGGCGTAACTGTTCTTCAGAATACCGCCCAATTCCACGCCGATGACATCCTGTGAAAATCGCACGCGAAAGTAATCATTCTCCAAAATCTGAGCGACTTGCAGCAGGCCGTTTCCAGTCTCCCCCGCCAGGACGACGACGGTCGGCATGGCGCGTGAAAATTCATTCGCAATCGACGGCCCCGAAAGCATAATGTGCCGGCTCTCGGGGAAAAGCATCTGGAGGGTCTGAAAAGACGTCAAAAGCGTTTTTCGGTCGATTCCCTTGGCAAGGTCTACAAATAATTTATTCCGCCCCTTTTTCGTAAACGGCTCCAGGGTCGGATGAAAAAATACGGAGGGAATCGCAACAAAAATAACCGGGCAGGTCTCGAAGATTTCGTTTAAATCTCCCGTCGCGTTTACGTCCGGATGCAATGAAATTCCCGGCAGATAGCGGGCGTTTTCATGAGTGGTGTTAACGGCCTTCACGATATCCGCATTGTATTCCCAGCCCAGCACCTTGTTTCCGTTCGAAGCCACTAAATTTGCGACGGCAGAGCCCATATTGCCAAGTCCGATTAAACCGATTGTCATGGCCCATCCTTTAATTTAATGTATTCCGCTGCCAATTGGTAATGATTCAGGTAACTGTTTGCCAAAAAGTCCAGAAGTCGCCAAGATCATAAAATAAATCTTCCATTCCGCCTACGGCGGAGAGCTCCGCCTGCGGCATCTCACGTCGACCTAAACTAAATTGCCATGAGCTTCAGCTCATGGATCACAGTCCATTTTATATTTTCGGGGTTTTAACCCCAAATGATCGAATGAACCGGGTTTAAAACCCCTTTTAGATTTGCTTTTTTATTCCACATCCGCGCTCTAAACAGGCTGTGTGAAAACTCAAAATAAACTCTATTCTTGCAAATTGTTTTTTAAAAATGTCAATGCCGTCCCGATGGGTCGGGAGAAGCAATCTCATCAGTTACAGTAACTAAAGAGATTACTTCATCGCTTCGCTCTTTGCAATAACAGTTTATGAAATGCTATCATTAAAACTTACATTTCCTTTCACTTTTCACACAGACTGTAAAAAGCGCGGCAATTCAAATAAATTAATAAACGATTTTCCAAATATCTTTTTAGGTTGATGCCAATCACCGTAGGCGGAGAGCTCTGCCTGCGGCGGAAGAGGACTTCCCCGGTCTTTATGTTGAGCCGTTCCTAATGAACACCTGCAATAATTGCTAATGGGTTTGTAATGGTTTTTCCCTATTTGTGTCTGCAAAATGCGCCGCCTATCGAATATCTCTGTGATAACCATGCGGGTGCAAAGGCTGTTTGATACGATTCAGGAAGCTTGTGTGCCGCTTTCCCGTCATGCCAAGGTGTCTGTACACATCCATTTTGACCCAATCTTCAATGAACGCCCACGCAATACAATAACCCCAGATAAGGGCGATATAAATCGGGTCGATGCGGGGGACCAGAATACCAATCCCGACGATCAGTGCCGCCAGTACTTGCGTGGCAAAGATGGCGATCAGCAAAATTTTGGCCGGGTAGGGTTTCTTCAGAAAAGGACGCTTGGTGCGTACGACGAATAACGTCATGTGGCCCGCAACCGCCAATTTCAAATACATAAAGGACTGGATTTGCCCCAGGTCCAATCCCAGCCACAACTTGGCGATGGCAAGCAAGGTGAATGTTTCAACTACGCCCACCAGACCCAGAATTGTGGCTACGGTAAGCACACGATGCATATCCCAGCGTACCGGTTGAGGATCCAGCCAGGTATTGTCATAAGCAATGGTCATGATCGGAAGGTCGTTAAGTACCGCCAGCAAGACGATCATAATCGATGTAACGGGATAAAAATGAAACACGATCATCGCGAGCACAACGAAGAACATGATACGAATCGTTTCGGTGATCCGATAAATCGCATAAGAGTTCATGCGTTCGAAAATCTCGCGCGCGATCTCTACGGCCCTGATAATCACCGAGAGCCCCGGCGCCGTCAGCACCAGGGCGGCTGCCGCCCGGGCGGCATCCGTGGCCCCGCTGACCGCAATCCCGATGTTTGCCTGTTTGAGGGCCGGGGCGTCGTTAACGCCGTCCCCCGTCATCCCCACGATATCGCCGTTCGCCTGAATCGCCTTAACGATTTCATACTTATGAGCAGGGAATACCTCGGCAAATCCGTCAGCTTGAACCACCTTCTCGATTGTTTTCGATGAGAGATCTTTTCCCTCGTCCTGATCCCCGAATAATTCACTTGCCGTGTGAATGTTCGTCTTCAGCCCCAATACCGATGCAATCTGCTTAGCGATGGCCTCATTGTCGCCTGTCACCATCTTAACGTCGATCCCGTGTTCCCGGGCGCGCCTGATCATACTTGCAGAATCTTCGCGCGGGGGATCGAATAGAGGCAGCAGCCCCAAAAACTGCCACTTGGTGCCGTCATGACTGCGTGCCACTCCCAGCGTTCGGTATCCCTTCTTGGCGAACTCATTCACTTTTGCCTGCACACTCTCCGCCAAATCCTTCGCCGGCTTGCACAAAGCGAGAATAATTTGAGGCGCGCCTTTCATGACTTTAAAATGGGACCCATCCGGACCCACGACATCGGCTTCCGTTCGCTTGCGAATCGGATCAAAGGGGACGAATTTCTTCTGTGTGTAAGATTTCAGCACATTAGAATCCGGCAGCCCTGCCACGACTGCCAAATCAATGGCATCCTGGTTTTCAATTTTAGACGCCAGAGATCCGGTCAGAATAAGTTCCTGCGAATCCTTGGCACCAAATAGAGCCGGTTCCCCCAACGTAAGCATGTTTTTCGTCAATGTCCCCGTCTTGTCCGAGCACAAGACTTTCATCCCGGCCATTTCCTCGATCGACTCCAGCCGTGTCACAATGGCCTTCATCTTTGCCAGAAGCAGCGCACCGATCGCCATCGTCACGGATAAGACCGCGGGCATCGCTGCAGGAATGGCGGCCACCACCAGAATCAGCGTAAACTGAAGCACCGTGATAAACGGAGCGCCCAGAAACAACTCGTCCAGAATAAGAACCGCCGCCAGACCAAGACTTAAGTAAATCAGGTAATCCCCAATCCGCAAGATGGCTTTTTGAAAGTGAGAGACGGATTTTGCTTTGGAGACCAGCATGGCCGTTTTGCCGAAAAAGGTGTTATCCCCTGTGGCCGCCACGACCGCCACCATTTCGCCCTGCTTGACAATCGATCCCGAATAGGCAAAATCCCCCGCCTTCATGGTCACCGGAAGCGACTCCCCTGTAAGTGCCGACTGGTCGATGCTCAGGTAATCTCCCTCCATCAATTTAGCATCCGCCGGAATAATGTCGCCCAGGCGTAACCTGATAATGTCGCCCGGTACCAGCGTTACCGCGTCGATTTCGACCCATTTGCCGTCACGTTTGACCCGAGACTTCATAGCCAGCCGTTTTTTTAAGGCCTCAACAGCGCTCGCCGCCTGGTGTTCCTGCCAAAAGCCAACCAAAGCGTTGAATAAGAGCAGGAATAAAATAACAAAAAAGTCCGCCCAGTGCTGGATTGCAGCCGAGAGAATGGCTGCAATTTCAATCATCCAGGGAATAGGACCCCAGAAATAAGATAGAAACTTGAGTAAGGGATTCACCTTTTCCGCCTGGATGGTATTCAATCCGTATTTTGTCAATCGCTGCTCGGCCTCCGATTGACTGAGGCCGTCCGGAGATGTGTTCAATTTCTTCATGAGCTCCGGTAAGGTCATCTTTTTAAACGTGGGCTCCGCAGCTCCGGCCGTCTCTTGCTTCCCGTTTCCGCCGTTTGCATCGTTTTCGTCATTTTTTTCCATAAATTCCTCCGTATCACATTATGAGTTATGTTCTGTTATCCTGCATAACAGCATTTAAGAATTTTTATACTCATCCTGCCCCGCCACCGCCGCTGCTTGCCCCGCCGCCGCCGGCGGAAGCGCCCCCTCCGGCGCCGGACGCAGAACTCAAAGTGGATCCCGTTGCCGCAATCATTGCCGAAAAGGATGCGCCAAACGTTTCCGGCGAAAAAGCTCCCGAACCGTGATAAATATACCAGCCGAAATAACTTTGATAATCCTCGGCCGGAATACTCGCCGCCAATTTTTTAAGCGATTTTTGAGAAATGCCCAGAACAATCGAATAAACCAAATATGCATTGATGTTTTGCAAAAATTCCGTATGGTCGCCCTTCAGAAATTCATACTTCTGAAGATAGTTTTTAAGCGCTTTCCACCGGCGCGCCAACTTTTCTCCGCTTTCGGTTCGATGCGGGATGATAAATGACAGTCCCAAAACAATTAAACCGGCGCCTCCTAAAATAATCGCCCACGACCCGATTAAAAACCCGGCAGGAATCGTCAAAACAAAAAGAAATAAAGCCACTGCAAGAGAATAATATAATCCCCGTTTGCTCTCTTTATCAAACCAGTTTTTTTGATCGCCGATGGTTTTCACGGCTTTTTTCCATTCCCGGAAGAATTTTAAGAATTTGCGCCGCTGTTTTTGAATCGACACCATTGCAATTGAAGGCTCACCCTGAGCCAAATCATCAAAAATAAACGTGATTAAATTTCGTTCAAAATCAGCAAGTGCCGTTTTTTGCCGCTCAAATTCTGTCGCATTCAAGTCCAAAAAATAATGCGATTTCGTGCGCCTCTTTCCGAATAAAGTCTTCTTAATCTCTGACTCCTCACGCACGTTCAGAATTTTCCGTCCTGCCAGATCAAGAATGGTTCCCAGAAGAGCATTGCCGTAAATTTCCCCGTGATTCATGAGGTATGCCACCAGAACCGGCGGAATTTTCTCCGGAATGTCGGACGATAATTTATGGATTAAAGGAACCGAGGGACGCTTTCCGTATTTTTGATAGAGAAGCCACCAGCCCCACAATCCGAGAAAGCCGATCCCAAGCACCACCCATTTTCCGACCGCCCGGCGTTTGTGCTGAAGCACTTCCTTTTGAACGGCAATTTCACGCCGGCGATTGGCTTTTTTTGCCCACACCGCCTCTTCCGCCATGATTCGATCACTCACCAGGCCGGGGGACAGCGGTACATTTGGAAAACTGTCCGGCGGATAAAGAACCCGCAGTTCCAAAATCGTGTGTTTCGGAAGCCGCACACAGTCCGCCCTAATGGTGCCGTCTTCTTCAGTTTTAGAGACCGCCCAGAGCGGCCCGTGCAGCCATTCTTTGACCGAAGATCTCGACAGCCTCACAGGCGGTTTTAGAACAATACTGACATTGTGACTTAATTTGTTCCACTCTTTACTAATGAATTGGAAGTAAAGCACCGCTGCATCCTCATGCCGCCGGACGGCATTTTCCACACGATAATGAATTGTAAATGTTTTGGTTTGATTTCTGGCTTTATAAAACCACTTGACTTCTATCTTTCCGTTTTGGGGATTGATCTGGTAGGTGCCCGGTTTTCCGGATTGGGATAAACGATAGAAAACGCCCCCTTCAGACACCCCGAAATCTGTGAATTTTACAGAGCCTTTTGCGGGGAAGGTCCGGTACGCAAAACGATAATTCCCCGTAAATTTAAATGTCCGCACCTCTTCAACGCGCATGCTTCCATCCGGCAGCAATTGCGCCTGAATGCTGACTTTGGTAAAGCGATAGCTTTTGGCTTGAACAGCTCGATTCGGAAAAATAAAAAATAACAAAAGAAACAATGACGGATAAACAGCTTTTTTAAGATTTAACCCATTTGCCTTCATTGGATTAGTCTCCGGGATTTTTTGAATCTCCGTCCTTCGATTTCGCCAAAATTTCATTTGCGGAGCGTATCGCTTCACTTTTTTACGGAAGTCCGGCATTCCTGCACCATGTTCCAGACGAGACAGGAGGACACAGGCGTTTTTGCAAACTTTTTCCAATTGTGATTGAGCAAACCGCCTAAAAGCTGCCCGACGAAAAAGGCGCCCACCAAAATCGGAAAGGTGATAAATTGCCAGCCTAATCCCCCAAAAATGCGCATGGCAATGACAAAAGGAACGGGAATGTGCACGGCAAGAAACCACTGGTAGGAAAATTTTTTAACATTTGCACGCCAGTAGCCGAAAGGCAAATTTAAAATTAAAACAATAATGGCAACCGTCCAGAGTTTCATTTTAAGATCGTCTCCTTTTACCAGGCGTAGGCTTCCGGAGCTTCGCCGCCGGGGCCAGGCCAAATTTTATCTAATTTTTGCAGAATTTCTTCCGACAATTGAATCTCCGCTGCGTGCCGGGCGTCCTCTAACTGCCCGATCGTCCTCGGTCCGACAATAGGCGCCGTGACAACCGGATTGTGCAGCAGCCAGGCCAGAGCCACAATGGCCGGTTTTTCACCGGCTTCTGCACATAAGTTTTCATAAGCCTCCATTTGCGTCCGGTATTTTTTCAGTTTATCCTGAACGTGGACTTCCTTACGCCTTCCGGACATATTTTTTCCGGCGACGCCGCCAAGAAGTCCGCCGCCCAGCGGGCTCCATGGAATCAGGCCAAGGCCGAATTCACGACAGGCGGGGATCACTTCCAACTCGACTGTTCTGGCCGTGAGGTTGTAAAGACTCTGTTCGCAGACCAGCCCCATAAAATTTCGTTTCCCGGCTTCGCACTGCGCCCGGGCAATTTGCCAGCCGGCAAAATTACTGCTTCCAAAGTAGAGCACTTTCCCTTCCCGGTACAACTGCTCCATCACCTGCCAGATTTCTTCCCAGGGTGTTTCACGATCGACGTGGTGCATCTGGTACAGATCGATGTGATCGGTCTGCAGGCGACGGAGGCTTTCTTCACAGGCGCGTTTAATGTGGTAAGCGGAAAGCTTTTGATCATTCGGACCCTCCCCTGTGCTTCCGAAAACTTTTGTGGCCAGGACAATCCGCTCTCTCCGTCCGCCGCCCTGAGCCAGCCAGCGCCCAATGATTTTTTCCGTTGCGCCCGTACCCAGTCGCCCGCCGTACACATTGGCGGTATCGAAAAAATTAATGCCCAGTTCCAGCGCCTGATCCATAATGGCAAAGCTTTCTTTTTCAGGGACATAAGGCCCAAAGTTCATCGTCCCCAGGCACAGACGGCTGACCTTCAATCCGCTGCGACCAAGATGTGTGTATTCCATAATGTGCCTCCAAATTCCTTTAAAATATATTTTTATCAGACTCAATGGATTGCTTTTTTACGCACCACACGGGTTCATTCTGTCTGTAACCATCCCGCTAATTATCGGGCCGTAAACCAGATTGCACAAAAAACAAAAATTTAATCCATAGTATTATAATGCAATAATTTTGGGAAGAATTCAAGTGGAATTTTTCTTTCGGGCGGGTGAATGCTGTATATTATTTAAAAATAAAAAAAGGTTCTTCGCAGGAATGCGTCCGTTTTGATTTATTTTTAAAAGAACTGCCCCGTGGTAAACCGCGGGGCTAAGAATAGAAAGGACGCTGAAGCATCCTGCTGTGTCAGCACCCTTTAGGGCGCTTCCCATTATTAGCCCGATGGTTCACCATCGGGTGGACCAAAAAAATCAAATTGAAAAAATTAAAAATCACAATCACAATTTAAAATGCAAAAATACCTGCTGTTAAAATCCGAAGCACAAAATAGGAAATCCGAAACAAATTCGAATGACCGAAATTCAAAACGAAGCCAAAGAACCATG
>BDTM01000119.1 GCA_002898015.1 bacterium BMS3Bbin03 | reverse complement strand
ACAATGAAAATATTCTATATTTTATTCTCTGAATTGTGTAAACATTGTGATTCTATATGTTTATTTGGAGACGACTACCGGATTATGGAAAAGGTGGCGCGGTGCGTCGAATAATATCAGTAATTTCGCCTGAATAATTCACCGCAGAAGTCGCCGGGAACACAGAGGTTGTGTAGGGCGAGACGCTGTCTCGCCTTTAAATTTTTGTCTTCATTATTTAGGGTCTGAACGAAAACGTGACACAAGCCTCTGACTTGTGAAATTTGATTTAGCCAATCCTTTGTTTCTGCTGTCAAACGAACGCAGGCAAGATACTTACGTTACATTTTCCATATGTTTTCGTTCAGACACTATATAATGGCAAATTATGATAGCATCTTTTCAGGAAGCATCCGGATGCGAACTGATGTTTTAATCTTTTCAGGATTAATCCTAACCAAAATAACTCTGCATTCGCTGCGCACTCGGCGGTTTGTAATATTATAACTGATATTTTTATTTTTTCTGCAAATATTTTATTATCAACAGAAACTTAAAGACAGCACACAAATGCGCCTCTGGTGACTTTGTGATGTTTTGGCAACCTTAGTCCTGAATCATTGGGAAAAATATTACCTGCGGCATCGGACAGATAAAAAGCCCTCCTGTTTCAGAATATCCAAACCCATTTGTGTATCATTTTGCGCAAGAAATCACGCCGTTCAGGGTGGAATCCCTTGTTTTTTTGTTGTGAAATTATTACATTGTTTGTGCCGGGCAAAGGGCATTAAAATGGTCCTGTGTATCCGGAATTCCGGGAAAGAGCGGAGGAATATTTTAGCCGGACAATTCGTTGAAGATTCCCGGCAAAGCAAAGCTGCAAGTCATTAACCGCAAAGGATATCAGGTCAATTATGAAAAAATATTTAAAAATGAAAATGAATTTGCGGGGATACAAACTAACCCAACAGAGGAAAATGGTTCTGAGTGCGTTTAAAAACCGGAAGGGTCATTACACGGCGTGGGAAATTTATAAAATATTGCAGAAGAAGGGGACCAATATCAGCCTGGCAACGGTTTATCGAAGCCTGGATATTCTGACCGAAATGGGATTCTTAAACCGTGTGAACATTGCGGACAGCCCCGGCCGATACGAATATATCGGTGAAGGCGGAAGCGCAAAAGGGCATCACCACCATTTGGTTTGTACCGCCTGCGGAAAAGTCCTCGATTTTGAAATAGGCTTGATGTCCGTCATTCAAAAGATTCAAATCGATCTTGAAATGAGATTTCATTTTATTATTACCAACCATCATATTCGCTTCGAGGGTTATTGTGAAAATTGTGCGAAAAAATTAGAACTGAATGATTAAAAATTCTTTTGGTTAAGCGGAATATGATTATTGCCATAGCGAGCGGTAAGTGCGGTGCGGGCAAAACAACCCTTGCGGTCAGTCTGGCTCTGACTGTGGAAAATTCCCAGTATCTGGATTGCGCTGTAGAAGCGCCCAACGGCCAAATTTTCTTAAAGCCTGAAATAGAAAAGCAAATCCCGGTCCTGCTGCCGTATCCGCGGGTAAACGATGCAAATTGTGATTTTTGCGGTGAATGTGCCGGAGTGTGTGAATACGGGGCGATTGCCGTCCGCGAAAAGCAGGTGCTCATTTTTGATGACCTCTGCCGCAGTTGCGGAGCCTGCCTGATGCTCTGCCCCTCAAAAACCATGTACGAAGTCAAGCTTGAAACGGGTGTTATTGAAATCGGTCATAGTGAAACGGCGGCGTTTGGAGCGGGTATTTTAAAATCGGGCTCAACCCGGGCACGCCCGCTAATCGGCGAATTGAAAAAGCGGCTCGATCCGTCTAAAAATGTCATTATCGACGCCCCGCCGGGCACTTCCTCTCCCGCAGTTGAAGCCGTCAAGGATTCCGATTTTTGCGTGCTGGTCACGGAACCCACGCGCTTCGGCCTGAATGCATTAAGACTTGCGGTAGAAATGACACGGGAAACCGGCGTCCCGGCGGCCATTGTAATCAATCGGTCGGATGGAAAGGATGACTTGATTGTAAAATATGCCCGGGTGCAGAACATTCCCATCCTTCTTCAAATTCCGCAGGACCGGAAAATTGCGGAGGCGTATTCCCGCGGCATTTCTCCGCCTGAATTTGATGAATCCTACCGGTCGGTTTTCAAAAGTTTGTTTCGGGATATTCAGACGCGGGTCAGGAAATGAAAGAATTGGTGGTGGTGAGCGGAAAAGGGGGGACGGGAAAAACCACTCTGACGGCCGGTTTTGCGGCGCTGGCCCAAAATAAGGTGATGGCCGATTGCAACGTGGAGGCAGCCGATCTGCGGTTTTTACTCAACCCCACGAATTTTAAAACCGAATCTTTTGTGAACCGTCGGATCGCGGTCATCGACCGTGAGAGATGCCTTGACTGCCGCATCTGCCTGGACGTCTGCCGTTTCGATGCCATCAGTGAGGATTATCGTGTCAATCCGCTGAATTGTGAAGGGTGCCGGTTTTGTGCACGGATGTGCCCGATTGAAATCATCCGCCTGGCCGGGCAGGAAAACGGCCAATGGCACCGGGCGGATACGCCGTTCGGCCCCCTGGTTTTTGCGCAATTGGGTGTGGCGGCGGAGAATCCCGGACAGCTTGTCGCTCTGGTTCGCAGAGAAGCGCAAAAACTTGCAAAGGAAAAAAATCTCAACTATATTGTTATTGATGGTCCGGCGGGCGCCGGCGGTTCGGCGAATTCGGCCGTTACGGGGGTGCAGATGGCGGTGATTGTCACGGAACCCACCCTGTCCGGCATTCACGAGCTGAAGCGGATTTTAAAATTGACGGGACGGTTTCGGGTGCCGGCACTTGTGGTTGTGAATAAATTTGATTTAAATATTGAAAATACACGGATAATCGAAGCCTACTGCCGGGAACAGGAGATTGAAGTGGCTGGAAAAATTCCGTATGATCCCGGCGTGATCAAAGCGCTTCAGGCCGGTGAAATTCCGGTACGATATTTAGGGGAGGGGAAGGTCTCAAAAACTGTGGTTAAAATCTGGAACAGGGTTTATGAAAGATTACGGGAAATCGAATAGCGATGGGTAGCGTCGAAATGATTTTGACCGGAGCTGTGGGGTTAAATGCAGCACGGAGGTTAACCGCTCTGGGCAACAAAATTGTGACCGGTATTTCAGGTCAGTCGTTTGATAAAACACCACCATTTATGATGGTTTTTTTTTGTCAAAAAAACGAAAACTTTACTTTAAACAAAGGATGCCATGACATTATCATTGGATGCCGTTCAACCCGGAAAGGTTGGCAGAGTAAAAGACATTACGGGCGGAATGGGTGTTCGGCTGCGATTGGAACAAATGGGAATTCACCCCGGGGACGTCATTCATGTCAAGCGGAAGGGTGTGCTCAGGGGACCTATTTTGATCGAAATGAACGGCGTGGAAGTGGCCCTGGGCCGTGGAATCGCCTCCAGAATATTGGTTGAGGTCTGATATGAAAATTGCCCTTGTGGGCCAACCCAACTGCGGCAAGAGCACCATCTTCAATCATATTGCAAGCTACAAAGCGGTGACCTCCAATTTCCCCGGAACCACCGTTTCCTTCACCGAAAGCAAAGTTTCCATTTACGGCGATCTTTGCATTTGTGTCGATTTACCCGGAACATATTCCCTCGTGTCCAGGGATTTGGCGGAAATCACTGCACGGAATTATTTAATTTCGGAAGAGGTCGATGCGATTGTAAATGTGGTGGATGCTTCGATTTTGGAGAGGGGACTCGAGCTTACAATTCAACTGCTTGAACTGAAGAAACCCCTGATATTATGTCTAAATATGATCGATGAAGCGCGGCGTAAGGGAATTTTTATCGATAAAGAAAAGCTCTCCGAAATTCTGGGCATACCGGTTGTTGAGACCGTTGCCGTAAAAGGCGAGGGCATGAATGAGCTTTTCCGGGAGATTCGACGCACTTACAAAGAAAAACTTGTGGGCAAAGTGCCTCAATACGGGCCCACCATAGAAAAAGCCATAAAACAATTAACGGAAGAAATTAAACTCAACGGCATCCGTGAACCTTACGTTTCGAAGCGTTTTCTGGCGCTGCGGATTTTGGAAGAAGACCCCTATTTTTTGAAAAAATTCCCCGTCGATGGTCTTATTAAATTAAAAGAGAAAATCTCTGAAACCATCAAAAAGGAATCCGGTCAGAGACCGCCCCTGGCGATTTCGTCCGAACGCCACGCCATGTCACTCAATATTTTTGAAGATGTGGCGGAAGTGAAAACGCCAAAACCGGATTTCCGGGATCGTTTGGATGACGTCCTGATGCACCCCATCTGGGGATATGTGTTCCTGCTGCTGATCATGTACGGCTTTTTTCAGATCGTCTTTAAATTTGGGGGTTACCTGGAGGGGCCGCTCATAGATGTCTTCAACAACTTAATTAATCAATTAAAAAGCAGCTATGGCTCACAAACCCTTTTAACAAAACTGGTTGAAGGGGTCATACAGGGGTTTTCGGGAGGGATTGCCATTGTGCTGCCGTATCTTGTGCCGTTTTTATTAGGGCTCTCTCTGCTGGAGGACCTGGGTTACCTTCCCAGAATTGCTTATCTCACCGATGCGTTTATGCATAAGATCGGCCTTCATGGAAAATCCGTCATCCCCTTCATACTGGGTTATGGCTGTAATGTGCCCGCCGTGATGGCCACCCGTATCCTTGAAACGAAGCGCGAGCGAATCATTTCAGCCACTCTGTCTGTTCTCGTGCCCTGTTCCGCACGTTCAACGATTATTTTCGGGTTGATCGCATTTTATGTAGGCCCGACGGCAGCCCTCGGTATTTATGTGCTGAATATTTTTGTGATTGCCGTGGCCGGCAGAATCATGTCTAAACTAATGCCGGAAGAAGCGCCCGGATTGATGCTGGAAGTTCCCGCCTATCGCCTGCCCTCGCTGAAAGTTTTGTTATTGAAAACCTGGTTCAGACTGCGGGAATTCATTTATGTGGCATGGCCTATTTTAATTGTCGGAAGCATGGTTTTGAGCCTTATCGAATATGCCCATTGGGACATCCTGATTAATAATCTTCTTTATCCGTTAACGTATGTGTTATCCCTTCCGAAACAGGTGGGGGTGACGTTAATCTTCGGGATCCTGCGAAAGGAGCTTTCCCTGATTATGCTGATGCAGGCTCTGGGGACACCGCATTTGAATCAGGTCTTAACTCATTTACAAATGATGACGTTTACAATCTTTGTGGTGTTTTACATCCCCTGCGCCGCCACGATTGGGGTGCTCTGGAAAGAAATCGGCCGCAAATGGACCCTGTTTTCCATCGGGTTCACGACGGGATTGGCCCTTGTTTTGGCGTTACTTGTAAAATATATCTGGATATTGGCAGCATCGCTGTGAGTGTTGTCTCACGCAGAAGCGCAAATTACAAAAAGATATTCAGGAGGTTTGTTATGAAACGCATTGTGATTTTATTAACGCTTGTTTTTATTTGGGGGAGCGCGGCCCATGCAAAATGCGGAGATGTGGTTCATTCATTCAATGCCCCTTCCAAATACATGACCGGGCTGACATTTGACGGAAAATCGCTGTGGGCGGCCGACAGAAAATCCGATCTGCTGTACAAAATTGATCCCGAATCCGGGAAAGTCCTCAAGACAATTTCGTCCCCGGGATACTGGCCGCTGGGTCTGGCCTGGGACGGAAAATATCTGTGGAATATCGACCGGAATGCCAAAAAGATTTTTCAACTGGATCCCAACACCGGCTGGATTGTGCATTCATTCGATTTCCCGACACCCAGTCCGCAGGGAATCACCTTCGACGGAATCTTCTTATGGATTTCCGATCGAAGCACACACACGCTGAATCAAATCAGTCCGGATGACGGCACCACCATTCGTTCCATTCCGGCACCGACTTCCCGTCCGAATGGGTTGACATTTGACGGAAAATATCTCTGGGTGACCGACCGCCTGAAGAATGAAATTTACATGGTTTATCCGGAAACCGGCGACGTTATCATGGTGCTCCCGTCGCCCGGACCCTATCCGAACGGCCTGGCCTGGGATGCACATTTTATCTGGAATGTGGATTATGAAACGAATAAAATCTATCGGCTAAAATTGGACAACACGCCCTACAGCCTCCAAAATGAGCGGGATGCCGAAATCACAGTGACACATATCACTCGAAATCAGGGGCCGGGCACCATTCATCGATTGAATGTCATCTTCGCAATACCTCAAAATCTGCCTCAGCAGAAAATTGTGGGGTCTATTTCCTATTCGCCGAAGTCACCCAAATTTGTCACCGACCAATGGGGCGAAAAGTTTGCCGAATTCGACACCAAAGAATTGCCTGCGGAAAAGACAAAAGAAGACATCATGAAAGTGAAGGCAAAAATTTATGATATTCGATATTACATTTTCCCTGAAAGAGTAGGCTCCCTGAATGACATTCCGGATGCGGTAAAGGATCATTACCTTGCCGACGGGGAGAAATACCAGATTCATGATCCCTATTTCCGGAAGATTGTCAAACAGGTGGTGGGGGACGAGACAAATGCTTACTGGGTGGCACGGAAGATTTTCAGCTACGTGATAGATCACATGCACTATGAATTGTCCGGCGGCTGGAACGTGGCTCCCACCGTATTGAAGAGAGGATCGGGGTCTTGCTCGGAGTACACATTTGTTTATGTGGCGCTCTGCCGGGCGGCCGGACTGCCGGCACGGTACCAGGGCTCGGTGGTGGTGCGGGGAGATAATACCTCTTTCGACGATGTATTCCACCGGTGGGCGGAGGTGTATCTGCCGAATTACGGCTGGGTTCCGGTCGATCCCAGCGGGGGAGACCAGCGCTGGGGACGCGATCAGGCCAATTTTTTCGGGCACCTGAGCAATCGTTTTCTGATCACCACCATCAATGGCGGCGGTTCTAAGGATATGGGCTGGACGTACAACACCAATGAGCATTGGGTCTCCGATCCGAAAACGGACGTGAAAATTGAGACCGTCGCCGACTGGGTGTCGACGGTTCAAAAATAGGGGCTGTTGTAACTTTTCAAGCATGAGGCTGCCACAAAATTTTAAAGGTACTAAGATCATAATAAATAATGTAATGGGAGGATTATAGGATTAAAGGATTAAACAGGATGTTGATTGATTTGAATTGCCACGCTCTTTAGAGCGTGGATGTGGAATAAAAAACAAATTTAAAAAGGGGTTTTAACCCCGATTCAGTCAATCATTTGGGGTTAAAACCCCGAGAATATGAAATGGATTGTGATCCACGAGCTGAAGCTCGTGGCAATCCGGCTTAGTAAAATTAAAGAAGAAATCGTCATAATATGAACAATACTTTCAAACGGTTCGGAACATTCGAGGGCGTTTTTACACCGTCAATTCTGACCATCATC
Source organism: bacterium BMS3Bbin03 (assembly GCA_002898015.1). Taxonomy (GTDB): domain Bacteria; phylum Zhuqueibacterota; class JdFR-76; order JdFR-76; family BMS3Abin05; genus BMS3Abin05. The sequence goes on along the minus strand of BDTM01000119.1, from coordinate 4,368 downwards.
GGTGTTATTCTCTATCTTCGTTTGGGCTGGGTCATCGGCACCGTTGGTTTCCTGGCCGCCGTTCTCATTATTCTTCTGGCACATATCGCCACGATTACGACCAGCCTGTCTATGGCGTCCATAACCACAAATGTTCGAATAGGCGCCGGCGGTTTTTATGCGCTCCTGACCAATTCTCTTGGGTTTGAAGTGGGGGGTGCGATCGGCTTTCCATTGTACATTTCACAGGCATTGGGCACAACGCTTTACATCACCGGTTTTACGGAGGTCTGGGTCAGTCTTTTCCCTCAGCACAATTTCCATCTTGTTTCTTCAATTGTGCTGGTAATTCTGCTGATCCTTTCGTATATCAGCGCAAAAGCGGCCATGAAAGTCCAATATTTTATTATGGCGGTGATTGTGTTTTCTCTGATTTCCTTTTTCCTGTCCAAATCACCGGTTCAGGTACACGTGCCGCAATGGATAAGCAGTCCCTCCGTCTCTTTCTGGAAAGTATTTGCTATATTTTTCCCGGCTGTCACGGGAATCGGCTCCGGTGTGGCCATGTCCGGCGAGTTGAAAAATCCGGGGAAAAGCATTCCGGTGGGGATCCTTTCGGCTGTCGGAATCGGTCTTCTCATCTATTTGGTCTCTGCTTTTTGGCTTACACGCGTGGCCGATGCGAATACACTCAAAACGGACTACATGGTCATGGTCAAAGTGGCCCGTATCCCCTGGGCGGTCATCGCCGGCATTATGGGCGCCACTATTTCATCGGCGCTCGGGACGCTGGTGGGGGCTCCCCGAATTTTAATGGCACTGGCGCAGGATAAAATTATCCCGTATTCAAAACAGATTGCGGCGCAGAGCAAAACGGGTGAGCCGCGAAACGCCATTCTGATCACCGGAATTTTAGTTGAAATCAGTCTGCTCCTTTTTGATTTAAATGGGATTGCATCGCTGTTAACGATGTTTTTTCTAATTACGTACGGTATGATCAATCTGGCGGTTTTTATTGAGAAGGAAATCGGTATTCCCTCTTTTCGGCCGAGTTTTAAAATTCCTCTGAGCATTCCTCTCATCGGCAGTCTGTGGTGCCTGACCATTATGTATTTAATCCATCCGCTTTTTGCCTTTATTTCACAAATTCTCATCTTGACGCTTTACTTCATCCTGGTGAGACGGGGAATCCGGGCGCCGCAAGGGGATGTCCGCAGCGGTCTGTTTATTGAGATTGCGGAATGGGCTGCCAAAACCGCCGCCAGAATGCCGCAGGGGGCCAAGACCTGGAAACCCAATCTCATGATTCCCGTTGAAAGGCCCAAAAACTGGACGCTGGTCATGGAGTTCATTCGGGATATTGTGGCGCCCAAAGGCACCCTTCGGATGTTTTCAGTCAAGATTGTGGAGAGAGGTGTTGAAAATAAAATAAGCCAGATGGTGATGCAGTTATTTCACAAAGAGCAGGCCGCTAAAAATTCAAACGATAAACAGACGGTTGAAGAATTGCGAACGCAATTGAATGAATTGGTCAAGCCCGTCAAAAAAGAGGGTATTTTCACCGCAGCCATTGTGATCGAATCCCATGATTTTCTGGAAGGCATGAGCATCATCACACAGGTCATGAAGGGCATTTTCTTTCCCCCCAATGTGATGTTTTTAACAATGAGTGCGGATTCTGCCAAAGATCGACGGCTGGAAGAACTCATTGCCATTGGGCTTCGGGAACAGTTGGGATTAACCGTCCTGGCGCCCCATCCGTTTAGAATGTTCGGCGATCGAAAAACTGTGAATGTCTGGGTGCGAACCCGAAGTCCCAACATAAACCTGGCGCTGCTTTTTGCGATTCAGCTCCGGCAAAATTGGGAGGGTCAAATTCGTCTTCTGTCGGTTGCACCGGATGAAGCCGCCGAAAATCAAATACAGCGGTTTTTGCGAAAAGTGATCGAGCGCGGAAGGCTGCCTTCCAGGACAGAAATCGTGGTCCCCGTGGGAAATTTTAAAGATTATGTTGAAAAGGCGCCGGAGGCTGATATTAACATTTTTGGAATGTCCGGCGAGTTGGATTGCGAAATCATGCACAATCTCGCCAGAAGAATCGGAACATCCTGTTTATTCATCAAAGATTCCGGTGAGGAGAGCGCTTTTGCGTGATGAACCTGAAATACCCCCGGAAGCCCCTGAACTTTCGGAGGGAGGAAAAATGGCTGCAGGAGAATTGCCGTGAAGCGTAAGGCGACACTTCGTACTATATTATTCTGGGTGTGGATCTACGGCATCGCGATGGCTTACTTTGAATCGGCTGTGGTGGTTTACCTGCGCGCGATTTATTATCCGAACGGATTTGTTTTTCCGCTAAAAATGATTCCTGCCAATCTGGCCGTCATCGAAATCGGCCGGGAAGTCATCACGATGGTCATGCTGCTCGCCGTTTCATTTCTAGCCGGGCGCAATTTTTGGCAGCGCCTTTCATTTTTTATGATGAGTTTCGGCATCTGGGATATTTTTTACTATTTCTGGCTGAAGGTTTTTCTGGGCTGGCCGGCTTCCTTTCTGACATGGGATATTCTTTATCTGATCCCTGTGCCCTGGACGGGCCCGGTTCTGGCGCCCGTGCTGGTGAGTGTCACGATGATTATTGCCGCATTTTTAATTCTAAAATTAGACCGGAAAGGCGCGGTGTTGTCGGCCGCAAAATGGGAATGGACGCTCACCGGTCTTTCAGCCGTTCTTATTGTGGTTTCATTTATTTTTGATTTTCGGAACATCGTGCATCAGGGAATGCCCCGCCCGTTTCACTGGGGAATTTTCTGGATTGGGCTTTTGCTGGGAATCGGCGTGTTTATCCGGTGGTATTACCGGACAATTCGGAAATCTGCTTAAGTTGATTATTGGCGAATGTATTTTCCTTTACCTAATCTGAATAATTTACCGCAGAGGCCGCTGGGAACGCAGAGGTTATAGTATTACGGTCGAGATATTGGTTTTATTCTAAAAAATATTATTATCAACAAACACTTGAACACAGCACCCAAATGACGAAACAATTTCATAAGAAAGAGAAAAAATTATGAGTGAAACATACAAAATATTCGTCATTAATCCCGGTTCGACATCGACCAAAGTGGCTCTCTTTGAGAATAACCGCCTGATTTTTGAAGAGACCATTCGTCATGATCTTGAACGGCTGAAAAAATTCCAATCTATCGGGGATCAGTTGGCGTTTCGTAAACAGGCGCTTCTGACGCTCTTGGCAACAAGACAGACCGGTGTAAAACAGTTCGATGCCGTCGTGGGAAGAGGGGGGCTCCTCCGGCCGCTCGCGGGCGGGACGTACCGGGTTAATGACCGAATGATCGAAGATGCCCGAATCGGAGTGCAGGGGGAACATGCGTCCAATCTGGGCTGCCCGCTGGCGGCATTTACAGCCTCACAGGCGGGCTGCCCGGCGTTTGTGGTCGATCCGATTTCCGTGGATGAATTTGAACCTCTGGCGCGCTATTCGGGGCATCCGCTTCTGGAGCGGAAGAGCCTTGCGCACACGTTAAACATTCACGCCGTGAGCCGCTGGATGGCCAAAAAAATGGAAATCCCGTTTGAGAAATCCCGGTTTGTGGTGGCGCATTTAGGGGGCGGGATTTCAGTGGCGCCCGTAAAAGGGGGGCGGATTGTGGATGTAAACGATGCTTCCAGCGCAGGGCCGTTCAGTCCGGAACGCACCGGAACACTCCCGCTGCAGGGATTTATTACACTTTGTTTTTCCGGAACGTACACCGAAAAACAAATGCGGCGGCTTGTGATGGGCGGGGGAGGGCTGGTGGCCTATCTGAAGACCAATGACGCCAGAGAAGTGGAGAAAAGAATTGGCCGGGGGGACAAAAAGGCGAGGGAAGTTTACGAAGCAATGGCTTACCAGATTGCCGGAGAAATCGGTTCGATGGCTGCCGTGTTAAGCGGAAAAGTGGATGCCGTTGTTCTCACGGGGGGGCTTGCACAATCGGCCCTTTTAACGGGCTGGATCCGGAAGCGTGTCTCGTTCATTGCGCCGGTGGAATGCATCCCGGGTGAATTTGAAATGCAGGCCATGGCCGAAGGCGCCCTGCGGGTGCTGACGGGGGAAGAGAAAGCGCTGGAATATTAGCCTTGGTTATTCATAATATTCTGTCACATTTGAATTTTGGATTTGTTTCGAATTTCGATAGTCGGATTTCGGTGTTGATGTTAGCAGCTTAATTTTTTCACTCGTTTCCATTTGCATATTTGTTTAGATGACAACAAACATACGCCTTATTCTACCCCGTGGTAAACCGCGGGGCTAAGAATAGAAAGCACGCTGAAGCGGCCTGCTTTTTTTAATTCGTGCTAATTTGTGAAAATTCGTGGGCCTTT
>BDTM01000118.1 GCA_002898015.1 bacterium BMS3Bbin03 | reverse complement strand
ATGCGATAAAGTATACGGACTATGATTCGGTAACGATTTGTTTTGGAGATAGAACGGGGGATGATTTAACTGTGGAAACTCACCCCCTGGTTTTTGTGAGAAGCCGGATTTTGAGGTAGATTTCCCCCTCTCTTTTTTCAAAAGAGAGGGGGAGTAAGGGGGTGAGTTTAAAGGACAAAAATCGGAAGAGTAGATAAAAACCGGTTCGCCCAAAGAACCGGCCCGTGAATCGAGGTGAACCGGTTCCAATTCCTATTTTAGCAAAAATCGCGGGATTTCCAGATTGTACCGCCGAAACATTTCTCGAATCGCCTGTCTTTGATCGACGCCGGGCGACATATCCGTCATACCGGTCATGCCCTGAGCCACTTTCAAAAGATCGAGCCAGCCTTCGTTGTGGATTTCTCCGGACTTAGTCGAATGAATGAGCTGAAGCTCCCCAAAGCGACCCACTGCTCCGAAAATGAAAACCACACCATGTTCAATCGTATCGTAGCTCCAGGCCTGAAATTCTCTAAATCCGGCGACATTCGGATAATACTGGATTTCGGAAGGCTTTCCGTACAGTATAAAAACACGTCCCCTGTCGGTTTGCCAGCCCGCCTTATTGTTCTCGCGAAATTTTGAATTCGCATATTGAATACGCTTCATAAAATCCACAAAGGACTCCAGCGACGGCGTCGTCCGGTTGGTGTCGTTTTCCTTCCAGAATTGGTAAAGGAAGATTTTTCTGGATTTTTCCGAGGTTAAATGATCCGCCACTTTTTGTTCCGCCTGCGAAAGAAAGTAGCGGGTCGCACCGAGCGCAATAGTCGTATTTTTGGGAGACAACAGGGCCACGTCACTGCTCATCATTCGTGCTTCAAGGGGTAACGCCGACCGGCTGACAGCAGGCACGCCCGGTTCATACACATAAAACGTGGTATTGGACGATGTAATTTCATTTTCATTGGAGTCAACGAGCCCAAAATGCAGGTAATATCTTCCTGTTGGTAAATCGGACGTACGAATCATTCCCACTTCTATATCATCGTTTCCCCGGATCGGTTTCTTCTTCGTGTAAACGGGAACAGCGGCCGTCGGAAGGCCGTAGCCATTTAACAGGGTTCGCTTTAACCGATAGAAGCTTCCGTGAAAACTCTTTTTAACATTATAAATTTCCAGATAATAATACAAATCAGGATTTTCCGCGTTAAAAACAGCCGGCGGGTTCGGGACCACCTTAAACCCGTTTTTGTTAAAAGGGCTTTTCACCTTCGGGTTCGATTGTGAAATGCGCTGCGCAAGTTCCACACTGCTCAACCTGGTTTTTTTCGGTCCGAACGGCCTGACCGAATAATTGGTTATTTTGGCGCTGTCGATTTCTCCCGGATGAGAGAGATTCTTGGCAAACATCTTAAACTGATAAACACCCGGAGCAAGCAGATACCGCAGCACATCGACCCACATGCCTTGATTTTGCGATGCCCCGAAATTGGCACTCCGGTTATTTAAACGCCATACGTTTTGAAAAACGGGCTTGCCCTTCTGCATAATCTGTAATTCCACCACATAAGGACCCGCCGGATTGGCCGCACTTTTATTCGGCAGCAACCCGTAGTAGACTTCCACAAGGGAGGTATCTTGATTAAAACGATACTGGCCAACGTCAAATCTCAGGATGAGATTTTCGGACGCCGTTGCGGGCAACCAGCCCGCCGCCAATAAAAGAATTAATCCGATAATTTTTTTAAACATCGTCTTCATCCCACTTGCTTTTTGTCAAAAAAAAGGATCGGCGCTCCTAAAAGCGCCAATCCTTATTACCTGTTTCCGAAATAAATGTTCCGCCGCGTTTAGAATTGCATCGAAACCGTAAACCACTGATTTCCGCTGAACCATTTGGCGGTCCGATAGGCATAATCGATCATCAAAGCGGATCCGCCGATTTTATACCGAATCCCGGCACCCGTGGTAAATCCGAACAGATTTTCATCGGAAGTACCGCCTACTTTACCGGAATAGCCGCCGCGGATAAAGAATACATTATTAAAAGAATATTCAATTCCTGCTGCCAGTTCATCCAGACCGTAATCTTTGTTCAAATAATTGCCGGCGACGGTAACCATGTTCTGGGCGTTGATGCGAACATCATAACCAATCCCAATAGCAAATGTACTCGGCAATTCAAAGTTTTGAGCCTCGAGTCTTAAATCGACCGGACTTGCGCCTATCTCCGTGTGGGGAATGTGCACTTTTCGCTGCAAATCCGTTCCCCGGAACTGCATCATCGGCCCGAAGTTATTCAGGGTTAATCCCATTCGAACACCAATGCTGCTCACATATTGTACGCCGATATCAAACGCGATATTCGAAGTACTCATGCTCATAAAACTCTCCCGAACGAGCTTCGCGTTGACACCGAAAAAGATTCGATCCGTCATCTGGCGTGAATAGGTTAGTCCAATCGTGACAATACTGGGCTGCACCATAATGCCTGTACCCTCTGTCTCAAATTCAGTGGTTTGTTCGAATTGCCCAAAATCGAAGATCTTGGCACTAATCCCCATCGTGCCGATCTGACCGAATTTTGACGAAATGGCAAAATAATTTACTTTTGTACCGGCAATCCACTGCAAATTGCTAAACGTGACCTCGGCATTTGCATGGGAGGCAGCCAGACCGGCGGGATTCCAGTACATCGCCTCGTTTCCACGAACCATCGCAATAGAGGCACCACCCATAGCAATTGCTCGTGAGCCGACAGGAATGAGCAGTTCCTGTGCGCCGGCACCACCCACCTTATCCCTGTTTCCCGCAAAAAGGGCAGTTGTGCTCAGAAGAAAGGTGATACCCAGTAAGATTATTAAAAGCTTATTGAATTTCATTTTATTTTTCTCCTAATTTAAACGATATTATAGATTTTTCAATCTCTGTTGTCTGAGAACAATTACCATTTTGAGGATTTTCTGTCCCACATTCGGAACATCGATATAAGCAATGTAAAATCCACTGGCTACCGGTAAATTATCTTCATTTTGTAAATACCAATTATACGTGGTACTATTGGGATTATCGAACTTAATCGTTTTGATTAACTGCCCGGAAATAGTGAATATTCGAATTGTGCATTTTATGGGCAGATTAATAAAGGTCACATGATCCTGGTGAAGATCATTCTCGGTAATATTGTAGCCCAGATAAGGATTTGGGAAAACATTAATAATATCCAGCCGTTTCTTCTCATTCGAAAGAACACCCGTGGTTTTTCCCTGCAGTCTAAATGTAAATTCATCTTTGCCGGCCACCACCGGTTTTGGAAACGTATCCGGATTGGGGATATTTAATTGGACGATATCACCGGTTTTCCATATCGTGCTGTCTTTGAATATAAATGTCCAGGTGGCCATTGTATCCTGTCCGGTGTATCCTATATTATGAACCTGCTCATCATACGGGGAGGCGACGACATAGACTCTGCAATTTCCGCGGGGTGCCCAGGTGGGCACAAATAAAGAATCCGAAAGTTTCTGTGAAAAATCCGTAAAAGCGGCATTTAATTGAGTGTTCGTTTTGATATCCCATATTTCAAAGGGGACTCGGACCAGAAAGGGATTTCTGGAACCCGGATTGGGATTGGCCGGGTGATTCGCAATAAAAAAAGCGGGATCAGCAAAGCCGAAAAGCAGCGTCGCCATAGAACCGCCGGAAGAGACGGTGCGGCTTGTGGAATCCCAAACACCTGTAAACCGGATTTGCAAATCGTCCATAAAGAGGCTCGAATCTTTGGTCCCTCTTTTGAACTGGCCGTCATAAGCAAGGTCGTTTTTACGGATTCCAAGCCGGTAGGGACTGGTTAATCGATTAATTAAAGACGAATCTCCTTTAATTAATTCCGGTTCCCATGTATTCAGCTTCTTTTTGTTAAAATTAACCGTCAATCCCAAAAAGAAATCGATTGGGCTGCCCTGAAGGGTTTGATAGGTGATATCTTTATAAATTGTGTCTTCTACTGCGTGATTGGTATACCCGGGAACCGCCGTGCCGTTTCTCCAGAGCGTCCAGGTGGAATCCTTATTAATCGTTATTTTATAATTAGCCGTCTTCACACGCAGCGGATCCACAACTTCCGCCCAAACTTCATAATTTCTGGGGCTGGCATCTCCGGCCGAATGTTCAATTTTAACCGTCTGGAAAGCATCATTGCTGTATTCCGTTCCCGGACGCGCCCGGTGAGGCACGACCGTCAGTACGGTGCGGCTGCTTTCCAGCACTTTTGGAATACTGGTGGCGCTGTAGGCATACGAAGTGACCGCCACATAATAAGCACGTCCGTTGGCTAATGCATTCTTTTCATAATCTTTGGTTACAAGGTATCGATATTGGAGACCCAGGTTGTTTCCGTATGCCGCAGGCAAATCCAAAATTTGTCCTGAATTCGTATCATAAGAAGGTTCCAGAATAACGGCAAGTTTATTCGGTACATCAAACGTGGCCAATCTTTTCCAGGGGCCGCCCGGGGAATCGCCGATATAAACATTATAACCTTCAAATTTGTATTTCGATACAAAATTTTCCGCATTCTTTTTCCAGGTCAATAAAACTTTTCTGTTTAATTCGGAGACCGACACTTCCGGTGCAGGAGGCGGCGAGGCGACATGAAAGCCTGAGTTATACGCCTGTTGTGCCTGCTGGTCATAAAATCGCAGCACGCTGATGCTGCTTAAACGGTCAGACCCCTGGCCAATCACACAGCCCACCACGATTCGCTGCGTATCGCCGACGGCCAGCGTAAATGGCCCGGTACCGGTTAACATACGAATATCGGCCGGAGGGCTTTCCGCCGTGGACAACCATCCTGTTCCGGTTACAGGATCGCCTGTATCAAGAAATGTGGTGACTTCACCGGTAAGAGGATTTTTCCAGGGGGTTCCGTCCTTCTGGCGACCGCTGAGATAATTCCAGACCATTAAGGCGCCCGCTGCATCGTAAGACGGATCCGTGTAAACCGGATTGCCGTTATAATATTTGTTGAATGAAGTCGCGCCCAATTCTTTTTTATCGGGATAGATTCTGCCGTTGGGTAACTTTACGGTATCGCCGGGGGAATCGATGATCGGACCCTGGAAGAAGTCCCATCCTATCGCAGGCGGACGTGAACCGTAAATCTTATCCACAGGCTTGCCGTTATAAGCATAACTCATTCCCAAATTCATATCATAACCGATCAGATCATCATTGGCATCCCCCAAATCCACATCTGCCCAGGAGCCTATATACGCCTGTTTTAAATCATTTTTCCCTTTATTGATCATCGTATACCGGATGAAAATCGTGTTACCAAGAGCACCCGCCTGATCAAATCCGAAAACCAGCAAATGGAGTTCAATCCCTATCGGAAGGGTGTTGTAACATCCATTGTGAAGCGTTTGGTTGAGATCATTCATAACGGCAGACAGCATTTCATCGCCGAAACCAATCCAGTTGCCGTCTTTATCTTCAACGGGTGGAGCCCCCTGCTTTTCGGCGTAGGTCTCCCAGATGTTCCAGGAGTCGATTTGCAGGGCATCATTCCCATCGGGGTAGTTTTTATTGACTTTATAGACTCTGTATTCGGGCTTCTCCGGGTCGTCGGCCGTCCCGTCGGGCAGGATCAGACCGGGTTGAAATTCTACGTTGTAATCCGCAGCCGCGGTCCGAATGTCACCGTTCACCTTTCCGGCTATCCATATTCCCGCATTATAACAGATCGTTTTCCCGGACCCTTTTGGCCACACCATATCGGCATCGCCTGAAATTGGGTTGCGAGTGAACGTGCCGTTGTTCATCACCGAGGACCGGATCTGGTTCACATCAATATATCGACAGGATCGAGAAGTAAGCGATTTGTACAATTTCGAGCCTGAATCCGTTTTATCTGTCGCAAATGCTATACTGGCAAAAAGCAGCAAAAGCAAACCCACAAATAATTGTTGCACGATCTTTTTTATCATCTTCATTTCCTCCTTAATCAGAGCGACTAAAAACTAATTAACATTCCAAAACGCAATATACGAGGCGTGCCTAGATTTCTTGCGCCGCCGCCGCTTAAATCCTGACGTGCAATGTAGGCTCCGTCTTTCCCGTGAATTTTTAACCAGGCTTTTCCGTCTGACGTCAGGAACCATCCATTGTCGTGAGGCGCACCGGTTTGGTCAAATACCCCGATTACATTTTTCCGGTTAAACACATTGTACACCCAGAGGTAGGGTCTAAAGTTAAATCTACCATAGCGAATAAGCCGGTCAATCTTCATATCCACCCGGTGGTACCACGGCATGACCGAAGCATTCAGCGATTCAAGCGGCGCAGGGCCATTCTGCGGGAACAGACCCCGCGGACCTGGCTCAATTTTCGTGTAACGGCTGCCGCTGTGCATGGTGTAATAAACGTTTATTCCAAAATTTTCAAATGGTTTCATACCAAAAATTGTCGGGCCTTCATTTTTCTTCAACCGAAAATCAACATCGATATTTGCCACATTATCCTGGTTAAAGGTCAAGGGCATAATAACGGTTGGGAACCGCAGTTTTTGATCCTGCCAGGCGATATCAAAATGGCTTCCGCTGCTGGATCCGGTTCCCATGGCTTTCGAGTAGGTGTAATCAACCGTTGCTCTGAAATGCCGAGTTCTCCGGAGATTGATGCCGATATGCACACCTTTCGTCGTGCCAAAGTCCACATTTTGATACTGAAAGAAAGAGGCATATCCGTATCCCGGCTGCGGGAAAAACACCCGTATCTGGACAAAATCTTTAATATCTTTATAAAAAACAGTCACTTTCAAACTGGTATTCATTCCGATTTGCTGCTGCAGTCCCACTTCATATTGAACGGTTCTCATGGGTCTCAAATTGGGATTCGGCATGGTACGGGCATTTCCACCCTGGAGAAAGCGCGCCACATACGTATGCCCGTCATACATATCGTCGACCCTCGGCATCTGGACAAATCTTCCGAATTGGGCATGAAAGACCGTCATATCCGTCACAGGGAATGACCATCCCAACCGGGGACTCAAGATGTTATAAACCTTTTGCGGCCCAAAGCTCTTGTCCGCCAAAAGATTGGCATTATTGAAGACTAAACGTGCGGGATCTTTCCAGCTTTCAACGCCCGACTCAAAATGGTCCAGACGCAGACCCGCATTCAGGATGAGGTCCTTTAACTCGATTTTATCCTGAATGTACACGGCCGAACGAACGGGATGCCGCGGGGCGTCATGGCCGTTCACCGTTTCAATTTTTCCCACATTATCCGTCACCTTATAGCGCCCGTTTTTATTAATAGGCCGTCCCCAGATATCATATCCGTAATACCCGTAATTATTCCGGAAAATATCATAATCGGTGTTATGGTTATCCGGATTGATCGCGCGGCGGTGCAGGCCCAAAGAGATGGGCGCCGCATTTACCACGTACCGGCGAATTAAATAGTAATCGTATTGAAAACCGGCTTTTAATTCGTTGTAATCATTAAATTGCCAAATGAGATCAAACTTGGGGCCCATATTGACCTGAGCCGTTTTGCCATACCTCGATGTCACCTGTCCCGGTAACTCTGGATTTAACAAGCCAAACAGACTGTAATTATAATTCAATCCCCAATCTCTCAAACCTGTATCATATTTGGGATCCCCATATTTTGCGATGTCGGACCAGAGATCGGGATCTCCGAATTCATGATTGTAATAAAAATAATTCAAATTTAAAACATAAAACATTCTGGGGCTCAACTGATGCGTAAATTTGAGATAAGCACTGGCATTCCATCGCTTATTTAACTGATTTTTATAATAATTTACAATATCATTCCAATGTCCGCCATTGCGATCTTTGCCGGCATGGTAGGTCCCCCCCATCCTGATGCGAAACGCACTCGAAGGGGTATAGGTGATGTTTCCGTTTATATCCCACGTGTTGTTGAAATATCCGGGATAAGGCCCGGGACCATAATTTACTTTCAGCGGGAACGCCTTGCCGAAAGAGGTGAGAACCGTATCGAGTTGAATACCCTGCCAGAATCTTGCTCTTCCGTGATTATAATCTCTTTCACCGGCCACAAAGAATCGCAGCTTTTTGCCGGAGATGCCCGGAATAGGACCGCCAGCCGTGACCGTATAGGTATTATAACCCCAGGACCGTGTCCCCAATGTGGTGCCCTGCCGGTTCTTAAACAGTTCATCGGAAATGCCTTCCAGACTAAAATGGTATTGACTGCCGCCCGATTTTAGGGTTGTCACCAAAATCCCGGAATTTGCAAATCCATATTCGGCATTAAATCCACCGGCGTGAAAATCCGATTCTTCGATTGCATTGCTGATCACGGTCAATCCGTTAAGGGTGCCGCCCCGCAGCAGGGTGGTCATAACGCCGTCGACATAAGTCACATTTTCTTCAGAACGCCCGCCCCGTACGTGGAAATTGCCGCCGACCTGAACCACGGCCGAGGAAAGATTCAAAACCGATTGAACCCCCCGCATGGGAATGTTCCGAAGGTCCGATGCCTGCAGAATTTGAATAGAAGACGTAATATTTTTATTAATGATCGGACGTTCCGCTACAATACTGATGGTCTTCCCCATCAGCACCGTACTGGACATTTGAAAATCGACTTCCGTTGTGAGATCGGGATGGACACGAATATTGGATTTATCAACGGTGGTATAACCGATGAAGTTTGCCTTAACCGTGTACGTCCCCACAGGGATATTCATAATAATATAAAATCCCTTACTGTCGGTAGCCGCCCCCATCAGCGTCCCCTTCACGATCACATTGACACCCGGAAGAGGTTGGCCCGTTCCTTTGTCAGTAACATACCCGGTAATTTTACCGGTCAAGCCGGCGAATAACCCGGTAGGCAGCAACATCAACCCCATCAAAACAGCCAAGATTTTTCTGTTCATGACTCCTCCATTATTGATTTGGAATTTGTTTTGAAACTTAGATAAAACCCGTAGAAATTGGTATTATTGAAGGCCATTGTTGAAGTTTACAGATACCATCCAGGAAGCAGTTTCCGATAGCTATTTCAATAAAATGGGTTCTAAAAAAACAAAACCACACTGATAAACCAATGACACTTATCATGGAATATCCCCACAGCAGATGATTTAATTGTTGGGTAGAATTAAGAGTTTTTACATTCAGTAATATAACATATTGAAATTCAGATGTCAAGCAAAAAGTTTCAAATTTGTTACAAATTGTCAAAAAAGGCTTCCGTCTCATCATTATTTGTAAAGATTCAGCCGCAAAATCACCGGGACACAAAGAAAAAATATGAATTCCAGGCCATTTAAAATCTTACTCCCCCAACATCTGCGAAAAACCGTAAAAAATAGGGGTACCGGTCAACGTGTTTGAAGCTTTACATAAAATCCGCCGTAGGCCTCAGCCGTCAACCTAAGCTGACTTGCCACGAGCTTTAGCTCGTGGACAGAAGGCAATAAAAGAGAGCCGGGCTTCAGCCCAAAATTGAGAGATCCAGAACGCCATTATTGGGCTAAAGCCCTGGATTTTTATGCGAAATCTAAACCCCCGATTTAAAAATCGGGGCAAGTCAAAAAGAAAGGGAGTGTCCCTTAATCCGACTATCGAAACTCGAAACAAATCCAAAATTCAAATGGCCTAATTTCTCAAACGCAGACCCAATGGTTCTTTTGCTTCGTTTTAAATTTCGGTCATTCGAATTTGTTTCGGATTTCCTATTTCGGGCTTCGGGTTTTAACAGATGGTATTTTGCATTTTAAATTGTGATTTTGATTTTTTATTTTTTCAATTTGATTTTATTTGTGATTAAAATCGCTTTCAAAAATGGGTCAAAAAGGACGCATTCTCGCGATGAACCTTTTTTTATGATCTCGTGCCTTTGCTGCAAACAGTGACCTGAACAGCGACCATCCCTAAAAATGGAAATATTGAATGCGGCGGATAGCGGCTTGATTGGATAAAATGGCCAGCAACCGTTCCACGCCGAGCGCAATGCCGGCGGCGGGCGGCACGCCAATTTTAAGCGCTTCCATAAACCCGGGATCGATCGGAAAAGGTTCTTTTCCCGCTGCACGCCGAACCGCCCGGTCTCCCAAAAAACGGCCGTACTGTTCTTCCGGATCATTCAATTCCGTGAAGGCGTTGGCCAGTTCGACTCCGGCCAGATACAATTCAAACCGTTCCGTAAAATCCGGATTCTCTTTTTTCCGGTGTGCCAGCGCACCCATCGAAGCGGGATATTCAATTAAAAAAGTCGGAATTGATTTTCCCAGTTTAGGTTCGATTTCATTCAAAAAAATCTCAAAAAACAGATCATCCCATTTCCAGGAGTCATCCACATTCGTGTACCCTTTTTGACGGGCCGCCTGCACAAATTTTAAAGGATCGTCCCTGATCTCGTTGAAATTCAGTCCCGCATAATTTTGAAGGGCATCCGCAACGGTCAGTCGTTCAAACGGCCGGGACAAATCAATCACCAGATCCCCGAAAGAAATCTTTTCGCAGCCAAACAAATAGCCGGCCAATTCGCGCAAAAGCTGTTCACAATCCCGCATTAAACTTGTGTAATCTTCATACGCACGGTACCATTCCAGCATTAAAAATTCGGGTTGATGAAGATTTGAGACGGGCTCTCTTCGGAAGCTGTGCCCCAGATAAAATATTTTTTCAAGACCCGACGCAAGCAGTTTTTTCATCGAAAATTCGGGGGAGGTCTGTAAATAAAGCGGTATTTCGGCCCCATCCGCTGTCCGGTAAGACGTGACAAACGGGGTCAGATGAGGTTCCTGCCCGGGGTATCTGACCAAGGCGGGTGCGTCGATTTCCAAAAAGCCCTGCTCCAGAAAGAACCGGCGAATCTGCCGGATAATCTGACTGCGCCGTATGAAAAGGTTTTTTTGCTCTTCCGAAAAAACGGCTTTCACCCAATTTGCGGACTGGTTCCGAATTTCTCCCGGGGAAATCTGCGCCGGGGCCAATCGCCGAATTTGCTTCGCCTTAAATGAATTTCCCGTCTGTTCAAGCGCAACTTCAACAATGTCCCCGGCCCGTAATCTCTCAAGAGAATCAAAATTGCTGTGGGTTGTGTTCTCATCGGTCCGGAAAAATAGTGCGGCGCATTCGTCCCGGAGCTGACCCGCCCAAAAGGATTTTTCCGGAACCTTCCATTCAATCAGACGACCGGCAATAATCGGGTTCTTATGATCACAGGATTTGTTCAGGACTTGTACAATCGAACAATTTCTTCGGCTGCCCGACGGGTAATTTGGATTCGGAAATACAGTTTTCATTCTAAAAGATTTACCATGAGATAGAGACTCTTTAAATTATTGAAAAAGTATCCAAAAATCGGAAGAGTGGGAATTTCCCCGCGAACAATTATCTTATCTTTTGTGCGCAAGATATTTCCCCAATTCCGTCAGAATCTCCTCTGCGATTTTTTTCTCTTTTTTGATGGGCCTCGTTCGGGCAATCTGAGCGGCGTGAACCCTGTTTCCCATGTAGTACCGCTGAAAGAGAAATACCCCCTCCAGCACGGCATCCACATAATTTTGCTCTAAAAATGCCCGCGTCACCCCGTATCCCAACAGGCCGTTCAAAGCCAGCGCATTGACGGCATTTTTAAAGTCGCCCGAGTAAAGCTGACCCAGTCCGGGGAAGACTGTGGAGAGCCATTTGGCCGTCGCTGGCGATCTGGGGTGAATCGTCTTCCCTTTGCCGGCCAGCCGCTGCAGGCGCTGCCAGGTCTTTCGGCCGTAATCCGAAGAATCCTTTGAAAAATAGGGAGCCAGGGCAGCTTCCACCTGATCGAACTCCAGGAGATACACATTTGCCACGCCGAGATAGAAACCGGCTTTTCGGCGCAAATGGGGCTGCTTACTAAAACTGGCCACTTTCAGGAGTTCCAGCACAGCCAGACTGTAGTTTTTATGGGCGATCGAATGAATGGCCAGATTCAAACGGCGTACATTTTTAAGGGAGTCATTTGGCGCAAACCGGATCGACCGGCGGAAGGCATCCCTGGCGTTCTCCCAATCGCTCAGTCGCAGGTAGACATTTCCCATATTTAGATAAACGCCTCCAATCGTTTCAGCCGTGGGATGAAAATACAAATACCGCAAATACTCGGTGATCGCCGCATCAAAATTACCGGCAGCGCTCAGAGCACCGGCCGTCGCCAGAACGGGGTCGCTCTCACCAGCAGAAGCATTCTCAGCGGACGGGATCGTCCAGACGATGAGCAGAATGCCACAAATCAAGCTGCAAAATGACCTGTGTCCGAAAATCATCTTTCCTCTTTTGATTCATAATTTTGGCCGATAAGTATGAGCCGTACACGTTTCCCAGATACAAAGCCGATGTCAGGCCGCCCAAAATCCAGCCGCGGCCGGATTGAATGCCCTGACGGGCAAATCCGCGGTAGGCGCTGAAGCCGGAAATCCCGATGAAAAGCATGGAGTACAGGCCGTCGCCCGGGCGCCCCACATAAAAGCGCCCCAGGCCGGGCACAATGGCCGAAAGAAAACCGGCCGCCCAGGGATTCTTTTCCTTTATTTTAGCGCCTTCTGCCGCCAGCGTCTCAAATTTCCGGACAAAGGGAATTTCCTGCGGAGAAAAACCGGGGGCGTTCAGCGAATGGTAATAGGTGCCTGCCCGGGCGAATTGATAATGGATTAAAAAGGGCACACCGAAAATCGTCTGCAGTGCCTGCCGGGTTGAAACGGGATTTAATTCGGCCAATCGTACCTTTTTAAAGGACGCCATCCTGCGCCGCGCATCCCGGACAACCCAGAGAAAACCCATTTGCAGATACGCCCTGGACAACAGCGGACTCCCCCCGAATTCCCTGGGGATTTCGGAGAAATAGGTCTCTGCAGCCGTCAAATTCCGAGCCATTTTATAGGCCAGCGCCGCCGAATAAAAAACCGAATCATTTGCACCAACCGTTATCAGATAGCGTTGATATTCGGCCGCTGAACGGCGGTAGTCTCCTTGCCGGTACAGATAATCTGCAAATTTCAGGATGTTATGAGGGGCAAAATAGTCCTGAGCTCCGGCAGGTATCGTCAAAAACAATACAAACAAAATCGAAACAGAGCCCAAGAATTTTTGAAGGGTCATTTTATGCACTCTGTGTCTTCCCGGCGTGCCCATCATGAATCATTTGCGGCTCTGCCGCTTGATTAAGTTCAGGTAAAAAGCCAGCGGGTCGGCAAACCGGCCGGTTTTCGGGTTGATCCTATAGTGTCCGGCGGCAAGGGGATTATCCCGAAGCAGCCGGTCCGATGCCAATAAAACGGCCAAAAACGGCGGTACATTTTTCAGGGCCTGAAACGCAAAATGGGAACAGCTCGGCGTAAAACTGCACACGCTCATATCCTGTGTGGCGATGCAAATCTGGTAAAAACGAACACTTCCCGCCAGAAGTGTTTTGAATTCGGACGGATAAACCCACTTGGGGGATTGGCCGGAATCGTCTGCCGAAATTGGATTTTGAGATAAAATTTCCCGGAACTCCAAAATGTTCTGGGCAAACGCGCCGGAAACGCCGATGGAGGCCGCCGCCAGTACCACCAAAAGCAGATTTCTTGCCAATTTAACGGCTACCATTTCACTTCCTTCACCGGGATTTTTTCAGGAATCGCAAAATGCAGCAATGAGTCCGGTATGACACTGTTCAATTTAATATTTTTGTACCGGATGATCTCCTGTTTCACACGCCAGGCATCTTTGGTTTTTGTCTCAATTTCAAACGGAATCCAGAAATTTCCGACCTTTTTATAGTTTGAATAAATCGATTCACTCTTCGTCTTTCCGTCGGAAGATTGGCTAAAAGCTTTCACAAGACGGCTGTCTGCCAAATACAATTCAAATTTACCCAGGGCTTTTGCTTTGTCCGCCGGAGGTTCCCAAATTGTCAGAAGGGTGTCACCTAAAACTTTATGCTGCGTTAATTTGTAGCCCAATTTTTCAAGCCCAAAATCTTCTTTTAACGCACCCAGAATGCCCTGAACAAAAATGGGCGGATTGTCTTTCTTCGTGGTAATGTGAAAAGCTGTTTTCTCGACCGGGTAATAAATCCACAGTTCCCGGCGGTCACTCATCATGATTTGCTTCAGCGGCTTTTGAACCTGAACAAACATCCAGAACGGCTGCTTAAAATAGAGACGGCCCGAGATGGATTCTTCCTGTTTGCCGGTCTCCGTCGTCACACGCTGGAAATCCAGAACGATTGTTTGAATGCCACTCGAAAGTGAAAGTAAAACGGCTAATAAAAATACCAGCATCGCAGACCCCTACATTGAATAAAAAAAGCCTTTCGCCCACTCAAAGAACGAAAGGCTGAAACAGCACTTTAGCAATAGATTAATAGGCCCCAATTTAAGTGGATGAAGCCGCTGCCGCAATCACCACCCAATAAACGAGATAAAAGCCCGCGGCCACACCGCACCCTAACAGCGCCTTGTGTGTCTGAATATTTTTCGCCTTTGACCGGTAGCAATCCGTGTAAGTGGCCACGTACGTGGGTGATTTCCCGACCAGTTTGGAAGCCGGGGGATTGGGTTGAATGGCATAAGCCACCAACAAACCGACAATGCCGCCCAAACAGCCTGCCGCGAACCAGAGCGTTCCGTTCGTGTTCATTGCGGCATCCTGTTCCGCCTGCATACAGGCATTGGTACTTTCATCCTGAGCCATAATCGTCATGGGACTTAAAACCATAATCGCAACCAACAGGATGGAAAAAACTTTTAATGCATTACGAAATGGAACTCCTGTGAACATAAGACCTCCTTTTTTTAGTGAAAAGGTTGGATGAAGTATGACTGTATGAAATGTGTATTTTGAACCAATATACAACTATTTAAAATGTCTGTCAAGATTTTTTTTTAAAATGTCATTTAAAAATTAATGACATCTGTTTTCTTGTTGAATTTTTAAATAATTTTCTTATTTTAGTGACAGGATGGCGGATCGACAAACACGGCGAAGCCGCCAAAAGATTGCCTGCAAATTTTCGTGAATTGATTTTATAGAAATTAATGAGTCAATTCTAAAATGATATTAGCCACTAATTCACGAATTTTTACGAATTGATTTTATGGATTTTAATGGAATTAAAATTCGTGTAATCCGTGTAATTCGTGGTTATTAGAGTGTACTTAAAAATAAAAAAGAAGAAAAAAATGAATATCGAATAGCGATTAACGAATCAGGATTTTAGAAGTTCATTAGGACAGTCGAATAAAAAAATGCGGAATAAAAATCTAAAATCAAAAATCGGTGTTCCTTGTTCGATATTCAAAAAAAGAAGGAAGAATTGAATATCGAATATCGATTAACGAATTACGAATTATGAAGTTGATTAGGACGGGAAGCGCACAAGGGGCAGAATCTAAAATCAAAAATCGGTGTTCCTTGTTCGATATTCAAAAAAGAAGGAAAAAATGAATATCGAATATCGATTAACGAATCAGGATTTTAGAAGTTCATTTGGATAGTCGTCGTACAAAGAGAAGAATCAGAAATCAAAAATCGGTGTTCCTTGTTCGATATTCAAAAAAGAAGGAAAAAATGAATATCGAATATCGATTAACGAATCAGGATTTTAGAGGTTCATTAGACAGTCGAATCAAAAGTGCAGAATAAAAATCTAAAATCGGTGTTCGATATTCGGTGTTCAAATAAAAAGAGGGAAAAAGTGAATATCGATTAACGAATCGGGAATTTAGAAGTTCATTAGACAGTCGAATAAAAAAATGCTGAATCTAAAATCAAAAATCGGTGTTCCTTGTTCGATATTCAAAAAAAGAAGGAAAAATCATCAAATCAACAGGAGGCACTCAAATGTCTATTCTGCCATTGGCCCTCTGGGGGGGATTTGTGGCATCCGTTGTGTGGTTCATCCTCGGAGGCGCCTTGTACATGAATCCGTTTACTGCAAAAATCTATCACAACGCCGAAAATGCACCGGCTCTGAAAAAATGGCCGGGCGTGCCGAAATATCTCGGCCTGATGTACCTTTCATCCCTGATTGAGTGTATTTTGGCCGCAATTGTTTACCTGGTGATGAAATCCGTTCTTCCGGTGGGACCGATCCCCAGAGGACTGGCTTTCGGACTGGTTTTGATCGCCGTCAGAATCGTGCCCCGTTTTCTGGATATGTGGATGCAAACCACCTATCCGAACCGGCTTCTGTGGATCGAAGGGATCAACGGCAGCATCGGAAGCTTCATTATTGCGCTGACATACGCCTACGTGATTTAATGAATTCGGAATTAACCCTTTTTTAAGCGCTTAATTTCATCCCGGAGCCCGGCGGCTTTTTCAAATTCCATATTGGCCGCGGCTTCTTTCATCTGTTGTGCTAAAAGATCGACCATCTCCTCCAGATCCATCTTCTCCGAAGGGATCAGGCGCTTTTTTCGCGATTTCTCCCATCTGGCCGATTTTGAATCCGCCACACGGGTAATTCCCATGACTTCTTCAACAGATTTGTAAATGGTCCGCGGTGTGATCCCGTGTTTTTCATTGTACTCCTGCTGAATTGCGCGGCGGCGATTCGTTTCGTCGATCACCTTCCGCATGGAAGCGGTGATCCTTTCGGCGTAAAAGATCACCTTCCCGGCGGCGTTTCGGGCCGCGCGTCCCGCGACCTGCATGAGGGAGCGCTCCGAGCGCAGAAATCCCTCTTTATCGGCATCCAAAACAGCCACCAGCGAGACCTCCGGCAGATCCAGTCCCTCACGCAACAGATTAATCCCCACCAACACATCAAAATCGTGCAGGCGTAAATTGCGCAAAATCTCGACCCGTTCAATGGCGTTTATTTCAGAATGAAGGTAACGCACCCGAATGCCGACGCCCGCCAGATAATCCGTGAGATCTTCCGCCATTCGCTTGGTCAGGGTGGTCACCAGCACACGTTCATTTCGGGACGTTCGATCCCGAATCTCGGCGATTAAATCATCGATCTGGTGCGCGACCGGACGCACCTCCACTTCCGGATCCATCAAGCCGGTGGGACGAATGATCTGCTCCACAACCACCCCGCCGCTTTTTTCAATCTCGTAATCGGCCGGTGTCGCCGACACGAAAATGACCTTTTTGACCAGCGCTTCGAATTCCTCAAAATAGAGCGGACGATTGTCCAGGGCCGAAGGCAGCCGGAATCCGTGCTCCACAAGCACCTCTTTTCGAGAGCGATCGCCGTGGTACATGCCGCCGATTTGCGGAACGGTCACGTGCGATTCATCGATAAACACCAGAAAATCGTCTGGGAAATAATCCAACAACGTGTAGGGGCGCTGGCCGGGTTTTCGGCCTGTCAAATGGCGTGAGTAATTTTCGATTCCGGAACAGTACCCCAACTCCAGCATCATCTCAATATCGTAATTCGTGCGCATTTCCAGACGCTGTGCCTCCAGAAGCTTCCCCTGCGAACGAAATTCCTGCAGGCGTTCTTCCAATTCAATCCGAATGCCTTTAATGGCCCGTTCCAGTGTTTCCATCGTGGTGACAAAATGTTTGGCCGGATAAATAGCAATTCGTTCAATTTCCGAAACAACTTCACCGGTAACGACATCGATGATAGAGATTTGATCAATTTCGTTTCCGAACAGCTCCACACGAACGGCCTGTTCTTCATAAGCCGGAAAAATCTCGATCACATCGCCGCGAACACGAAATGTGCCCCGGACAAAATTAATGTCATTTCGAGTGTAATAAATATCGACCAGCCGCGTCAGGATTTCATCGCGATCGATGCGCTGGCCCTTATGAAGCGGCAGAAGGAGCTTTTGAAAATCACGCGGGGAACCCAGGCCATAAATACAGGAGACAGAAGCCACCACAATGACGTCTTCCCTTCCGAGCAGCGCAGAAGTCGCTTTTAACCGCAGCCGGTCGATTTCATCATTAATGGAGGTGTCTTTCCCGATGTAGGTGTCGGTCTGCGGAAGGTACGCCTCCGGCTGGTAATAATCGTAGTAACTGATAAAATATTCAACCGCATTATCGGGAAAGAGATTTTTAAATTCGCCGTAAAGCTGGGCGGCTAAAGTTTTGTTCGGAGAAATCACAAGTGCGGGATATCCCACATTTGCAATGACGTGGGCCATTGTAAAGGTTTTTCCGGAACCGGTAACCCCCAAAAGCGTCTGGAAACGATCCCCCCTGAGAATGCCCCGGGTCAATTCCTCGATGGCCGCGGGTTGATCACCTTCGGGTTTATAGATGCTTTTTAGATGAAACTTGGACACTGAAAAATCCTTAATTTTAATAACACAAAGGGATTCGGTTTTGCCGGGTAATCTTTAGGTTCTCTAACTAAAATTTAATACAAAGAAACTCTTTTTACAACTTTTTCATTGTGAAACAGACTGAAACATTTAAGACAACTATGGGAAATGGTTTTATGGTTTTGATGAAGACCCTTGTGGAACAGACATAATAATTTAAGATATCGTTTGTTTTAGATTTCTTTGGTGTATCTGCCAAGTTCTGTGATTCAAGAAAAGCACCGTTAGGTACGAAATGTCAAAATTGTTTATACTGTTTCCTGAAAAGAAAAATATGATTTATAAACTATTGGACAGCCATTCGGTTGACGCCATCCTCCTTCGGCGGAGAGCTCTGCCGTAGGCCGGACAGGTTTTGCTTAGCACCCTTGTTTTTTTCGTGTCCATTCGTGGGAGAAAAAGCGGCCCGCTCATTAAACACAAATTTTATTTTTGATGAGGGGCTCTTAAAATCGATTAAAAAACCGGGATGTTTACCGGTGAATAATTCAGGTCAATCCTTTATCTTACGATGTTTGATGATTTTCCCTTCTATCATAAAGATGACATCTTCACAAATATTTGTGGATAAGTCGGCTATGCGTTCTAAATTGCGGGATATTTTTATTAAGTGAATAGACCGCTCTATTGTCACGGGATCCGACGTCATAAAGGTAATTAATTCTCTTAATATTTGATCTCTCAAATTATCCACAATATTATCTCTTTCACAGACAGATTCGGCCAGCGTTATATTTTCATTGATAAAGGAATCTATTGCATCACTCAACATTTTTACGGCCTCCTCCCCCATCCTCGGAATATCAACCAGGGGTTTGACCGGAGGTTTTTCAATCAGGTACAAGCCGCATTCTGAGATATTGACAGCCTGATCACCGATTCTTTCCAAATCGTTGTTCATTTTTGCAATCATCAAAATTGATCTTAAGTTTTTAGCTTTGGGTCCAAATTGTGCGATCGTTGAAGTGCATAATTCATCCAGTTCGATCTCAAAATCATTCGCCTTCGGTTCAAGATCATTAATCACTTTTTCAAGCAATTCACGATTTTTATTCATTAATCCTTTGATGCTGTTATGAATCATATTTTCGATAAAGAAAGCATATTCGACTATTTTTTGTTTTAGTAAATTTATTCTTTGTTCTAACATAGTTTAATTCCTTTTTTAGCCAAATTTTCCTGTTAAATATTCTTCTGTTCTTTTGTCTTTCGGCGTGGTAAATAATTTTTCAGTCGATCCATATTCTACTAATTCACCCAGATATAAAAAGGCGGTAAAATCCGACACTCTTGCGGCTTGAGCCGTGTTATGCGTCACAAGAATCACGGTAACCGATTTTTTGATTTTTGTAATAAGTTCCTCTATTTTAGCCGTGGCTTTGGGATCAAGCGCGGAAGTGGGTTCATCCAGCAAGATAATTTCAGGATTCATGGCCATAGCACGCGCAATACACAGCCGCTGCTGCTGTCCGCCGGATAAAAAAGTACCCTTTCTGTGAAGCGAATCCATAACCTCATCCCATAAGTAAACCTTACGCAGGGTCTCTTCCACGATTCTGTCTTTCTCAATCCGGGGCATTTTTATTCCATTCAAGATATATCCGGAAACAACGTTATCGTATATGCTCATCGTGGGAAAAGGATTTGGTTTTTGAAAAACCATGCCGATTTTCCTTCGAACCAATATCGGACTCGTTTCAAAAATATTCTTTTCATTAAGCAATATTCGACCTTTAAAATTAGCATCCGGCTGCAGTTCGTGCATTCTGTTTATACATCTGATAAGGGTGGTTTTACCGCAGCCGGAGGGCCCCATAATGGAAATTACTTTATTAGACGGAATTGAAAGATTGATATTCGTCAGAATAGTTTTAACATTATATCCTGCATAGAAATTTAAGATTTTTAAAATACCGTTTTCCATTTTCTTGATACCATTTTGGTTAAGATGTTTAAGATAATTATAAAACTAATCAACACAAAAGAAGCTCCCCAAGCAATGGAATGCCATTCCGGATAAGGACTCATCGAATAATTAAAGATCAGTAGCGGCAGTGAATCGACGGGTTTGAAAATATTAAAATTCATAAACGGGTTTCCAAACGCTGTAAATAACAGCGGAGCAGTTTCACCTGCAACTCTCGACACACTTATCAAAATCCCGGAGAGAATTCCATTTATCCCGGCGGGCAGAATGACCCTTAACATGGTCGTTGTGTAGCTTGCCCCAAGCGCCAGAGAGGCTTCTTTCAGTGAAGAAGGGATTAATCTCAATGTTTCTTCAGTTGACTTCACAATAAGAGGAAGCATCATAATCCCCAGAGCAATGCCTCCGGAAAGTGCAGAAAACCGATGCAATGGCATCACGATCCATATATAGACAATAATTCCAATAACGATTGAAGGAATGCCCTGAAATATATTGACGCAAAGTCGAATTAATTCAGAAATTTTCTTATCTTTATATTCAGATATAAATGTACCTCCGAGCACACCCAGAAGTATTGAAAATACGCCTGCAATCACAATTAAAATAAAGGTTCCCAAAATTGCATTCGAAACGCCTCCGCCGGTTTCCCCGGGCGGCTGCGGCAGGTTCACAAAAAAACTCCAGTTAATGGAGGCGATCCCCTTTTTGACAATCTGAAATAGAATCAAAATAAGGGGGAGTGTAGACACCATTGCTAAGATAATAATGATTATCTCAAAGAGTTTATCCTTAATGATACGCCGCTGCATACAGTCATCCCTTAATACTAAGCTTTTTAATGATTATATTTCCAATAAAATTGATTATGCCGGTTATAATAAACAACAAAAGTCCCAATTCTATCAAAGCAGATAGATGTACATCATTTGTGGCTTCTGTGAATTCATTCGCTATCACGGAAGCCATTGTATTTCCCGGACTAAAAATACTTCCCGGGATAAGATTACTGTTCCCGATTACCATCGTTACCGCCATTGTCTCGCCTAATGCTCTGCCTAAAGAAAGCAGAATACCGGCGAAAATTCCGGAACGGGAATACGGCACAATAACTTTTCTTATAACCTCACTCCTTGTTGCGCCAAGTGAATAGGCCGCTTCTTTTATATCCTGCGGGACCAACAGTATGACTTCTTTGGCCAGATAGGATGTATACGGAATAATCATAACTGCTAATATCAAAGATGCCGTAAATATCCCAACGCCATAAGGCAAAATATGAAAAGACAACTCAAATTTCCGCACAATCGGTACCAGGAATAACAACCCCCAGAAACCATAAATAACGGAAGGGATGCTGGCGAGAATATCGGTCGCATAATTCAGAAATTCTGCCAGAGCTCCCTTTTTAAAATATTCCCCAAGAAACAGTGATATAGAAAATGAGAATGGCAAAGAAATGAAAAGTGCTAAAAATGAAGTCAGGAGAGTCCCTATCACAAAAGGGACTGCTCCATAAACGCCAGTGACAGGATTCCATGAAGTGCCGCTTAAAAACTTTATTCCTGAAGCTTTAATCGCCGGAATACTGCCGATTAATAAAGTAAAAAATATCCCTGTGAGAAGCAAAAGCAGCAAAATGCCTGCGCCGAAAAGCATGGATTTAAAATATCTATCCATTTTCACTGTAGATTTTTCCCGTCGAACCGGAGTGCGTTTATTATCTTTTCCGACTTCTTTAAAGCTTTTTCAGAGAGGGGGGCATAGTGCAGCGGGACAGCATATTTCTGTCCCTTATGCGTCATCCACCACAAAAGTTTCACCACTTCTTTTGCTTTTTTGTAACTCAAGCCGCCGTTTTTTAAATTTTTATACACAAGAATATAGGTAAATCCCGAAATCGGATAACCGTATTTTGCGATTGTGTTGGTTAAAGAAATTCGTAAATCGTCCGGCAGTTTTACATTGGCAGCTTCACTCACCGATTTAATTCCCGGAACGATAAAATTACCGCTCTTATTTTTAATGCTGGCGATCGGCATATTATTTTTTAAGGCATAAATCAATTCAACGTAACCTATTGAACCCGGTATTTGTTTTATTAAACCTGCCACGCCCGGATTTCCTTTTGCACCCAGACCAATAGGCCAGTCCAGAGATTTTCCGGTACCCACCTTCATTTTCCACGCTTTGCTTATTTTGCCTAAATAATCGCTGAAAATAAATGTTGTTCCGCTGCCGTCAGAGCGGTGAACCACCGTGATGTGCATATCGGGAAGCTTCACGGATGGATTTGCATCTTTTATCTGCGGGTCATTCCATTTTGTAATCTTTCCTAAAAAAACATTACTTATGATTTCAGGCGTTAGTTTTAAACTAAAATTCCCGGTTAAATTATAAGTAATCACAACCGCCCCGGCAACGATCGGAATATGAACCACCGGATTTTTAAACGCCTTCATTTCTTTATCGCTTAAAAAAGCATCTGAAGCACCAAAATCCACCGTTTTGTTTCTGATCTGCCTTATGCCGCCTCCGGAACCAATCGCCTGATAATTGACCTTTATGCCGGATTCTTTATAATAAATATGGAACATTTTGGAATACAGCGGATATGGAAAAGTAGCGCCTGCACCCAGAAGCTCCGTATTCGCTGCATTGGCTGTTAAACTCATTAAAACTGAGGCTAACAACACTAAGATTGAAAATAATCTTTTCATTTTAATCTCCTTTTAACATTAATAGTCAAAATTCAAATCAATTTGCAGCACATTTTGATCATCATCATGACTGATTCGTTTCATACGATAATAATCAAGCCCTAAAACCACACCGTCCGTTAAACCGTATTCCAACACCAATTCATGGCCCTGAACATCTGTTTTTCCGCCAAAAGAATCGGAATCGGGGAATACGTCGAGCCAGGCATCTCTCTCTAATCTTCTGAACATATACTTAAATAACCATCCTCCTTTTTTCTTTACCTTTTTATGCGTCTCATTCTGTAATTGATATCGCACTCGATAATCGCTTTTTAATTTCATATTGCCCCCGATATAACCTGCACGGTACTCCTTTTCATCCAGCCCTTTTTTAGCTTCTTTCTTTGCAGGTGCGCCGGCTTTTTTTAATACTGTCATCGACTTACTATAAGTCGAACTTTGCTTTTCAGCCTGTTTTCCTGCGGGAATACTATCCGCCCCGGCAATTGTTGAATTCAAAAAAAAAAGCAAAACACACCCACAACAGAAAAAATACTCTGGTCATGTCAACATCTTCGGCTTAGGATTATTTTCAAAGTTATTTTTAAATCCGGGAAAAATGTATGGGGTTAAAGTTAAGCGCGTATAAAGAAAATATTAATTTTTGGTTAAGAAAGTTTTGAAGAGATCTTAAGCGGCAATTTGATGGTAAATGTTGTTCCAATCCGGGGTTTACTTACGACATCTATTGTTCCGTCATGCAGGAGCACGATATGTTTGACAATTGAAAGTCCCAGACCCGTGCCCCCGAGTTTTCTGGATCGGGATTTATCGACTACATAGAATCTTTCAAAGATTCTTGGCAAATGTTCCCGGGGAATACCAATCCCGGTATCTTTAATCTCGATTTTTACCTCACGACTGTTTTTACTCAATAAAATGTTAATCTCTCCTCTTTCCGTATACTTGATGGCATTATCGATCAGATTTATGAACATTTGTTCTAATTTAAACGAATCAGCTATTAGTACCGGTTTTTCACCGTCAGAAATCAGATTTAATTTTATATTTTTCGTCTCTGCTTTTTGTTTGAATATCTTTAAAACAGTTTCAACCAGATGGTTTAGATCGACGGTTTCCAATTCTAATTTTATCCCCTTTTCCTCCAATCCCGACAACAGCAGCAAGTCCTGCACGATATTGATTAACCGGTCGGTGTTTTTTCCGACAATATCCAAATAATGCTTTCCGGTTTCTTTGACCTCTCCATCTAAAGTTTCCACATAACCCTTCATTGCCGTTAAAGGAGTTCGCAGCTCGTGAGAAACATTTACAACAAAATCCTTTTTAATCTTCTCAAGCCTTTTAAACTCTGTGATGTCGTGCAGAAACATGATGACTTCCTCTTTGTCAGCCAAAAAGGTAATGCTGAAGAGAAACATTTTTTCGTTTAATTCCACTTCGCAGCTCAGATTCTTCTTTTCATTTATGGACTTTTTTATTAACTCACTAATTTCAACGCTTTTTAAAATTTCCCAGTAAAATTTTCCGGAAATGGAATCGGTTTGAATGATTCTTTTAAAACTTTCATTGTAGAGCACAACCCGCCCCTCTTTATTGACAACGATTAATCCCTCCTGTATGGAAGAAATTATTCCATTTAGTTCTTCCTTTTTAAGCGTTAAATCTGTAACCAGTGTTTTTATTTTTTCAGTCATATAATTAAAGTTATCTGCAAGTTCTTTTAATTCATCTTCATTTTTGAGAAATATTTTTATGTTGAAATCGCCGTGAGCGATCTTTTGAGATGCGTCTGCCAATTCTCTGATCGGTTTTGAAAGGCTTCTGGAGAAGATTAAGGCGCCGATTAAAGAAAATAGGATTATAATCAGCACGATCTGCAAAATCCGAATCTTTAGATGATTAAGCAGCGTATTTATCTCTCTGATAAATAAACTTGCTCTTAAAATTCCAATGATTTTGTTTTTGCTTTTAATCGGTACAGCGACGTACAGCATCTGTTCTCTTACAGTTGTACTAAACCGAAGAGACCTGCCGATTTTACCTTGCAGAGCCTTTATTATTTCCGGTCGGCTTTTGTGGTTTTCCATTAATTTCGGGTCTTTTTCAGAATCCGCGTAAACTGTGCCGTCGGGCGCAATCACTGTAATTCGCGTATCTATATTTTTACCCAGATTTTTTACTAATTCATCTAATTTCCGGAAACGTTGTTCTTTTAAAAGAGGGGTTACGCTCAATTTAAATGTAAAGGCAAGATTTTCCAGATTATTTGTTAAAGTATTGATATAATGGCTTTTTATTGTTCTGAACGAGAAAATCAGAACAAGACTTGAAAGCGCAAATATGATTAAAATATAGCCGCCAAATATTTTGGAAAATATGGATTTTTTCATTCTTCTATTTTGTATCCCACACCTCTTATATTTTTAATAAAATTCCCGCCTTTTCCGATTTTTTCTCTCAGATTTTTTATATGAACATCGATGGTTCTGTCCAGAACAATTTTATCATTTCCCCAGAGCTCACTTAAAATTTGTTCTCTGCTGAAAACCCATCCTTTTTTTAAGGCCAGAACCTTCAAGATTTTAAATTCAGTAGCGGTTAATTCTATCTTTTGGTCCTCGACCAGAACTTCATATTTTTGCAAATCGATCACCAGAACATTGCCAATTTCTATTCTTTTAGAGATTTCATTTTGTTTTTTTCTTCTGAGAACAGCTTTCACACGCGCCACCAATTCCCTGGGCGAAAAGGGTTTGGTAACATAATCATCTGCCCCCAATTCCAGCCCCAATACTTTGTCCGTTTCCTCCGCCTTCGCAGTCAGCATAATAATTGGAATAAAAGAATATTCATCATTGTTTTTTAAATATTTGCAAATATCGACCCCATCGGCATCGGGGAGCATTAAATCCAGAATTATCAGCTCGGGCGTTTTCATTCTGATAAATTTAAAGAAATCCGCCGCATTTAAAAATTCTCTGACATCAAACCCCGATCTTTTCAGATGCAGCGATATTAATTCAAGGATATCCGGCTCATCATCGACTGCAGCGATTAATTGACTCATTGTCCCGTGCTCTTAACTATTTTGAGAGTTATTCATTATATGATCTCTGCGTTCCCGGCGATTTTTGCGGCGAATTATTCGGTTTAGAATCCCGTTTTTCTTTTTTAATAACATATCTAAAAATATTCGGAAATTCAATCATTTTCTATTGAATAAAATTTTTTGCATAAAAAATAAAATCGGTCATTTGATAATTTAGGGTCTGAACGGAAACATGACACAAGCCTCTGGCTTGTGAAATTTGATTTAGCTAATCCTTTGTTTCTTCTATCTAACAAACGCAAGCAAGATGCTTACGTTACATTTTCCATGTGTTTTCGTTCAGGCACAATTTAGTAAAATATATGAATAATTTCTAAAGAAGTGATAATGGAGAAATACGTTTTGAAAAGATAAGTGCAAAATCTGCAAATTTCCCGGTTTGCCGCGGACGGTTATGCAAAGTATCTCGCCCGCACCGCAAAACAGTCTTTCCCGGCTCCACGCCTGAATAATTAGTCCTGCCACTCTTCCTTAAAGCGATATCCGACGCCGCGGACGGTTTCAATCAGATTCCCGTATTTTCCCAATTTCTTGCGAAGTCCGACAATCTGCACGTCCACCGAGCGGTCGGTGACAGGGTAATTGTTACCGCGGACGGCATCGACCAATTGGTAGCGTGTGAACACCCACCCCGGGCGGCGCGCTAAAATGGATAAAAAATAAAATTCCGTGTAGGTGAGGTCAATTTTTTTTCCATTGATGGTGACCTTATGCTTCCCCGGATTGATCACCAGATCGTGAATTTGAAGCACTTCCGATTCGGGCGGCACACCGGCTTTTTTTCTGCGGAGAACCGCCCGAATCCGCGCCACCAAAACCCGGGGGCTGAACGGTTTGGGCACGTAATCATCCGCACCCAATTCCAGGCCCGTTACAATATCGGCTTCATCGCCCTTGGCACTTAAAATAATAATGGGGATTCTACGGGTGTCGGGATCTTCTTTCAATCGCCTGCAAACTTCGAGGCCGTCGACACCCGGGAGCATTAAATCAAGCACAATCAAATCGGGTATATTTTCGGAGGCGGCCCGAAGGGCTTCTTCTCCGGTGGCTACGGATTGTACGTCATAGCCTTCCTTCTTTAAATTGTGTCCGATTAATTCCAGAATATCTTCCTCATCGTCAACTACCAGCACGCGTTTTCTTGCCATTCTTGAGCCTTTCGTTTCTCGATAGTTTTACCCCCAACTTAGGAATAAATTGTTAGAATTCTGTTAATGTTTCATTAATCTTTTGTTTAAAAATAAATTGCAGGGTTCAAAAACACCCATGTAAACGAGACAGTTAATTCCGGTTTTTCGCAGGAATACTCACTTTTTAATCAGTTATTAGCCACAAATGCACGAATTAAAGATTTCGGTTACCCTGTTTTTAAATCAAATTATTTCCCGGCAATTAATCCGTTTTTTCAAAATAGGCAACCCTATGAATATTTAAAAAATAAGACGCCTTTTTTCAGGAAGCAAGAGAATTTTTTGGCAGCACCGGAAGTTGGTTGTCATCTAATGTATTGGGTGGTGGAGAACCTTGCTTATCCTTGCGAAGGTTTGGAGTTTTCGCAATTTTAGTCGGCGATAAAATAGAAGGGAACCTTTTTGAAAAAGGTTCCCTTCTGTCTGCTTTATGCTTCGACAAGCTCAGCAACCGGCTGATGAAGAATCTCTTTGAGAGAAGAAAACCGGTCATTGAGCCTGTCGAAATGACCGGTTTGGGCTTAATAGCTGGCCTGTGTTTACAAGGAGGGGTGAACCAACGAACGAGTGAATGGTTTTTTAACTGAGAAAAAGAAGGGAACCTTTTTGAAAAAGGTTCCCTTCTGTCTGCTTCCTAACGAAGGAGCAAACCAAATGAACTGCCAAATTTAATGCAGGATTAATTATTCCCTAATACGATTCTAACAGTTAATCGTCATATTCATTGCGGGTTGTATTATAAAGTGGCAAGTTGTTCCAAATTTAGTTGGGAGAAACAAAGATGATTGGAAAATTATCAAACATCAAAGACGCAGGATTTTTGGCGGGGCTAATTGTTTTCTTGGTCTTGATGGATTTCGGAATGCTCCGGGCATCGGATAACGGTGCCAAGAAAGAAGCCGAGGGAAAGGGGTCGGTCATTGCGTTCGTGGGTAAAATTACGGGGTCTGTTTACGATTCTGCAAGCGGTGATCCTCTGCCGGGTGTCAATGTGATCATCGACGGCACCCGAATGGGAGCAGCAACCGATCTCGACGGACGGTTTTTGATTCGAAATGTACCGGTCGGAAATTATTCGCTGACGGCTTCGATGATTGGGTACGCCAGGGTAACAATTAAAGGCGTGCGGGTGTACGGACGAAAGTCTGTTGTTGTCAATTTTGTACTTTTGCCGGAGGCCCTTCAGGGAGAAGCTGTTGTGGTGGAGGCAAGTCCGCTGACGAATACGGAAGCCGCCCTGCTTCGGAATCGCCAGAAAGCAGAGGCCGTGAGCGATGCGATTAGTGCCGAAGCCATGTCGCACTTTGGTACGGGCGACGCAAGTGAGGCCATGAAACTGGTCACGGGGGCGTCGGTTGTGGACGGGAAATACGTTTACATTCGGGGAATCGGGGAACGCTACACCAACACACAACTGAACGGTGCTGCGCTGCCGAGCACGGATCCGGATAGAAAGGCCGTCCAAATGGACATTTTCCCCAGCAATCTTCTGGAAAATGTGATCATCGTCAAAACATTTACTCCCGACCAGCCGGGAAATTTTTCAGGCGGAATTGTCAATATTCAAACCAAAAACTATCCGGAAAATCTGACGATTCGATTCAGCTCCTCTTCCGGGTACAATTCGCAGACGACTTTGAATTCCCATTTTCTGACGGCGGGCAGAGGAAAATACGATGGCCTGGCATTGGGTGACCGGACGCGCCATATTCCCGATATGCTTCAAAGTGCCGGGGCACAAGTGCCGGATATTGGCTATGCCTGGACGAATCGCAGCAAGGCGCTAAAGCTGGATCACATCACACGGGCCTTCAATTCCGTCATGGCACCCGAATTTCGAAAGGCACCAGCCAATCAACGCTATTCTTTGTCTGTTGGGAATCAAGGCAATCTTTTCGGGCGTCCGTTCGGTTATCTCGCCAGTCTGACTTACAACCACACCTTTTCATATTACAATCACGGCGTTGTGGGGCGCTGGCAATTGACCGGCAAGGTTTCCGAAGTGGATTCCCTGAATGCCGATTATCTGCTTTCAGACGAAAAGGGAAGCGAGAACGTCCTGATCGGAGGACTGGGGTTTCTTTCTTACAAGCCCAGCCCGGACCACAATTTTCGGCTGAATTACTTGTTTACCCGAAGCGGAGAATCCACGGCACGGTATCTGGAGGGGGCATTCCCCCGTGATTTATCAGACAATGCGGTTTATGAGACCCGGACTCTTCGATACACGCAGCGGGAAATTCGTTCAACGCAGATACGGGGGGAACACTATCTGAAAAATTTTCTCAAAATGTCGATTTACTGGGAGGGCTCACTCACCAATTCTTACCAAAAACAGCCGGATTTAAGATTTTTTACGGATAATTACACGCTTCGGAATCGGGGTGGAAAAATCGACACCATTTATGCCATACGGCCGTCAATCTACCCTGTGCCCACCCGCTATTTCAGAAATTTGAATGAGAACAACAAAACATTTAACCTGAAAACGGCTATTCCCTTTTCATTTCGAAAGGGTCTTACGGGGAAATTCAAATTCGGGGGTGCGGTCCTGACGGCCAATCGAACCTTTCATGAAAGACGTTTTGAATATGATCAGGATAAAATCAGATATGACGGTCATCCCAGCGAATTTTTTATGCCGGGCAACGTGGGAATCGTTGACAGTACACACGGCCTGTACCGCTTCGGAAATTATATTCGGGATGCCTCTGAACGGCGCGGCAATTACGGGGGGACGCAGACCATTCGAGCCGGTTTTGGAATGGTCGATCTGCCGGTTTTCGAGAACTTTCGTGTCATCGCAGGGGCCCGGTACGAAACCACTCGAATGGAAGTGGCAAGCCGGGACATAAGCCTGAAACCGGGAAAATTGAAAACGGCAGATTGGCTGCCGTCATTGAATGTGGTGTACAATATCGTCAAAAATACCAACCTGCGCCTTGCCTACGGGCGTACACTGGCGCGGCCGACCTTTCGGGAAATGGCCCCTTACGCCTCGTTCGATTTTGTCAACGACTATTTTTTTGTCGGAAATGCCAAGCTTAAACGGACGCTCATCGATAATTTCGACCTTCGGTGGGAATGGTTTCCCAATCCCGGTGAAATCCTTGCCGTCAGCGGATTTTACAAGGGTTTTAAAAATCCCATTGAACGGGCTATTTTAAACGTGAACGGAGAGGTTCAATTTCAGAATGTGGACAAGGCGGCTGTGGTTGGGGCTGAATTTGAGGTGCGAAAGCATCTGGGCAATCTGATCCCCCAATTGTCTCATTTTCAGTTGGGTGCAAATGTGACGCTTGCTCATTCAAGGGTAGCTATTCCAAAAGAAGAGTTGCTGGTTATCAGAAATGTCAATCCTAACGCAGACGACTCCAGACCCCTGCAGGGACAATCGCCGTATATTTTGAATTTTGATCTGGTTTATTCGAATGAAAAAATAGGAACCGTTGCCACGGCGTATTACAATGTCTTTGGTGAACGCGTGGCTGCCGTCAGTATGGGCGGAACACCGAATGTGTTCGAACTTTCCCAGCCCATTTTGAATCTGACCATTTCCCAGCATGTCTGGAGAGGCTTTCGGTTCTCGCTGTCTGCCAAAAATTTACTGAACCCTGCAATTCGCAAGGTTCATCATTTTAAAGGTAAAGATTACATCACCGAAGACTATAAACGCGGTAGAAATATTTCTGCAGGAATTTCGTATGACTTCAACAAATAGAGCGCTCTGTTGGATGAAGTCGACCGGAAAAGAAAGGAGGCGATTGGACGCTTGCAACCCAACCTCTACGAAAAAGCGTAGAAGATGGGCGCACCGGTTGAGCGGCACTAAATCCGCCGCAGGCGGGTCGGACAAAAAGCAGCTCAGCCCTTTGGACGCAGCTATGCGAAAAAATAGTGATGACCTGTTTTTGTTTTTTTGCGGAGGAGATGTAGAGGTTAAACAAAAAATGAGAAAAAATCATTTACAAAAATCGAGGAGAAAAATATGTTTCGCAAATGGATTTCAATTTTTATGATGCTGTTATTTCCTGCACTGGCGTTCGGTTCAAACATCGACATTCACGACAATGATATTCAGCCGGGCGATCATGTGGTGTGGACATCGGACAACACATATATTTTACATGGGTTTGTATTTGTGGACAGCACGGCCACATTGACCATCGAGCCGGGAACGATCATCAAGGGCAGTCCGGGTCAGGGCGCCAGTGCGAGTGCGCTGATTGTGCCCCGGGGCGGAAAGATTTTTGCGGAAGGAACGGTGGATCATCCGATTATTTTCACGGCGTTAGCGGATGATGTGACTGATCCCAATGACATGCCGCTGGATGCACGCGGGTTGTGGGGCGGTGTGATTCTGCTGGGGCGAGCCCAAATTAACACGGCGGCCCGCGTGGGACAGATCGAGGGAATTCCCTCGACCGAGCCGCGTGGCGCCTACGGCGGTACCGATGATGATGACACCTCAGGCGTGATGAAATACGTGTCGATTCGCTACGGCGGAACGGACATCGGCGCCGGCAACGAGATTAACGGGCTGACCTTTGGGGCGGTGGGAAGAGGAACGACCATCGACTACATCGAGGTGCTGAATAACAAAGATGACGGATACGAGTGGTTCGGCGGAACGGTGCAGACCAAACACCTGATCAGTGCCTTCAATGCGGACGACGGCTTCGATTATGATGAAGGCTTCCGGGGCAAGGGACAGTTCTGGTTTGTGATTCAGTCGGATGTGCTGGGAAACCGCATGGGAGAGCACGACGGCGGGACCGTACCGGAAGACGGTAAGCCCTACGCCATTCCCGAGATTTACAACGCCACGTACATTGGATCGGGGAAAAACTCCGGCAATGCGGCCAATGACCACGGCATCATCATGCGGGACAATGCCGGCGGCAAATATTACAACAGCCTGTTTACGGATTTTGCCGGGCATGCGTTGAACATCGAAGACCTGGCCTCGGGCGAAGACAGCCGGGCGCGTTTGGCGGCGGGTGACATTGTCTACCAGAACGACATTTGGTTCGGCTTTGGCGCCGGGGATGCGGCCGATCAGATGTTTCCGCAGGACTTTGTGCGGACTGCGATGACCGATGCTGCGAACAACAACCGGTTTGTGGATCCTCAATTGGAGGGCATCAGCCGTACGAACGACGGGAATCTGGACCCCCGTCCTAAAGCAGGCAGCCCGCTGTGGACAGGATACACAACGGTGCCGAACGACGGATTTTTCACTCCCGTCAATTACGTGGGGGCTTTTGGCTCGTTCGATTGGGCCGAAGGCTGGACCGCCCTCTCTCAATTGGGTTTCCTCAAAAAATCCAGCACGGCTGTGGAAGAAAACCGCCTGTCTGAGACAGCTCCGAACACATTTGAGTTGAAGCAGAATTACCCCAATCCTTTTAATCCGGTTACGCAAATTTCCTTTGCATTGCCGGTCGGAGGTCACGCGGAATTGACTGTGTTTAACCTCATGGGTCAGAAAGTGGCGGAATTGGTGAATGAACGCCTGAATGCCGGGGCATACAAAGCGCTTTGGAACGCAGCCAATATGCCGAGCGGCATTTACATTTATCAATTGATAATTGGGGCACACCGGTTCACCAAAAAGATGACCCTGATGAAATAAAGAATAGTTTGTTAGAATAAATCGGATTTAGGACAAAAATCCAAAGTGACGGCAGTTGATTAAGAAAATCCCAACTGAGACCGGATTCAGGATCTGTCACGAAACAACCCCACGGAGTCTGTCAGATCGTTTGGCAGACTCTTTTTATTTGGTTCATCCTAAGTTTTTTGTTTTAAAAATTAGTGAAAAATTCGTGCACATTCGTGGGCCTTTTTCTTCCCACGAATTGACACGAACGAACACGAAAAAAAGAGTCCGCATTTTGCTGACACCCAATACCAAATTCAAAAACGCCAATGTCAAATAAAATCTTCACCCCGTTAGATAAAGTATTTGCATTTTTTATCCATAATCAGCCACCCTTCTGTTTCTGAAAAATCATATTTCCGGTTTGCATTTGAATTTTGAGCTTCATTTGACATTCGGATTTTTTGATTTGACCTTAACGGTTAATGGCAGCACAAATCCACACATTTCCGGCAATCAATATCTCTTTTCATTTTGATCCGGAATGATCGCTGCCAATCGTTTAAAAAGTACGCATTCTCGCGAAGAACTTTTTATTTTTCAGGGGTTCCACATCAGAATTGATAATGACGAAATCAGTTTTGGAAGGGCCATTACGAAATCTGCCAAAAGATGAAACGCAAGAATTCTATTTTCTTAGTACCCGTGTCGCATTTAATATTGCCAGCAAAGCAACGCCCACATCGGCAAATACAGCCTCCCACATGGTGGCCAGTCCCACTGCTCCCATCGTCAGGAAGATCCCCTTAACACCCAATGCGAAGCCGATATTTTGCCAGACGATTGTTCGGGTTCTTTTTGCAATTTCGAGTGCCCGACACAATCTCGAGGGTTCATCGGTCATTAAAACAACATCCGCCGCTTCGATGGCTGCATCGGAACCCAATGCCCCCATGGCTACACCAATATCCGAACGCATTAACACAGGCGCATCATTTATGCCGTCACCCACAAATGTGATGAGAGCCTTTTCATTCTCTTTGGTTTTCATCAATTCTTCAATCTTTTCAACCTTTTGCTGCGGCAATAACTCAGCAAAATACTCGTCCACCCCCACCTTCTGCGCCACCGCTTTTGCCACATCTTCGCTATCGCCGGTCAGCATAATCTGTTTTTTCACACCCATCTCTCTGAGTTTCCGGATTGCCGTACCGGCATCTTCTTTGATCTCGTCGGAAATCACGATATAACCCGCATATTTGTGATTAATAACCACGTGGACCACCGTGCCTTTCACGTAGCAGGTGTCGTGTTCAATTTTTTCTCTGTGGAGGAATTTATCGTTTCCCACCTGTACAAGCTGATTCTCCACTTGTGCTTTTATTCCATATCCGGAAAATTCCTCGTAACTGCTTATTTTATCTGCATCTGCTTTTTCATCAAAGGCTTCCTGGATGGATTGAGCAATGGGGTGGCTGGATTGACTTTCTGCCCAGGCAGCCAACTTCAGGATTTCCTTTTCCGGAACATTATTTTTAGAGATAATATCCGTCACTTTAAAAACCCCTTTTGTCAATGTGCCGGTTTTATCCCAGACAATGGTATGAACATTATTCAGCGCTTCCAGATAATTAGAGCCTTTGACCAGAATACCGTGTTTCGAGGCAGCTCCTATTCCTCCAAAAAATCCAAGGGGGATCGAAATGACAAGCGCACACGGGCAGGAAATCACCAGAAATATTAGCGCCTTGTATATCCATTCGGAAAAAGTTTCTTCATGTCCGAACATAGAGGTCAAGGCCGGAATATGATAAAGCAGCACCGGAACAACCGCAATCAAAAACGCTCCGAAAACGACAGCGGGCGTGTAATATTTTGCGAACTTCGTGATAAATTTCTCTGTAGGCGCTTTTTTGCTGGCGGCATTCTCAACCAAATCCAATATTTTAGATACGGTGGATTCACTAAACGGCTTCGTAACCTGAACCGTTAGAAGTCCCGTTTTGTTAATCATGCCGGAGAGAATATTCTCACCCGGTTTTAATTTTCGCGGCATAGATTCACCGGTTAAAGCAGAGGTATCCACCAGTGAAGAACCGTCCAAAATAACCCCGTCAAGCGGAACCTTTTCGCCCGGCTTTACGAGAATTTTATCACCAATCACCACATCATCAGGGTTTACCCGCTTTATTTCGCCATCTGTTTTTAAATTGGCATAGTCGGGCCGTATTTCCATTAACGACTGAATGGATCGTCGTGAACGATTCAGAGCAATATCCTGAAACAATTCACCAACCTTAAAAAATAGTATAACCGCCACAGCCTCCGGATATTTACTGATTGCAAATGCCCCTATCGTAGCTATTGTGAGTAGAAAATATTCATCAAAAACCTTTCCACGGAATACGTTTCGAATGGCCTTCCAGACGATGTCGCTTGCAATGATCACATAACTCACCAAGAACAAAGAAAATTCTTCCCAAGGAGGCAGTTTTATAATCAAACCCACAGCAAAAAGAACAGCACCCACAGCGAGTAAACCAATTTCTTTCCTGCTAATTATAGACTCATTATTTTCGCCCCTGCCTTTTTCAATTATCTCAATATCCGGTTGTTCTGATTTTAGGACATCTTTTGCCTTTTGAATGAGTTGGTCTGAATGATCGTGATCTTCATATTTTAGCACAAGCGTTTTTGTGGAGAAATTAATTGTGGCCTGTGAAATACCCTCTATTTTTGATAACTTTTTTTCAATTTTCAGCGCACAATCCGAGCAGCTAAGATTATTTAACATAAATTTTTTACTGCCGTTTTGGTCATCCATTACTTCTTTCTCCTCTACTTCTTTCCAGAATATGCTCCAGCCCCTGATCAAAAATGCGTTTGATGTGATTGTCATCCAGTGAATAGAACACCGTTTTACCCTGCCGGCGAAATCTAACCAACCGCATCTGTTTAAGAATTCTTAATTGATGGGAGATAGCCGATTGCGACATATTTAAAAACGCCGCAATATCACAAACACAGACCTCCGATACAAAAAGCATAAAGAGAATTTTTATTCTTGTTGTATCGCCAAACACCTTAAAAAGCTCTGACAGGCTGTACAGAGTTTCTTCAGAGGGTGTAATTCGCTTTAATTTTTCCACAGCGTCCTTATGAATAAAAGTATCCTTGCAGATTTCAATCGTTGCAGCCATTACGAATCCTTCCATTTATATTATATATGCTCATCTGTTCATATGCGACAATATAAGTACATTTTATTATCATGTCAAGTGTTTTTTAAAATAATTTCTAACCGGACTAATTCACCGCCGCGGTCGCCGGGAACGCAGAGATTCTATTATAACAAATAATGACAGCTTCTTTTCAGGAAGCATTCGGAAGGGAACGAATGTTTTAGTTTTTTTAGGATTAATCTTAATGAAAATAACCCGGTGTTCTCCGGACGCCTATTGATTCTGGTGCGAATACGACTCAAAGCCGGTCAAAGCGATGAAGTGCCCGGGGAGGTCAGATGAAAAGATCAGCGAAGCCCTGAATATAATAATACAGATTTTGTAGAAGGAGGGTTTGATGCGGTTTTGGCTTAACGAGAATATAAACAAAATGCAATTTACACAGTCTTGTCATTTTCTTACGCAATAGACGATATAGTACCTCGGATAGAAATGTCTTAATAAAGGTCTGATGCCTATTTTCCACCGGTCGTAAGAAGTCCATTTCGCATAATCAATAATTTTCCATCCGGTTTTTTCCAGTAAATAATCAAATTGCTTTTTTTCAAATTCGTGATAGTGTTTATCCCAATCATCTTTCTCATTCCAATAAGCGCTTGCAAACCACAGCCTCAAAGGAACAGATGCTATTAATTTATCCGTCTTCAATTCTCTCAAAAAGTTGAACGGCGCCAACATATGTTCAAAAATTTCAAATGCCGTGACCACATCTACATCACAATCGACATATTTTTGATAATTTATGTCAAGGTCTTCCCCATCCGTATTAATGACGCTGTATCCATTTTCTCTCATTATTTTTGAAAATAGGTTTTCGACCCCTAAATCCAATATTCGGGATTTTTCACCGACATGTTTTTTTAGAAATAATAGCGTTCGTTTATAACGTCTTTCATAAGATTGATTTTTTTTCGTATTGTCGA
The DNA here is from genome assembly GCA_002898015.1 of bacterium BMS3Bbin03. Classification (GTDB taxonomy): domain Bacteria; phylum Zhuqueibacterota; class JdFR-76; order JdFR-76; family BMS3Abin05; genus BMS3Abin05. Next base: position 9,482 of record BDTM01000118.1, on the reverse strand, counting down.
TCATTAAACAGGGTTTCCTTAAAAAGTCAGAGTTAATGCTGCAATTGAAGACAAGGATTTCTCCGGATCTTTTCTGACAAGGTGATTTTTCTTCAAATTTTCTTTCATTATTTTCTTGATTGCGTATAATGGTTCACGGCTGTGACAAGTGCGCCTCCGGCGTATTTCGGTGTAGTCACCGCAGGGAACGAAACCTCACAGCCGCTGTTGGGCGATGTCAATTTTATTTATTTTTTCTCGGTATCCCAATCCATCTTGCGGTTCTCAATTTGTACAGACGGTACTCCTCTCCATACAAACTCCCAAGGTAAGGCTCTGCCAACAGGACCGTATACAAATAAATCACAACGGCGAACACGCCTGTAAGTACAAATGCCAATCCCGACCGCCCGGCAAGCGATATTCCCAAAAGGATTAAAAACCAGCCGACAAACTGCGGATTCCTGCTCCATCGGTATACGCCGGTGGTTATAAGTTTCGAAATATCCTGTCCTGTCGATCGACGCAATGAACGAAACTCAATCATTCCCATCGACAGTAGAATGACGCCAATTCCAAATAAAATCAAACCTCCTGCCAGGGCAAATGTTTTGTCGATCGCTATCAACCACACGCCGTAGAATGACGCCAGCGCCAACGACACATGGTGGAATGCCCACATGGCATACCAAAGAGACAGAAGTCTGTTCGTAAATGTTCCTTTTTTATCATACGTCTTTTTTATCTCAGAAAAAACATATAGGCCCAGCACCACCGAGATACCTATGGAAATACCTAAACCAACATAAATCCATATCATCTCTTGCCTCCCTTTAAGTTTTTTTGTTCGATGGCATTGTATTCCCTTTTTTCATCTTGACACCAAGCTTAATGGCTGACTGTTTTTGAAAAAATATTTATAACAGCCACTCCCGTAATTATTAATCCCATACCGATAATTGCCGGTGTGTCCGGAATTTGCTTATATAAAACCGCTCCCACAATAGCAACCAAAACAATGCCCAGGCCGGACCAAACGGCATATGTGATTCCTATCGGTATGGTTCTTAACACCAGAGTCATAAAATAAAATGCAATCCCATAGCCTGTAATAATTATCAGGACAGGGATTATTTTTGTAAATTCATCAGAAGCCTTTAAGGCACTTGTTGCCGTAACTTCAGCAATTATCGCTATTGCTAAATATAGATACGCCATTTAGTTATCTCCTTTTACAATTGGTATCACGTAACGTTTTATGGGTATGCGATGCCCCGCCTTGGCTGGATACGGGCGAAGCGGCCATCGGGAGCGCAGCCAGGCGATGTACTAATTTTGCGATTCATAATATTCTTTTGCCTTTTTAGTCACAGATAAAATGAAGCCGCTTTTCCCTTCCGTGTATTTGACTCTGTCGATTGGATATTCTTCCGACAGCTTTCTCTTTAATTCATCGTAGCATTTGGCTTCTGTAGGAAATTGCAGAAGATAATCTCTGAAATAAAGCCTGTCCCATAATTCTGAATCTGCTTCAACCATATGAATATGATGTGTGCGCTGCCCTTCGGAATTTCGTTTAATGAACCAAGCGTAGAAAGGCGGGCCGTCATCGCCAAAGGCCGGACGCCAAAAGTATTCATAGCCTTCGGCTTCTAAAATAGGCACAATTTGCTTTTTGGTTTCTTCGAGGCTTGAAACTTCCGCTAAAATATCAATGATGGGTTTTGCAGAAAGGCAGGTAACCGCCGTACTGCCGAAATGTTCGATTCTTCTGATAATACTTTGAGGCAATTTCCTGCGTAAAAAAGCGGCTTCATCTTCAAATAGTTTTGGCCACGCTGGATTATAAGGCACGACTGCAATTTTTTCACGAACCAATTCTTCTATTCGTTCTTTTAGTTTGTCGTCCATAGTGATCATCCATATTGCTTGAAAGTCAGCCTGTTATTTCTGCAATAATAAATCACTGTAAGAAACCGAAATTAAATCATCTTGAGAAATCTTAAACAGATCAAGAAAATATTGACATTGTGCCAGCAACTGATCTTTACTTGTATTTCCATGATTATCAATAGCTTCTATCTCAACAAATGTACCTAAATCTTTGACAATGTCAATATGAAATTTTACATTATTGATAAAATATATTTCTCTTTTTTTATCGACTACAACCAAAACACCCAGTGCTTTTGTTAAAATTTCTTTCAAAGAAGATTTAGGGTCGGATTTAAACAAAGTTACATTGGATTGTTTTGGACCTTTTTTATTTTCCCTTTGATAATAAATGAGATGATTTTCAATGTTTCCTTCTCTTAATTTCAACCTGCCAAAATTGACTGTAAAGTAAGTATCAATTTGATGATCAACACCTTTAAACTCGGCATTCTTTGATTTTAGGATTTGTCTAATCTCATTTTGATGGTCTGATTTTGCTTTTATTTCAATATTAATGTGTGCCATAATGATTTGATTTTAATTAAAAAATAGGAACATTTCGAAGTATGATAATAGGATTTTTCATTGCGGATGATGTGTTCCCAATAATTGCGCTGCCACAATTTTTTGTTAGAGGGTTGCCAATTTTCGTTCCCCCGTGTAGGGGCAACCCTTGTGGCTGCCCTCTGTGCTGCCCGTTTGTTTACCGGCATTCATTGACAGGGCAGGCACAGAGGCCTGCCCCTACGGCTTGGGATTAAATATAATTCGAATGGTTCCATAAAAATGATTCGGCATGACCCTAAATTTAACCATTTTACCCGCCGCATGAAAGCCGTTTTAATGCGCTGCAGCCGTTTTTATCGATAGATTTTCTATTTCTAAAATCAGAAGATGTAAAGCTTTCTTACAAGCTTCCAAATCACTTAGAATGCCGGATTTCGTATCTTCAAATATGTCCTTCAAGTCACTAAATAACCCGTAATAATAGTTGATCCCATCTTTTAGATTCTTTACAAAAGCCAACAAGTACTTTTCTTGTTTATTTGTCATCGAAATTTTCATTTCCTCTATTTTGTTTTTTAGAAAATCGATATAAATTTTTAGCTCTTTTATAAACATATTTGGACGATCGGTTCTTGTGATCACATTTGATCTGCCGTAAATATGATCGGTGATTTTTTTTAAGCTCATTATTTTTGAGAAATACGCCATGTTTGGGCCCGGACAAACCGAAACGCCGTCACCTTCAACCGTAGTGTCTAAATTATTCACCAGCAGGGCAGATGTTCCTAAGCCCACGCAAAGACATGATTTGTCAGCAATTTTTTTAAATTTGTTCCGGTACTCATCAGGAGATAACCCGTCATTGTCCAGTTCTTTTAGTTTTAAATGTTGGTATTGACGTGAAGCTGTACAAATGCCTTTTCCCGTAAACTCATTATTAAAAGAAACATATTTTTTAGGACATGAACTGCCTGGTTTTCCTTTCTCAATCAAAGATAATTTTTCAAGATCTTTGGTATTGCCTTTAAGACTATTGAAAGGAACACCCAGGGGAGAAATATCACTTAAGTACAAATCATCTTCTTTCGCATTAATCAATTTTTTTAAAGTAGCCTCATCAACATTGGTGGCTTCCGGGACTAAAAGGAAAGGAGTGCCCCATCCAACGGAATCCAGTTGATAATGATCGATTAGAAATTGATGTTCTTCAGCCGTTCCCACACCGCCTTGAGCAGTGATTTTTAACGGCAATGTTGCTTTAGGTATTGAACGCTTTTTGTTGGAAAGTGCCCGGACCAAGATTTCGCGAATCGATTGAATCAGTGCTTTTCGTTTATCTCTGAATTCAGCTAATACAGGACCCAGAAGATATCCGTCTGTTGCAAAAGCATGTCCGCCGCAATTAAGTCCTGATTCAATTCTGTATTCTGATACCCACAGCCCTTTTTTAGCCAGAAATTTGCCTTGAATAAAAGCCGATCTGTAATCACTGACTTTTAAAACAATTTTCTTTTTTATCTTCCCATTTTCATCGGGATAAAAATCTTCAAATTGCTCTATATAGCCGTACAATTTAGGGTTCATTCCTGCCGAAAGTATTATGGAAGAATTTAATTCACTCTTCGCATATCCCCTAAGTGCGGCATGGGCATCATTGTATTCTACAGGTAATTTTTCTTCTTTTGTGTAGTTATCCTTATCAATTTTGGTCATAATATTGACATCGATACTGCCTATTGATAAGTTGTCTTTTATCCAGTTCCCAATTTCATTTAAATTAAAATATTTTGCCGTTAAATTCTTGAATTCTTGTTTTAGGGTAGAACCGTCAGGCAGCATATTGAAGTATTCTTTTATCTCATTGCTTTTCTCGATAGCAGCATTTTTTAACTCTTCAAATTTCTTTTTTGCCAAATTGTTCATTAAATTCAGATAGGACGTAATCCTTTTTGCCCTAAAATCTTCGGTTTTTTCTGTAATCTCATAATAAGGCATTTTAAATTTATCACAGTACATCTTTCTCAGCTTTTCAAGAAGGATGTCATCAATTAAGGAAATGACTGAATCAATTCCGTATTGAGAAACCTTTAATGGCGTATCAACAGAAAATCCGATTCCCATTACGGGAATATGGAATGAATGTGCTCTTGTCATGTTTCAATTCTCTCTATTTAATTATCGATAATGTGCCGTATTTCCGACGTCACTGATCCGGGTCCTTGAGGAATATCCCCCGGCAGTGCCTGCACTCGGGTGAAGGAATGTGCGAAGCAAACGGAAGCTATTATCAGATCCTGTCCCATGCCCGGCGGAGTCAGAGCCGCACGGACACAGCACCTTAAATTTGCACTTACTTATGTGTGCTACTATATTTTAGCATGCTTCGTTAAAAAATGCAAACTTATTCTTACCCTATTGAAAAGAATGTGAAGCAAGCTTTGTTTTAACGATTCAGGCAGCGGTTTGCCACAGAGTCATCTGCAGCTAAAAATTCCACACCATTCGTTTTCAGATGGATTCGTATTTCCCCCATTTCAGAGCAAATTCATATAAGGCAAGAGCGTTTTCCAGCGGTGTGTTGTCTTGAATTTCATGTGTGGGCGCTAAAAAATATCCGCCGCCTTCCATCATGATTGAGAGAATTTCCCGAAGGGATCGTTTAAATTCGTCCACCGGGGCGGTTGCCAGAGGCCCTGCCGTGGAAACAACACCATGGAACGCCAGGCGGTCGCCGTAGTTTCTTTTCAAATAAGACGGCTCCATATTAGCGACTTCCGGCTGAAGCGTGTCGATGGCGGAGATGCCCATTTCGATCATGTCCTCAAATGCCCAGCTTGACGATCCGCAGCTATGAAACATGACCGGAATATTGTAAGCCTTTGCCAGATCCACAAACTTTTTGTGCCGGGGTTTGATGAGTTCACGATAAGATTGGGGGCTGATGAGCGGCCCTGTCTGTGTGCCCAGGTCTTCACCCAGCCACATAAAATCGATGCGCCCTTTGGCCGCTTCCAAAATGCGTTTCGTCTGTTCAAGCTGAAAATCAAGGCGCCGGTCAACCAGACAAAGCCAGGCCGGGTCTTTAAGTCCCACACTGAGGTAAACGGTTTCTGTCCCGCACCAGAAACCGGTTGTGTTCATAATGTCCCCGAGACCGGGGTTCCCGATGTAAATGGCCGGGTCTTTCCATTGCTTGCACCGGTCTTCGACAACGGAGTAGTCATAGTCATCCGGAGAAGGCGTGGGCCAGTTTTCGGCCATTTCCATGTCCAGGTCTTTTAGGGGAAACTCAGCGTAATCCCAGTAGCCGCCCCAATCGTGAGTTACCCACTTTCGCCGAAATCCCCAGGCCGGATCGACCATGAGACCCGGGATGGGATCATGCAGAACAGGGCCTGTGTAAGGAACGGCAATTTCCCGAAAATCCACGTGAAGCGCCCGGCGCAATCCTTCGTCATCGTTATCTTTCAATCGGAAGTGGTGTTTGAGTTTTCGATCTATCGCCGGATTGGCCATATAGTCGATTGGCACACGGTCGGTTTTTTCGTGATAAAACGTGCGAATAACGCGCTCACGACTGGTCATGATTTTTCCTCCGGGAAGTTGTGTGGATGAACAGCAAGTGAAAACTTTTACACTGTCGCAATTTCGAAAGCGATTTCGAGCCCTATTCAATACAGGTAATTTTAATTTAACATCTGCCGACTAAAAGGGCAAGAGAAAAACGAAAAATGTTCAACCCCAATTAGTAAAACCGATTCATAATAAAAAATGCGCAAGATCAACCTGATAGTGAACCATTGGGCTAAAAATGTCTTGCAAAACCACAAGAAAATGGTATATTTTCTAAAGAATATACAAAAATTAGGTTGTCGAGATCGTTTCTTACCGGGAAAACCGGAGAAAGATAATGAAAAAATTAAATAAGATTTTATCCGTTTCCAATCTGTTGTGGGGGTCGGTTTTGGTAACGGCTGTTGCGTTTGCCATCTATTTTGTTATTCCTGCAAATTATTCCGGTTCGTCCCATTCAAAGGTGAAAAAGATTTACTACGCGGACAATATTTCAACTGCCCATCAGGAACTCATCGATCGATTTAACGAAGAACATGCCGGGAAGATTGAAGTGGTTCCTGTGAATCTTCCTTTCTCAAAATTCAGCACAAATGAACGCAAAGAGCTGCTCACCCGGGCCTTTCGCAGCAAAACAAATCGCATCGATGTGTTTGCCGTGGATTTAATCTGGGTGCCGCGATTTGCCAAATGGAGCGAACCTCTGGACAATTATTTTTCTCCGGAAGAGGAATCTCAACTTTTAAAATATGCGATCAATTCCTGCTATTTTCAGGGCCGTCTGGTGGCGCACCCCTTTTTTATAGACATTGGGCTGATGTACTACCGAAAAGACATTCTCCGGAAACTGCCCGATTACCCCGCTCTAAAGAAAACGCTCAAACGCTCCATCACGTGGGAAGATTTTATTCGACTCGGCCGGCGTCTCAAACCGCTGAATCACCCCTTTTATGTTTTTCAAGCCGACAATTACGAAGGGCTCATTTGCAGTTTTTATGAAACGCTGCTCGGGCAGGGAAGGCCTCTTTTCCGGAACGGAGAATTACAGCTTCAGACGCCTGAGGCACGGCGGGGGTTACAACTCCTGACCGACCTGGTGAACCGCTATCAGCTTGCTCCCCGCGTGGTCACGCAATTCAAAGAAAATCCAAGTTTTCATTATGCTCTGGCAAAAGACGCTATTTTTGTGAGGGGGTGGCCGGGCGCTTTTATTAACAATACCTTTCCGGACTCGGAAGCGAAGAAAATCCCCGATATGGAAATGGCGGCGGTTCCGCATTTCAAAGGGCAAAAGCCGGTGGCTGTGTACGGGGGGTGGGATTTGATGATCTCCAAAGAATCAACCCAAAAAAAAGAGGCCGCCCAATTTTTAAAATTTGTGGTTCGGAAGGACATGCAGGAGCTTTTGTACGAGAAGGGTGGGTACATCCCTATTAACCGGGCAGTTTATCAGGATTCCGGTTTTTTAAAGAAGCATCCCCAACTGATTTATTTGCGTCATTTGCTGGACATGGGTGTGTACCGGCCGTCACTTGTGGAGTACACAAGGATTTCGGACATCATTTCCTACTACACGCATCTGGCCATTCAGGGGGAGCTGCCGGTTTCGGAAGCGCTTCGCCGCGCCGCGGAAGCCATTCATTCAAAAAGAGTGCTGGTTCACTAATGGCAGAATCCGATTCAAAACAATTTCGCCAAATTACAGGGAAACTTAAACGCTTTCGTTTTGAACTCAAGCACATCATCGTTTTATTTATGATTCTTATTCTGTTTCAACTTCTGGTGTCGCTTGTACACAAAATTTCCCTGCAGCGATTTCTCAAAAAAACACAGGATTGGTACCAGCAGGATTCAGCCGAACGCCTGGCAAATCTTACGGCAACCTCTTTAGAACTTCTCGTGGAAACCCGCATTCAAAATAAAAATCCCGGAAGTGACGATGCCCGCAAAACCATCGAGGCGCTGAACATTATTTTGAGTCAGGAAATTCTCCAGCACAATGTGCAGGATGTGTGCGTGCTGGTGGAAAAAGGGGGCCGTGTGGCTGCCATCGACAACGGCCGGGTGCTGTATGCCTTTATTTTTAAAAATGATGCCCGCATTCCGCCTTCGGATGAACCCCATCCGCAGGCGATTCAGATGTACGGCAAAATCAAGAAAAAGCTCCAGGCCTCTGAGCAAATCGTCAGTATTCTTAAGGGGCGGGAAACCTACCACGTGTTTGTTCCCTTCGTACCAAAAGGCGAGTATATGGGCGCCCTGTACATGAAAAACACGCCTGAATTTAGCGGCATCGCCAGTGAAATTATTTCAAGCTACAACGAAACCAGTCTCATTTTTGTCGCCCTGATTTTTCTTGGTTTGCTGGCGATGTTTTATATTTCGTCCTACACGGTGAAGGAGCGGGATGCCGCACGGGAGCTTTTGTACCGGGAGCGGGAAAAACAACTGGAAGAGCACATTCATTTCCAGAAAGAAGCCCTTTTTGCCAAACGCATCTACCACACCCACCATAAGGCTGAAAAAGTCATGGGTTTTATCAAAGAAGATTTGCAGTCCCTAAATGCGGAAAACATGGAAGAAGTCACATATCGTGTGTCCAAATATGCCAACTTTATTTCGCGGGTGATTTACGATATGAAATGGTACGATCCGCCGGTTCAAACCATTCGCAATCCCATGTTTCGCAGCGATCTCAACGAGTTGATTCGATTTATCGTGAAATACATTTTCCTCCGAATTTCCCGAAACACCAACCGGGTCAAATTTCACCTGGAGCTGGACGAAAGCCTGCCTGTGGTTCATGTGAACGAGTTTGTGGCCTGGGAAATCCTGGAACCGCTGATTCAGAACAGCATCGACCACGGCGGCGACGGCGAGCTGAATATCACCATTCATACGTGCTATTTCCCGGATGAAAAGGAATCAAAAATTTTTATTTCAGATGACGGGCAGGGTATTCGTCCCGATCTGCTGGAAGAAAATGAGGAGGGCATCAAACGGATTTTCCTCGAAAACATTTCCACCAAAGACAGCGGTGACAATTCGGGATACGGGTGTTACATTGCCTACGAAATTTCGAGACAGCGCTGCGGCTGGAGCCTGGACGCGGAAAATCTCCCCGAAAAAGGGTGTCAATTTATTGTGAGTATTCCGCACTAAAAAGGGCAATATTTTATTTCAATGGCAGCCAGACACCAGGTGGCATCCGCCAGAATCAGATCGATTTCCGCATAGAATTTTTGCCATGCTTGAAATATTAAAATGCCATTTTAAATTTGCAATTTAGCCCCAATGTGAACCTTGAGGCTAAGTCAAGCAAGGATTCTAAAGAATCCTGTAATCCTCTATTCCACAACCGCTATGAGCATCCTTCAGGATGCTTCCTTTTACTTAGCCCGGAGGTTTACCTCCGGGCAGAAGCAGAAATACGGATTTAATTTAATTGAACCCCCCCAAGGTGAACCTTGGGGCTAAGTCAAGCAAGG
>BDTM01000117.1 GCA_002898015.1 bacterium BMS3Bbin03 | reverse complement strand
GCCGCAAATTTCACAAATTGATTTTATTGAAATTAATGGAATTAAAATTCGTATAATTAGTGGTTATTAGAGTCACCTAATTTTTAATTTACCCGAAAAGGCCTGGGATTGCAAGAATAAAATAGCGTTGGGGTAAAACCTCACTTACGGGTGGATCGGGTTTATTGCGGGAACAGAGCGCCGGACACATCCATTGGGATTCTTAGCCAATTGATCCGGGAATTCAGCGGATTTCAAAAGAAGTCTAAAATTTCTCTTGCAAAACAAGGGGGAGTTTGCTAATTTAAAACAAACGACAGGCGAGAATTTTGAACCCTATCTGACGGAGACGAAATATGCACATCTACCAGTTGCTGCGAGAAGCGAAACCGATTGTCGGCATTAAATTAGAAAAAGGAATGATCGATTTTTCGGCGGCGCTGCGTGCCTATTATTTTATGAAGCGCAAACGGCTGATGTTTCGTATCGAGTCGATTTTCTCTCTTATTCAGAATGGGTTAGCCGCCGAAGATTCCATTTTAAATGTTTTCGATTATCTGGAATCGCACGATCTTTGGACTCAATTTATCATCAACGATACCGTCAAAATCCTGTCTCCCCTGCCTCAAACCGGGAAAATCATTTGTCTGGGAAGAAATTACGCCGCTCATGCGAGAGAGGCGGGCTACGATGTGCCGGAGGAACCCATTCTTTTTGTGAAGACAAAATCGACGGTCATTGGCCCGGGTGAGGCAATTCGCATTCCGGAAGCGGTGGGAAGGGTCGATCATGAGATCGAGCTGGCGGTGATCATTGGTAAAACGGCCAAACAGGTCTCTAAAGCCGAAGCGTTTGATTATGTGGCGGGTTACACAATTTTTAACGATGTCACCGCCCGTGCCATGCAGAAACAGGATATCGAAAGAAAAAAGCCGTGGTACAGGTCGAAGAATTTTGATACATTTGGTCCGATGGGACCCTGCATGGTCACGCAGGCTGAAATCGGCAGGCCGATTGAATTGGATCTCACCCTTCGCGTCAACGGCGGCGTACGGCAGCAGGCCAATACACGGCATATGATTTTTAGTATCCCTGCTTTGATTGAAACCATCACACAGTGGATTACGCTCGAACCCGGGGATTTAATTTCAACCGGCACCCCGGAAGGGATTAGTGAGATTCACCCCGGCGATGAGATAGAAGCCGAAATTGAAAAGATCGGCATTCTGAAAAATTCAGTGGAAGCGGCGTAGTACGGGAGGTTTTGAATGGACTTAGGGCTTAAAAATCGTGTGGCCCTCGTGGGCGGATCGAGCAGAGGATTAGGGCGGGCGATTGCCGAGCGGCTGGCTGAAGAAGGGGCTTCGGTTGCCATTTGTGCACGCGGAGAAGAACAGCTTTTAAAGACGCGTGATGCCATTCACGCAAAAACCGGGCGGAGCGTTCTGGCCGTAAAGGCCGATCTTTCCCAAAAAGAAGAGGTCGAGACCGTTATCCGGAGGACGCTCGAGGCCTTTTCAAAAATAGATATTTTAGTCACAAACGCAGGCGGGCCGCCGCCGCTGTTTTTCATGGATATTTCGGACCGGCAGTGGCAGTCGTACCTGGAATTGAGTCTCATGAGCGCCATTCGTTTGATTCGCCTGGTTCTGCCGGACATGCAAAAACGGAAATGGGGCCGAATCATCAATCTCACATCGGTTTCGGTGAAACAGCCCATTGACAGTTTGATTTTATCGAATACGGCCCGGCTGGGCATTGTGGGTCTGGCAAAAACCCTGGCAAATCAGGTTGCGAAAGACCACATCACAATCAACAATGTGGCTCCCGGTTACGTTCTGACGGATCGGCTGCAGGAACTGTTGCAGGCGGCAGCCGCGCAAAACAACCACCCAATCGAAGAGGTTTATGCCGGCATCACCCGTCAGATTCCCATGGGGCGGATGGGGAGACCCGAAGAAATCGGGGATATTTTTGCGTTTCTGGCATCCGAGCGCGCCGGCTACATCACCGGAGTCACCCTTCAGGTGGACGGCGGTTTTGTGCAGTCGGTGCTGTAAATAAGACTAATGCATTGACAGACTTAAAAGGCGGAGGCCGCAACATTTATCTCGATTACACGTTTGCGGATCATCCGGATTTCGGGGAAGGAAAGAGATCGCGATGAATCGAATGCTCTACGGAATTCACCCGATTCAGGCGGCGCTGGATGCGGGAGAACCCGTCGAGAAGATAATGGTTTCCAAAACGGCTCAGGGCGGGCGAATTCGGCAGCTTTTGTCGCTCGCGCGTAAAAAAGGAGTGTCCGTTCAGATCGTCCTGCCCGAAGCGATTAAGAAGCGGGCGGGCGGAAAAGCAAGTCAGGGAATCCTCGCCTTTGTGGCGGAGGTCGGCTGGCAGTCATTGGAAGAATTATTGGCGCTATTAAACCGGGTTTCGGAGCCCTTGTTTTTGATTCTGCTGGATCAGGTTGAGGATCCGCACAATCTGGGGGCGATTGCCCGTTCGGCAGAGGCTTTTGGGGCGCACGGGATGATTTTACCGCAAAGACGGTCGGCACCGCTTTCGGCGACGGCTTCGAAAGCGGCGGCGGGCGCTCTGGAACTGCTGCCGATTGCGCGGGCACAAAACCTCAATCGTGCGATTGAGACACTCAAAGAAGCCGGCGTCTGGGTCATCGGAACAGATGAAACAGCGGAACGCACAATCCGGGATTTGGATTACACCGGCTCTATCGCGGTGGTTATCGGAAACGAAGGCACGGGCCTGCGTCATCTGGTCCGCGAAAAATGTGACGATCTGGTTCGAATTCCGCTTACGGGCAAAACCCCGTCGCTCAACGCTTCCGTAGCCGCGGGAATTATCTGTTATGAAATCAGTAAACAACGCATATTGAAGAGGCATCAAAAATGAAAAAATTTACGACCACATTTGAGCGGTTTTATTGCTATTATCCCATGTCCGTTACCGTCATTTCGGTCAAATACGGGACAAAAGAAAACTTAATGCCGGCGGCCTGGACCTCGCCGTTATCGTTTGATCCCCCCTTGATCGGGATTGCCATTTCGCCGAAGCGGTACACGCATGAACTGGTGAAATTAGCCGGAGAATTCACGGCCAATTTTTTCGATTACAAATTCATTCAAAAAATAGCTCAGTGCGGGAGCGTTTCCGGAAGAGAAGTTGATAAATTTAAAGAATTTGGGCTTACTCAGGGGAAACCGCAATTGATCCAATCGCCGTTTGTGGAAGAAGCCTACAGCGCCCTGGAATGCAAGCTGGAAAGAATTGAGACGTACGGCGATCACGATTTGTTTGTGGGGAAGGTGCTGGGGATTCATTATGAAGACGGGATTTACGATGAGAATGGATTGCTGAGATTTGATAAAGTGCGCCCGGCGATGTACATGGGGGTTGATTATTATTTTACGGCTGACCCTGAGAGCAAAGTGAAGATTGCAAGGTGATTGGGTGGGTGTGTTTCAATCCATGCGTGTTCTATTACGGATGACACGCCCCGTTCCGCCTACGGCGGAGAGCTCCGCTCCGACGGAGAGCTTCGCTGCAGGCAAAAACCGTCAACATAAGCTGAATTGCCGTGAGCTTTGGCTCGTGGTTCGACATCGGCGTTTTTGAATTTGATATTTGGTGTCAGCAAAATGGGGACTCTTTTTTTCGTGTTCGTTCGTGTCAATTCGTGGGAAGAAAAAGGCCCACGAATGTGCACGAATTTTTCACTAATTTTTAAAACAAAAAACTTAGGATGAATCATAAATCAATCTTTGGGGTCAATGGTTTGCAGTTTCGCTGTGTTGGCTAGATAAACCGAATTCCCTTTTTCGTGAAAGGAGGGGTGAAAAATGGTGTCAGGATCAAATGGCCACAGGATTCGTAAGCCCGCCGTGGCGGGTACTTTTTATCCGGATAATGCCGGAGTTTTAAAAGAACAAATTGATTTTTTCCTGGAAAATCTGGAAGAGCAGGAGATTAAAGGGGAAATTTACGGCCTCATCTCGCCCCACGCCGGCTATATGTATTCCGGCCAGGTGGCGGCCGCCGGATATAAACAATTGCTGGGAAGAGATTACGATGTCGTTCTCGTGATTTCACCGAGCCACAGGGAATATTTTAAGGGCGTATCGGCCTTCTGCGGGGAGGGCTATGAAACGCCTCTCGGGATTGTTCCGGTCGCAGAAGAATTGTGCCGCCGTTTGACGGAACAATCCGATTTGATTTTTGATTCCTGGACAGGCCATCAGGAAGAGCACGCCCTGGAAGTGCAATTGCCCTTTCTGCAGCGGGTTTTGGGTGAATTTCGACTCATTCCACTGGTCATGGGGGATCAGAATTATGATGATGCGATTGAAATCGGCGAAGCCATTGCCCGCATTCTCCGGCATGAAAAGGCTCTGGTGGTTGCCAGTTCGGATCTTTCCCATTACTATCCGGCCGAAGTTGCGGAGAAGATGGACAACCGGGTGATCCGTCAGGTCAACAATTACAATTATGAAGAGCTCTGGAATGATATTGAAATGAAACATTCCGAAGCCTGCGGCGCGGGGCCGATTGTGGCGGCGATGATCGCCACCCGAAAAATGAATGCGAATAAGAGCGAGGTTCTGCTATATCGCCACTCGGGTCATGTTACGGGCGACAACACCGCGGTTGTCGGCTATCTTTCGGCGGTGATGTACCGCGTGTGACGAAAAATTTGCCTGAATGGCGCACATTCGATCGGGAAAAGAAAAGGCTGCACGATTTGAACTTCAGTGATTTACGGCATTTAACCCGAAGGATTGGGGTTAAATTTCCATTTTAGGAGGTGGAAAAATGTCACAGAAAGTGGGTGTCGATCTTGGATTAAACGAAGAAGAAAAAATTTATCTGCTTCGTTTGGCCCGGGAGGTCATCTCGAAAAAAGTTAAGGGGATTAAACCCGAGATTCCGGAGCCGCCGACGGACAAAATGCGGGAAAAAAGGGGGGCTTTTGTAACCCTGAATAAATTCGGACAATTGCGCGGCTGTATCGGGTATATCGAAGCCGTAAAACCCCTTTTTCTCACGATTGCCGACATGGCTGAGGCAGCCGCATTCCGGGATCCCCGCTTTCCTCCGGTCACCGCCGGTGAAGTTCCCGGTCTTGAAATTGAAATTTCGGTTTTAACGCCCCTGCGGAAAATCGGTGATGTGAGTGAAATACAGGTCGGGCTGCATGGACTGTTAATTCGAGAGGGGCTTTACCAGGGGCTGCTGCTGCCGCAGGTGGCCACGGAATACGGCTGGGATCGGGACACCTTTCTGACACAGACCTGCCATAAAGCCGGTTTACCCGGGAATTGCTGGCAGGATCCGAACACCGAGATTCTTATTTTTTCCGCCGATATTTTCAATGAAAAAGATCTCTCGTAGACGGTGATTAATCCGACGACAAATCACGGGCCTCAGATAAAACTCAAACTGTCCCTTCGAAACGCCTGAGTTTTCATTGGGCGCCGCAGTCCCCTCTTTTTAACCTGAATTATTCTCTCGCAAAGGGCGCAAAGATCGCAATGTATTGAAAAATAAAAATCTAAATAGGACCGTTTAACGGAGACCAAAAAACAATATTCTCATCAGGCAAAACCATAACTCATTATTTCTTTATGATTTATTATGTTTTTCTGAAATTTTATGAATTAAACAGGGTAAATTCCTGCGCAACTCTTTTAAAAAATATCCGTAGAACGGTATAATATAAATTAATTTCAAAAGACAGTAATTCAGATGATTCACTGTGGTGGAACAAGCTAAACTAAGTATGAGGGTGATTATGCGCCGGGCCAAATGGTTTATCATTATCGGAACACTTTTAATTGTTCTTGTTATTGCGGGGAAATTCCTTATTTTTCCGGGACATAAAGAGAATAAAGGACCGGGAACGGTTCAAGTCAAACGGGGTACGATTGTGGACAAAGCCCTGGCTGTGGGAAATATTGAGCCGGTAAGTCAGATTTCGGTAAAATCCAAGATGTCCGGTGTCGTCAAAAAATTGTATGCAGATGAGGGCCAGTTGGTTCACAAAGGCGATCCCCTGTTAAAAGTCCAGCCGGAACCGACCCCTCTCGATCTCGCCGAAACCAAGAGACAGGTGGATTTGATTCAGATCAAAATGAATCAGTTGAAACTGAACCTCAATCGCCAGGAATATCTTGAAAAAAAAGGGCTGGTCTCTAAAAAAAATCTGGAAGCGGCAAGAAGTGCCTTTGAAGAATCCAATATTCGGTATAAAATCGCCTCAGATAAGCTTGCCCTGATCGAGACAGGAAAAATTAGAATTGCAAATAAACTGATTGAAACCATCATACGGGCGCCTATTTCCGGATCCGTGCTCGAAAGAGATATTGAGTTGGGGGATCCGGTCGTCCCGTTAACGTCTTATCAAGAAGGCACCGTGTTGATGCGGCTTGCCGATATGAACGATTTGGTGTTTAAAGGCACGGTTGACGAGATCGATGTCGGAAAATTGAGAGAGGGCATGAAGGCGACGATTCAGATTGGCGCTCTTCCGGGCGTCAGCCTCGACGGCAAGGTGACGAAAATTTCCTTAAAAGCGAAAAAACGGGAAAATGCCACCGTTTTCCCGGTGGAAATTGCGCTGACGATCACTAAAAAGGAAATGCTTCGTGCAGGCTATTCGGCGAATGCCACCATTATCATTCAGGAAAGAAAAGATGTGCTGGTGATTCCGGAGAGAGTGATCACTTTTCGGGACGGAAAATCCTTTGTTCGGGTGAAAGGCGCCAACGGCAAGCCCGTCGAAAAAGAGATTCAAGTGGGATTGAGCAATGCGATGAATATCGAAATCACTGCCGGGCTTAAAAAGGGTGAAGTCGTTTTTGAAAAGCCTGTGAAGAAAATTGAATAGCCGCGGGCGCCGCCGATTATGCTCATTATAAACACATTACAGGAATTTGTTCACGATTTACGAATTCAAAAGCTTCGCGTCTTTCTGACCGTTTTCGGCGTTACGTGGGGTACAGTGGCCGTTGTGGTGCTGCTTTCTTTCGGGACGGGTTTTAAGAAACAAATAGCCAAAAATATGCACGGCATAGGTGAGGGAATTGTGATTGTATTTCCCGGAAGAACCACAAAACCTTATCAGGGCTACGGCATTGGGAGACCGATACGATTGGTGGAAAAAGATGCGGCCCTCCTGGCTCAGAACATTCCGGGTATTCAAACCATCAGTCCCGAATATTCGCAATGGAATTCGACACTGCGCCTGGGGACAAAAGTCGTCAACCCCCTTGTGAGCGGGGTGAATCCCGATTACGGGGGCATTCGAAATATCATTCCAAAACGCGGCGGCCGGTTTATCAATGTGCTCGATATGGAAAGCAGCCGTCATGTCATTTTCCTGGGCGACTCTCTAAAATATTTGCTTTTTAATAAAAATCAGGCCGTGGGAAACTATGTTTTGCTGGATGGGGTCCCCTTCCAGATTATCGGTATTATGCGGCATAAGACTCAAAATTCGAGCTACAACAGGCGGGATCAGGACCGGGCGTTTATTCCGGCCGCCACCTTTTCCGCTTTTTACGGAAGAAAGCGAATTACCGATTTGGTTTATAAACCGGCTAATCCGGCGTATTCTTCGGAAATCTCAAAAAAGGTTTATGCAGTTCTGGGCAAGAAATACAAATTCGATCCGGCCGATAAAAATGCACTTTCGATCTGGGATACAACCGAAATGGATAAAATCATTAGAAATGTATTTTTGGGATTAAATATTTTTCTGGGTTTGATTGGGAGTTTTACGCTGATTGTGGGCGGCATCGGCGTGGCCAACATTATGTACGTGGTGGTTCAGGAAAGAACCAGAGAAATCGGAATTAAACGGGCTGTGGGCGCGCATCGAAGAGACATTCTTCTGCAGTTTCTGGCCGAAGCATTTTTCATTATCGGAATCGGTGCCGCGCTTGGATTTTTAATTTCATGGGGATTGGTGCTTCTAATGGATTTAATCCCAATGGGTGATTTTGTGGGCCATCCGGCCATTTCCGGAACGGTGGTCGGGGTCGCCGCCGCCGTTTTAGGCGTGATTGGCCTGGTTGCCGCCTATTTCCCCGCAAAAAATGCGGCCAATCTGCGGCCCATTGATTGTCTTCGATATCGTTAGAGAGAACATGAAAATGACATTTCGATGGTTTTACATTCAGGAATTCTTTCGGGATTTAAAGACTCAAAAAAACCGTGCTTTTTTAACCGCTTTTGCAATTGCCTGGGGAACTCTGGCTGTTGTTTTACTTCTGGCATTCGGAGAAGGATTTAAAATACAGACGGCAAAAGGCCTGGCCAATGCCGGAAATCGAATCATGATTATTTACGGCGGCCAAACGACAAAAACGTACCGGGGCTTACCGGAAGGACGAAATATCCGGCTCACCGTTACGGATGAACAGTTGCTCAAAGAGTCCCTGCCGGAAATCGGCTTGATCAGCGTCCAGTACGGACACTGGAATGCGCAGTTGACGACCCCAAAAGCATCTGTCGTCACTTTCCTGGTGGGGGTGGAACCCTCCTTTGAAACGATGAGAAGAATGTATCCGATAAAAGGAAGCCGCTTTTTGAATCGTCCGGATATGCAAAATCGAAGACGCGTCGTTTTTTTGGGAGGTGAGATTGCCGGAGAACTATTCGGACAGGAAAATCCCGTCGGCAAATCTCTTATGATTAATCACATTCCTTTTACCGTCATTGGCATTATGCTGAAGAAACTTCAGACCTCCATGAACAATGGTCCGGATTCCCGGCGAGCCGTCATTCCCGCTTCCACATTTCGTGCGATTTACGGAAACCGCTATGTGCGTCAGATTGTGGTCCGGCCCCGAAAAATGTCCGATGATGTCATGCTGAAAAAGCAAATACGGACGCTGCTCGGCCAGCGGCACCGCTTTGATCCGACCGATTCAAATGCACTCTGGATTTGGGATTTCATTAAACAGGAACAGACGACCCATAAAATTTTTGTGGGGATACAAATCTTTCTGGGTCTCATCGGCGGATTGACCCTGTTGGTTGCCGGTGTGGGTGTGGCGAACATCATGTTTGTCATTGTAAAAGAGCGCACACATGAAATCGGGATTAAAAAAGCGGTGGGCGCCCGAAAAAGCCATATTTTGTCCCAATTCATTTTTGAATCATTATTGATTACCGCTCTCGGAGGCTTCGCAGGGCTGCTGTTTTCATGGCTTTTCGTGAAAGCCATGGGACTTTTACCTTTTGATAAACCGCCGCTTCAGTATTTGGGAGAACCCAGGCTTTCCCTCACAACCATGTTGATAACCGTGTTCATTCTCGGAACGATCGGTCTGTTGGCCGGCCTGCTTCCGGCACGTCAGGCGGCTCAGGTCAATCCGGTGGAATCGCTCCGGTATGAGTAGCCCCGTGAAGCCGCAATCCATGCGGAATCGAATGCTTTCACCCTGCCGCGATTTATTGTTGAAAAATTGAATTTTTTTATTAGATTAATAACCTGAGGTTGTTCGGAATCAATCAGCCCGCATCACATGACAATTCGCACAAAAGCTGTGGATAAAAAATGGAGGAAATCTCATGAAATTATGGAAATGTTCGGTCTGCGGCTATATCGCAGATGAAGAAGCGCCGGAAGTTTGTCCCAAATGCGGTGCCCCCCGGGAAAAGTTTGAGGCGATCGAGGCCGGTAACGCTCAGAAAATTGAGGGGGCCCGCTACACCAATTCACTGCATCAGGAGCTGTTTTCCATATTGAGCAATGCTCTGGATGTGGCTGAAGAAGGCATTGAAGATAATCTTGACCCCGGCTGCCTGGATATTTTCCGGAAGGCCAAAACCCACGCCACGGAATTGCGCCAGATGGTTTTGGCGGAAATCCAGATCCACGTCAACAAAGGCAAGTGGGGTTAGTCAAACTGCAAATCCCTCTCTGAATGAAGAGAGGGATTATTTTTTGTCCAAAAAATATTAACGTTCATCCTAATTTCGCTGTTGCTAAATACCAAATTCAAAAACGCTGATATCAAATAAAATCCAAATAACTCAATCTTAAATAAAATTACGAATTACAAATGATATCCTGCCCCGTAATATTTGTTTTGACAAAACATACTCTTTTTGTACTTTAACTAAATACGGATAAAATTTCACAATCCCCAATTCTTAATTCCTATTTCCGGTTTGCATTTGGATTTTGAGCTTCATTTGACATTCGGATTTTTGGATTTTAATTTAATTCCACGCATTTCCGGCAATAAATATCTCATTTCATTTTGATCCGGAATGATCGCTGCCAATCGTTTAAAAAGTACGCATTCTCGAGAAGAGCCATATTCTTTATTGATAATAAAGTTATCGGGGAAGCCCCCTTCCGCCTGCGGCAATACGCGTCAACCAAAAAAATACTGGGGGAATTTTATTGATTTATTTGAATTGCCACGCTCTTTAGAGCGCGGATGTGGAATAAAAAAGCAAATCCAAAGGGGGGCTTTAACCCCGATTCATTCAATCAGTCAGGGTTAAAACCCAGGAAATATGAAATGGATTGTTATGGGGTTGTATCAATAAAAATAATTTCGTTAATCGAATGAATCTGCGGTAATGGTTTTGCAGGATCGTATTTCAGGGCTATTATTCTATCTGTGGGGGCGATGCATTCGCAGGAAATGATTTGTCCATTCGCAGCAATTTTGCCACCGAATGCATCGCCCCTACTTAGGTTGACGCCAATGGCCGCAGGCGGATGACATGTAATTCCAATGGGTATTCGGGATAAAATATTTTATTTTTGCAATATTTTTCTTGACTTTTTCTCGAAATATTATTATAATTCATTAAAGCGCTTCGATAAAATGAGCGAATACCCCGATTATATTTACAAATATTCTTACAGGCATTGCATATCTTCTTATTTACCAATATAGTTATATTGGTGCAGTAGATTCATATAAAATAAAGCGTTTTAATAAAATGAATATTACTATTAAGGAAGTGGCTTTAAAAGCCGGTGTTTCCCAATCGACGGTGTCTCTTGTCCTGAACAATAAGCAATCGATCAAAAAGTCCACCCGGGAAAAAGTGCTTCAAGTCATCAATGAACTCGATTATCATCCGCAGCGTTCGGCTCGAAATTTAGCCTCTCAACGGACCGGAAACATTGGGTTTATTATCAGTGATGAGCATTTTACCCGGGCAGAACCCTTTTACACCCGTATTTTTCTGGGGTCTGAATTCGAAGCGCGCCATTTGGACTACTACCTCCTGCTGACTTCCGTATCAAAGAATTTCTCCCGGAAAGAGCTGCCTCGATTTTTAAAAGAAGGCAATATTGACGGCATTATTGCCGCCGGCAGTATGAATGATAAATGGCTGTACGAAATGGCCGGAATGAAAATCCCGATTGTTTTAATTGATTATTTCCCCCCCCGGTTAAAATGGTCGTGTGTGCTCATTGACAATGCCGAAGGCGGGCGTGATGCTGTGAACTATTTATTGGCATTGGGCCACGAAAAAATCGGATTTATCGGCGGCTCTTTTACACATCCGAGCATAAAAGAGCGGCACCGCGGCTTTACACTCGCATTGGAAGAAGCCGGTGTGAATCATAACCCCGAATGGGTGATTACGGACGAAACCGAAACAAGAGTTATCGATGGGTATTATGCCACGAAAAAACTTCTTGCCGCAAAGGACCGGCCGACCGCCCTTTTTGCGGCCAACGATGCGATGGCGACCGGTGCTCTAAAGGCTGCAAGAGAAGCCGGACTGGAAATTCCCGATGATATCTCCGTGATCGGGTTTGATAATATCGACGTTACAAAATATACCAATCCCCCGTTAACAACGATGAATGTCAGAATGGAGGAGATGGGAGCGTTCGCCATCAAAATGATTTTTGACAGGATTTATCAAAAAAAATCCGTGCAAGAAAAAATCCTGGTTCCCGTTGATTTGGTCACGCGCGAATCCTGCCGGCGATTATCACCGGCTCCACAGCGTTGAACCGGTGCAGTAAACCGCACCACTAACTTTGTGAATATTATGTATGCCGCAATCTTTAAACGAAAACACGAAATAGAACTTCTTGAGACAAAAATCCCGGCTGTTAAAGAGGATGAAGTTCTTGTGGAAATTCAGGCTTGCGGTGTATGCGGTACCGATCGTCACATTTTTGAGGGAGACGCACCGGCCGCTTTTCCGGTCATCCCCGGTCACGAATTTTGCGGCGTTGTACGGGAGATCGGAAAACGCGTTAAAACGACCGGCAAGGAAGACTATGTGGCCGTCGATCCGAATATCTATTGCGGTACCTGCCAATTTTGTAAGAGAGGAAAGGTTCAATATTGTGAAAACTTACAGGCGGTCGGTGTGACAAAGAACGGCGGTTTTGCCCAATTCTGCAGTATTCCCGAAACTCAAGTTTACAAACTCGATAAGGCCATTCCGGTTAATTGGGGGACACAGGCCGAGCCGCTCTCCTGTGCGATTCACGGAATGAATCGATCGCCTGTTCATTCCGGAGACAAAGTCCTCATCATTGGCGCCGGGAACATCGGGTTGATTATGCTGCAATTGGCCCGGATGAGCCCGGCAAGCCGGATCGGAATAATCGAACCCATCGAAGCGCGAAGAACGGCGGCTCATCGCTACGGTTGTGATGATGTGTTTGATTCCTCTCAGGAAAATTTGATTGAAGCGGTTAAAACAAGCACAAACGGCGGCGCCGATTTGGTGATCGAATGCGTCGGCAAAAAAGAGACGGTCGAACTGGGTCTTTCCTTATTAAAGCCGGGCGGGCGTTTGTTAATTTTCGGGCTGGGTTCCCGAAAGGATATTTTTAAGGTTGGATTGCAGGAAATATTTTACAGGGAATTAACCATAATAGGATCTTTATTAAATCCGTTTTCTTTTCAATCCGCAGTCACATTGTTGAACTCCGGGAAAATTCACTTCAATTATTATAAATTCAAAGAATATCAATTGGCGCGAATTTCCGATGCTTTTCGTCATCACAGATCCTCAGCCTATCATAAAATAATTTTAAAACCGAATTCACTGCAGCCTGCAGGATAAAAAGGCACAACGTTTTATTCATAAAATAATGAGTGCGATATTGATAAATAATCGGTGCAAAACTTTTTTGAAAGGAGGTGATAAACAGATCGGTTTTACATCATAAATAAATTGTTAGTGTTATGAACCGGAAAGAAAGGAGAAAACAATGATTAGGGTAAAAAACTGGAAAGTTGTCCTGGGTTCACTTTTAACGGTGCTTGCCTTTTCAGGCTTTGTCTTTGCCCAGGGAGGAACCAATCTCATTTACAATGGAGATTTAGAGATTAACGAACCGTTTTTCTTTAATGCGGTGGGGAACGGAGACGGCGGTGCGCAAGCGATCTGGGCGGATGATGCGGCGCACACGTACTTCCGGTCCTACAAGATTGTGAAGACGGGCGCGAGTTCACAGGCGGTCG
>BDTM01000116.1 GCA_002898015.1 bacterium BMS3Bbin03 | reverse complement strand
TCTGTCTGAAAATAATTCATAGAACGAATTTATACACTACAGAAGCAAAAATAGAAAGAGCAAAAGAAGAAAATAATGAACTGATCTCAATTTTTGGTAAAAGTATTGAAACGGCGCAGAATAATCTGAATCGATGAAACAATCATTTTTTTTGTCAATCTAAAATCCCCTGCAGGCAGCCGGGCGGGATTAATCGGTGTTCCTTGTTCTTAAATCAAATAAAGAGGACAAAAAAAAAGATTGAGGAAATGAACACCGAACAAGGATTAACGATTTATGATTTTAGAATTAGAGAGTGTTAAATGAATAAATTTGATTTAGAAAAGCGATTAATTGAAATTTCAGTCATCTTACGGATTATTGTCAACCAAATGGCATATTTTATTAATATAATAGAAATTACATACCGTCCCTAAAGGGACTTAAGCTCATTTGATTTGGCACTTTGCTATAAACATTGCGTCCCTACGGGACTTTCAAGAAACTTGAATTTTGAAGTTTTTCACATAAAATTAGATTCGTTGCTTTTACGAATTTCTGGCACGATAGAGGCATTTCATTGAACTGGTAGAGTCTTTGATGCTATTTCCATTATCCATGTCCCGTTAGGGACAAAATGTTTATAGAAGATGAATCAACACACAATTTAAATTTAAGTCCTGTAGGGACGAAATGTCGAATTCAAATCAAAAAGATTGAGGAAATGAACACCGAACAAGGATTAACGATTTATGATTTTAGAATTAGAGAGCGCTAAATGCAGCACCTCACTTATGGGCAGCAATTTGGCAGCTCCGGGTATTCAATAAGCACCCTGATAAATCGTGGTGTTGTCACAAACACCACAATTTATTGTGGTGTACAAAAAACAAAAGACAAAACAAATTTTAATAATTGAGATTGTAAATGAAATGCCGAATTCAAATCAAAAAAATCTAAATCAATGAAGCAATCATTATTTTTGTCAATCCAAAATCCCCTGCAGGCGGACGGGCGGGATTAATCGGTGTTCCTTGTTCTTAAATCAAATAAAGAGGACAAAAAAAAGATTGAGGAAATGAACACCGAACAAGGATTAACGATTTATGATTTTAGAATTAGAGAGCGCTAAATGCAGCACCTCACTTATGGGCAGCAATTTGGCAGCCCCGGGTATTCAATAAGCACCCTGATAAATCATGGTGTTGTCACAAACACCACAATTTATTGTGGTGTACAAAAAACAAAAAACAAAACAAATTTTAATAATTGAGATTGTAAATGAAATGCCGAATTCAAATCAAAATAATCTGAATCAATGAAGCAATCATTAATTTTAGTCAATCTAAAATCCCTGGCAGGCGGACGGGCGGGATCAATCGGTGTTCCTTGTTCTTAAATCAAATAAAGAGGACAATAAAAAAGATTGAGGGATTTGACACCGAAGACCGAGGATCGAATATCGAACACCGAACAAGGATTGAGGATTTGAGATTTTGGGATTAGAGACGGCGCAATAAAATCATATTTTTTTGGCAGGAGCTTTATTTGCAATGATTTACTTCTGGGTGGTGATGGCGTATATGGGAGGCTTGGTTGGCCTGGGGTTGTACAAAAGCCGGTCGGTGAAAAATCAAAATGATTTTATGGTGGCCGGGCGAAAGGTTCCGACGATTCTTCTGGTAGGTACGCTTGTTTCCACCTGGATTGGTTCGGGCAGCATCATCGCCGGAGCCGGACTGGCCTACCGGAGAGGAATTTCGGAACTCTGGGGAAGTGTGGGTGCCTGGGCGGCTATTGTGTTGGTTTATTTTTTGGCCGGGCGGGTCCGGCGCATCGCACAGTACACCGTGCCCGACATTTTAGAAAAACGCTACAATAAATGGGCGCGGATTCTGGGTACCGTCACCATCATTATTGCCTACACCACAATTGTCGGATACCAATTTAAAGGCGGCGGAATGGTTCTGGATCTGGTGGCGGGGATTCCAATGAAATATGGCGTGATCTTCACGGCGGTTTTCATTATTTTATATACGTCCATGGCCGGAATGATCTCAATTGTGACTCTGGACATTTTTAACGGCACGATTATTCTAATCGGTATTTTAATTGCCGTGCCGTTTCTTCTGCACGGTGTGGGCGGTATTCAGCACGTCTTAACGACGTTGCCGGCGGATCATTTTAAAGTGTTCGGTCACGAAAATGCCGTCTGGGCCATGGGGGTGGCTTTCCCGGTCTTTTTCCTGCTGCTGGGGGAGTCCAGCATGTACCAAAAATTCTTCTCCGCAAAAAATGAAAAAGCGGCCCGCACAGCCGTGGTCGGCTGGATCGCGGGTACCATTGTGATTGAAACCATGATCTGTTTTTTATCGATCATTGCCAGCAGTTATTTTACGCATCTGAAGGATTCCGAAACGGTCATTCTCTACACGGCGCGTCACGGACAGGAGGCGGGGCTTCCGCTTTTTGCCGGTGTGATGCTGTTGGGGGCCGCCGTGGCCATTATTGTTTCAACCGGGAATTCCTTTTTACTGACCCCCAGCACCAACATTACACGGGATATTTACCAGCGATTTATTAATCCCAATGCCGGCGGAAAACACCTGGTGTGGCTTCAGCGCTTCTGGGTTGTGATTTTAGGAATTATGGCCTACCTGCTTTTGACTCAATTTAAAACTGTTCTGGAAATGGCCTACACGGCGTATACGATGATCGGTGCGGGATTAACGCCGGCCATTCTGGCAGCCTTCCTGTGGAAACGGGTCACAGCGGCCGGCGGCGTGGCTTCCATCCTCGGGGGAATGCTGGGGACGCTTGTGGCCAAATTTGGATTCGGGGTGGGTTGGGATTATCTCATTTTTCCGCCCATTATTTTGTCGTTCGTTTTATTAATTGTCGTGAGTCTGCTCACACCGCCTTCGCCTGAGGAAAAATGGAAACCGTTTATGGAAAAACAAGAGGCAGGGCCTATCCGTTAATTTGTCAGTCGATTGATTTAGTTCACGTCTTTGTGACAGGTATTTAAAATGCGAGAGAAACAGATGAAAAAATGGGTTTTTTTTCTTATGGGTTTAATTATTTTTGCCGGGGGAATTCGGCAGGGGACTGCGCAAACTTTTCGGGTACAGCCCGACCGGCATTCGATTTATCAGCAGATCGAAGCTCGAAAACAGCGATTGCTGCAATTTTATGCGGCGAGATCCACCGCACCCGGTTTCTTCGGGGCGATGGCAAAACTGGCGACTAAAACCGACATTTCCACGGCCTACGCCTTTATTGATTCGCTCACCGCCAATCCCCACGGCGACATGTTTTTTATCTACCCGTTAATGGCCACATACCTGTATTTTCAGGATATTCTTCCTGAAGATGTAAAAGCCCGCATGAAGTCCGTTTTTCACACGTATACGCCGTACCGGGGGGATACCGAAAACCACTGGCTCATGTATTACACCTCCATTTTATTGGCGGCGCAGACCTGGCCCGGAGAAACCGGTGCGTTTTGGTTCAACGGAAAATCTTCGGAAGAAAATTACAAAGAGGCGAAAAGTTACCTGGAATCCTGGATAAAAATTACCACCACAATTGGCCAGGGT
This sequence comes from bacterium BMS3Bbin03, assembly GCA_002898015.1. Taxonomy (GTDB): domain Bacteria; phylum Zhuqueibacterota; class JdFR-76; order JdFR-76; family BMS3Abin05; genus BMS3Abin05. The sequence continues at coordinate 26,728 of BDTM01000116.1, read as the reverse complement.
GAGTTTGATTCGCCCGATTACGGCGAAGTGTATCTTTCACCCCTGTTTCTTTTATATGAATTTTCCAGAGAGCCGGAGTTTAAGCTTAAGGCTAAAATGATTCTGGATTGGTTCTGGGCGGATTACGCGCCGGAATATTTAAAGGGCATGTTCTGCGGCGGGCACAGCCGCATTTACGAGCCGCAGGTGTATGATCTAAAACGCTCGGAAATGAGCGCCTACGGTTATCTGTATTTCGGCGGTACGCCGTTTAATCCTAAAGGGCGTATGGCCCATGCCGTGGTGGGTGCCCTGAGCCTGTACCACATTCCGTTTGAAATTGTGATGGCGGCTCGAGACCGTTCCGAGCCGTACGTACACACCGAAACCAAGCGTGTGCGGAACATTATTCGCCACGGAAAAGAACGCAATCCGCCCGTGTACAAATACGATTACATGACAAAAGACTATTGCCTGGGTTCCCTGCAGGGCGGTATTTTGCAGCCCATTCAGCAGCACACCTGGGATGTGAGCTGGGTGTCGGATAAACCGTATTCCACAATTTTTTCGCTGCATCCCACGTTTTCTTCAAAAGAACTCAGTACGTTTTTTCCGGAAGAAGAAAAGATTATGGTTGAAGAGGTGATTAAATCGAAGGGCACCTATAATAGGGAAAATAAGTGGACGGGCGGTTCGCCGTATGAATTTACCTTTCAGTACAAAAATTCAATCATCGTTTTGTACGATATTCCGAAAAATGTAAGTTATCATCACATCGACACGTTCTTCCCGAAGAATCTGGATACCCGTGAAGAAGATGCCTCCGGATGGATTTTTTGCTCGGGCGGAAACGTGTACGTGGCTTACCTTCCGTTTAAGCCGCACAAGTGGATCGAAGAGTCCATTGATTGGCGGCTCAGGAGTTTTAATCTGAAGAACGGACTGATTTTGGAGGTGGATTCGAAAGAGAACTACCCCAGTTTTAAGGCCTTTAAGAATGATGTGCGCAGGCGAACCCCCGATTTGTCGAAATTCGACCGGACACTGACGGTGCAGTTTCGAACGCCGGACAATCATTTGATGAAATTTGGGTATCCCGACAGGCGCTTTCTGAACGGTGCGGCGTGGGATTTTAGCCGGTATAAACTGTTTCACGGCCCATTTACGGATGCGGCAGTGGGCAGCCAAAAATTGACCATTCATTATAAAAATCAAATGTACCGGATTAATTTTCTAAAACCGGGGATTACACAATGGATCCGATAATCCGGTTTGATCGGGGTTAATACTCCCTTTGGATTTGTTTTTTATTCTGTACCCGCGCTCTAAAGAGCGTGACAATTCAAATAGATCAATAAAATATCCTAAATATTTTTTTGGGTTGATGCCGATCCGCCGCAGGCGGATTAGACAATTTGGTTTAGGATCTTAGTGCCATCGAAACGTTGCGGCAAACACAAACCTGAATCATTATAAAAAAAGGGCAGACTTTACCGGCATGATTGATCTTCCGTCCCGAAAGAAGGTAATCCGGGAATTTCAGAAAAAGGGCGGCAAAATCGCCGCCGTTTTACCCATCCGTTATCCCCGTGAATTGTTTCGTGCCTTTGGTTTTTTGCCGGTGGAAGTGTGGGGGCCGCCCCATGCCGATGTCACGCTTGGCGGCAGCCATTTGCAGTCCTACACATGCGACATTGTACGAAATGCCGTCTCTTTTTTGCTGAGCGGGGGATTGGACCGCACGGATTTAATTTTAGTGCCGCACACCTGCGATTCGCTTCAGGGAATGGGTTCCGTGCTGCTGGATTTTGTTCACCCTAAACAGAAAGTGTTGACGCTTTATCACCCGCGGGGTGTGCGAAAGGCTGATTTTGACTTTTTGACGGAAGAATTAAAACGCCTGTGCGGGGAGCTTTCCGATTGGACCGGGGGAGAACCGCCGCCGGGGGCGTTTTGGGAAGCCATTTACCGGGAGGAGACGGCCGACCGGGCGCTGGCCCGGCTCTATCGGGACCGGGAACTGTTGGGCCTTTCAGACCGTGAATTTTACCGAATTGTGCGTTCCCGTGAGTTCCTGCCGGCCGAAGATTTCATTGAAAATGAGAAAAAACTAGCCCGGCGTGAGAAACGAAGCACGTCCGGTGTGCCGATTCTGCTGTCCGGAATTGTGCCCGAGCCGATGGATTTATTTGACGAAATAGAAACGATGGGTGCCCGGGTGGTCGCCGATGATCTGGCCTGCGGCACGCGCCGGCTGTACAAATCGGGGCACTCAGAGGATCCTTTTGTGCGAATGGCCGAGCGGCTTTTCTCAGCCCCTCCGGATCCCACCCGGGGGTCTCCGATTTCCGAACGGGCGGATCACCTGAAAAATCTGATTCGAAAATCCGGAGCGAAAGGGGTTCTGATTTACGACGTAAAGTTTTGTGAGCCGGAACTTTTTGACGTGCCCCTTCTCCGGAAAAAACTGGAGGCGGAAGGAACTCCGGTAAACTATGTGGAATTCGAAATGGGCAAAATCCTTTCTCAGCAGACGCTGACGCGAATCGAGGCTTTTATTGAGATGATCGGATGACGGAATCCATTACAATCAGAGGAAAACTTCGCTATCAGTTGGCCGTGAATGTGGCGGGGAGGCTGACATTGGCTTTCCGGCGGCGCCGGAACGAACGAAAAACAGCCCGGCCCGGATGGTCCCGGGATGTGCTTGCCCCGCCGCTCAAATTATCGGCCCGGATGAAGGAACTGATGTCGCGCCACTACCTGGGAGGAAGATACGCCAACGGTGCGAAAAAAGTGGCCTGGGTGACATCCGGTGCGCCCATCGAGATTTTAAAGGCGCTTGGGTTTTACATCCTGTATCCGGAAAACCACGCCGCACTGTGCGGGGCCCGGCGAAAGACGGTGGAAATTGCTTCAGAAGCCGAAAATGCCGGCTACTCCAGAGATATTTGTTCCTATGCCCGAACCGACATCGGCGCCGTGCTTTCCGGAAAAACACCCGTGGGCAGGCTCCCCCGGCCGGATGTGCTTCTGGCCTGTACCAATATCTGTCAGACCGTGCTCTACTGGTACCGGGTACTGGCGGATTATTTTAAAGTACCGCTGATTCTGATTGACACTCCGTTTATTTACGAAGAAGCACACGCACACGATGTGGCTTACGTGAAGCGGCAGTTGGAAGACATGATCCCGGCGGCCGAGAAAATCGCAGGGAAAAAGCTTTCATTTAAGCGGCTGAAAGAGGTGGTGCGATTCAGCAGAGAGGCTTCCTTCCTCTGGCTGGAGGTTCTGGACCGGGCGAAGCACCGGCCGTCCCCTATTACGGCGTTTGACGGATTTATTCATATGGCGCCTATTGTGGATTTGCGCGGTGAACCCGTCGTGATCGATCTCTACCGGCAATTGCTCAAAGAAATCGATGTCCGCATTTCAAAAGGAATCGGCGCCGTAAAGCATGAGAAGAAGCGTCTGCTCTGGGACAATCTTCCGATCTGGTTCAAACTGCGAAAGATGGCTCAGACGTTCGCCGGTTACGGCGCAAATGTGGTCGCGGCCACGTACACGTATGCCTGGGGCGAATTGGCGCCCATGATGGATGAAACGCGCCCGCTTGAATCAGCCGCACAAACGTACCTGCACCCGCTTTTAAATCAGGGCACGGGCCACAAATTGGAATCGATGCAGAAAATGGTCAGAGAATTTTCACTGGATGGCGTCGTGCTGCATTCGGATCGTTCCTGCAAACCTTACTCGCTCGGGCAGATCGACCAGCGGGATTATTTTGTCAATCATGCCGGGATTCCGGCACTGCTTTTGGAAGCCGATCACAACGATCCGCGTTCGTATTCGGATCAACAGGCGGAGAATCGAATTGCGGCATTTATGGAAATTCTGGAAGATTCATCGAATGCGGATTGAAGGGAGGAGACGAATTTTTAAAGACACAGCGGCAGGCACGCACAAATGAAAGCATTGGCCGCACTGGGTATCGATGTGGGTTCCTCGACGTGCAAGATTGTCGGTGTGGATGAATCCGGAGAATTGATCTGGCATTTGCTGGAACAGGCCGATCCGCGGGCGGAAGATCAGGTGCAGAGGTTTCTGAAAGCTGCAGAACAGAAATTCGGCCCGCTGAAAGCGGTGCCGTTCGTCGCCACGGGCTACGGCCGGAAACTTGTGAAAGATGCCGCAAAAAATATCACCGAGATCAGTTGCCACGCCAAAGGCGTTTATCATGAACTTCAAAAACCCGGCACACTGGTGGATATCGGCGGCCAGGACAGCAAGGTGATTGTCATCGGGGCCGGCGGCCGGGTCGTCGATTTTGCAATGAATGATAAATGTGCGGCGGGTACCGGGCGATTTCTGGAAAACACCGCCGGACGCCTGCATGTGCCTCTGGAGGCGCTTGGAAAGACGGCGCTGTCGGCTGACCGAGAAGAAACCATTTCCAGCACCTGCACGGTTTTTGCCGAGTCGGAAATCATTTCACTGGTGGCGCACGGCGTGGCTGTGGAACCCATTTTGAAAGGGCTCCACCGCTCGCTTGTCAGCCGAATTGTGGCCATGATCCGGAGCGTGGGTCTGGTGTCGCCTCTGATGCTCTCCGGCGGTGTGGCGCGGAACGAAGCCATGCGAAAACTTTTGGAAGAAGAGACCGGTGAAAAGGTGCATCTACCGCAATACCCGCAGCTTATGGGCGCTTACGGAGCCGCACTGATCGGCTTAAAAAACGGTTGACGGGCTGGGCAGTGTGATTGTTCATTCGTCAGATTTGATGTTTTGAAAGGGAATTCTTTGAAAGACGTCAAAAAACGGGTACTTCTTTCTGAGAAGGACGGCACGCCGAATTTTCGCATGAGGCTTTTTAAAGCGGAATCCGCCGGGCTGATGCGGAGGTTTTTGTTTTTCCTGCTGACAGCGCTTTTTCTCGTTTCTCCGGGAATGGCGCAAATCTATGTGGGCGAAAATCATCCGGAGCTCCAATGGATGATCATCGAGACGGTGCATTTTAAAATCATCTACCATAAAGAGGTCACGGATGTGGCGCAGAAAGCCGCCGGTGTAGCAGAATCTTCCTATTACTCGATTACAAGGGCCATGAGAATGGTTCCGGGAGATAAAATAGTTTTGGTGCTTCAGGATACGGACGATTATTCCAACGGCATGTCCAATCCCCTGGGACACGTCATGACGATCTGGACACCGCCTATGCCGAAATACACAACGGGTAAAATGAAGTGGCTTCGAAGGGTGATCGCCCACGAGTTGACTCACGAAATCCATTTCTGGGGCCTGCGGAGCCGTTTCGGCATCTGGACAGAGCTGCTGGGAATCGGAACAACTCCGGATTGGTTTACGGAAGGCCTTGCACAATACCAGGCGGAGACCTGGGATATCCACCGGGATTTGCTGCTGCGGGTGGCCTGGTGGAGTCAAAAGCTCCTTCGGGTCAAAGACATTCAGGGATTCGTCGGCACCGATCCCATCGATTCCCGTCTGGTGTACGAAGAGGGCCACAGTCTCGTGCGCTACATGTCCCGCCGGTGGGGTGAAGCCGTTTTTCCGCAATTGATTAAAAAGCACAAACAATTCCTTCTTAGTTTCGATTGGAATCTTTATCGCAAAACCCATTCGACGGAACGCAGACTGTATCGCGCCTGGCTCGATTCGGTCACGCAGCATTATTTAAAATGGAAAACGGGACGGGAGTTCATGGCAGACGCGGCAAAACCGTTCCGAACCCCTTTTCAGGGGGTGTACAGCGTTCGTGAGTCGCCCGACGGCTTAAAAGCAGCGGTTGTGGGCATCCGAAAGTTTGATGAGTGGATGCCTGAACTCCGTGTTTTCGACAAAAAATCGAAAGCGTGGAAATCTTTTGGCGGGACTTATGTGCACGCGCAGACGTCCTGGTCGCCGGATGGGAAAAAGCTGGTCTATTCCCGCGCCCACCCCGGAATCAGCCAGTCGATAACCGATGATTTGTTTTTATATGATTTTGACAGGGGGAAAGAGATTCAGTTGACTCAGAATGTGCGTGCCAGTGATCCGGACTTTTCGCCGGATGGGAGACGATTGGTATTTGTAAAGCATTTTAGCGGCCGTTGTAATTTAATGATTTATGATTGGCGCAGAAAAACCATTCAGCAGTTGACCGATTTTCCGCTCCGGACAGCGGTTTTTGCGCCCCGCTGGTCTCCCGACGGCCGTACGATTGCTTTTTCTCTGGTCGATTCTTCCGGCAAGCGGACGGTTGCAGCCATTTCTCCCGACGGCGATTCTCTGCGTGTGCTGCAAAATTCCGGTTACGATGCCCGCTCTCCAGACTGGTCTCCCTGCGGGAAAAAGATTGCGTATATCGATTATCGCTTTGGAACGCCCAATCTCTTTGTCATGAACCGGGACGGCTCCAATCCTCAGGCCGTCACAAATGCTTTTGGCGGGATTTTCAATCCGAATTGGTCTCCGGACGGCGCCCGTATTTTTGCCACCGTATTTGAAAAACGGGATTCGATCGGAATTTTTTCAATTCCTGCAGACCGGCGGGTTCAGCCCCATTTCGGACCCCTTGAAATTCCGTGGACGTGGGACAATCAAACGTTTAAAAGATTTCCCGCGCATTTGGAAAAAACGCAAATCGGGCGAATAATGGATTATTATTCGCCGAACTATCTGCAGTCTCTTATTTTGCTCCCGGCCGTTTTAAAGGACGATCGGGGGTACGAAGGCGGATTTCTGCATATCCTGGCCGATCCCCTTAATGAACACCAATTACAAAGCCTCGTCACGATCGGGGATCGCCGGTTCACGGCAGATTTTAAATACGTCAATACGCAGTACATGCCGACCATTATGGTGAACGCCGGCCAACTCTATCGGAATTGCGGCAATTTCCCGGGTTATTCGGGATCGCTCTGGGAACGGCATCGGTATGCTTCGGTTGGTTTGAGTCTGCCGGTTTCCTTCGGAAAAAATTTGCGGGCCGGCCATTTTATAAGCACACAATTCAATGTCACACAAATCCGCAATCTATCTGTAAAAAAATTTAAACCGGTTCGGAAAAATGATTTGCCGTTTACGGGATTTGTAAACGAGTGGTCGCTTTTTTATGCATATCGCTGGCAGTTGCCCGATCTTGCAAATGATATTCACCCGGCCACAGGGGTTTATCTCCGGACCGGTTTTCGATGGGCGGGTCGCTTGATCGGAAGTGATCTCCGGTACAAAGAATGGCAGGCTCAAATTGCCGCCAGAAAGATGTTTTCTTTCCATCGAAATGTTCTGGCCGCCCGTATGGGAGGCCTGTGGCACGAAGGCGGCCGAATGATTCAATCGCCCCCTCAGCTTTCAACAAGGTACGTGCGCGGACTTTCTACTTGTCTTGAGGGAACACGGCAAATTTACGGGAATTTAGAATACCGCATTCAGCTTATTCGTAATCTCCATCTCTATTTTTTGCGCTTTTTGTATTTTGAGCGTTTTACACTGGCCTTTTTTACAGATGCCGGCAAAGCCTGGGGGAGAAACACACAGACACTATTTACGCGTCGAATTCCGGATTTCAATGAGTCGCCGTGGAAAACCACTTTCGGCGCCGAATGGCGAATGCGTGTGTGGCCCTGGGCCAAAATGCCCATTGTATTCAGGATTGGCGCCGGAAGAGAATTCGGCCCCAAAAAATCATGGAAAATCTACTTTTTATTTGCACCCGTGTTTTAGATTTTATAAATTGATTTAGATTCGGAATGATTATTGTGATCTGTTTTTGTTTTCCTTTAATGCTCCTAAACCGAAAAATGCGCAACGGTGCCGGCAAACCGGAATTGTCTGAAGAAGTTCGAAAGGATGATGATTGTCTTCAGAAAAAATTGATTTTATGCATCCGCCATCAGAATTTTATCCTGTGCCGTTCTGGTCCTGGAATGATCGTCTGAAAAACAGCGAATTGGTGCGGCAAATTCGGGAGATGAAACAGGCGGGATTGAGCGGTTTTTTCATGCACGCCCGTATTGGTCTGGAGACACCCTATCTTACCGGCAAATGGATGACGCATATTCGGACATCTGTTAAAGAAGCGGCACTTCAGGGAATGAGCGCCTGGCTTTACGATGAGGACACCTGGCCAAGCGGATTTGCGGGCGGAATTGTCCCGCGTCTCGGGCCGGAATATCGAATGAAAGCGCTGGTCTGTAGTCGAAAACCGCAGGACGGACCCGAGTTCGAGAGAATTCACGCGTACCTTCTCGAAAAAGGGACGTACAAAATCCTGAATGAAGCAGAAATTGACCGTTCCGCCTCCTATGATTTGCTGTATTGCTCTCTGTGGACAGCGCCCCTTGGGAACCCCCGTTTCAAGAATACCTCTTACGTTGATCTCCTGAACCCGAAAGTGGTCGATGCCTTTTTAAAATCCACGCACGAAGCTTATGCGAGCCGCTTTTCGGATGAATTCGGCCGCGTCATTCCCGGAATCTTTACGGATGAGCCCTGTTATCTTTATTGGCCGGATGCACCCAAACCGGCCGTTCCCTGGACGGCTGATTTTCCGGATTATTTTGAAGCCGAAAACGGCTACAATCTTCTGAACCACCTGCCGGCCATTTTTGAAGAAACGGTCAATTCTCCGAAAATTCGATATGATTTTTGGCGGACCGTCACCCAAAGATTTGTGGAAACCTTCTCAAAGAAAGTGTACCGGTGGTGTGAGGCGCACAAACTACAGCTTGTGGGGCATTACATGGCGGAAGACACACTTCGCAATCAAATCCGGTGGATCGGTGCCGCCATGCCGCATTACGAATACATGCACTTGCCCGGGATCGATCATTTAAGCCGAAATATTCAGAATTTGATTACCGTTAAACAGGCGTCCAGCGCGGCGGATCAATTGGGAAAACCCCGAACGCTTTCCGAAACTTACGGCTGCTCCGGCTGGAATTTGACGTTTGAACATCAAAAGTGGATCAGCGAGTGGCAGATGGCTCTGGGGATTAATTTTATTAATCCCCATTTGTCGCTTTACACGGCTCGCGGGGACCGCAAGCGGGACTACCCGCCTTCGCTTCATTACCAGCAGCCCTGGTGGCACGATTACGCCCTCATCAATACTTATCTGTCGCGATTGAGCGCCTTTCTTACCCGGGGGAAACGGGTCGTCGATTTGCTGGTTTTGCATCCAATCGAGAGCGCCTGGACGGTGTTTAATCCGGGCGACTTTACGGCAGTGGATCGTTTAAACAGATCCTTTGTTCATATTAGTGAAATGCTGGCCTCTCTGCATTTTGATTTTCACTTCGGAGATGAAAGCCTCATTGCCGGACATGGCGCGGTAAAAGACGGCGGTTTACGTGTGGGGGAATTTCAATACCCGGTTGTATTGGTGCCGCCGGCAGTGACCCTGAGAAGTACCACGATCGATCTGCTGCAGCAATTTCAGGAGACGGGCGGAACCCTCATTTTTGTGGGAGAAAAGCCCTCATTTGTCGATGGGCGGGAGGATTCCGGCGGCCGGTACGGGAAATTGTCGGAAAAGGCTTATTTCATTCCGGAAGATGAAGAGACCCTTGAACAGGCCTTGAATACGTTTATCACAAAAGAATTTCGAGTGCTGGACGAGGCCGGAGAAGAAATTCGGGATATTGTCGTTCAGCATCGGAAAATAGATGGACAGGATGCTTATTTCATGGCCAATACCTCATTGGTACGCACCCGCCGGGCAATTGTGCGGCTGATGCATTCCCATGAGATGGTCGAATGGGAGCCGGAGAGTAACAGGCTTTGCCGAATCGAATCGCATTTTGTAGGAGCCAGCCAGGAAATTGAACTGGTATTTGAACCCACCGAATCGCACGTGCTGTTCGGGAAGGGACTGGCAAAAACAGAACCGCAAATTAACCCTGTCGAACCATTGCGGCTCAAAACGCCTGCCGCCGGAATGACTTTTGACGCACAGTGGGATTTTTACCCCGGGACCGAAAATGCCGTCACACTGGACTATTGCCGGTACCGGATTGGCCGGGGGGAGTGGCACGGAAGACAGCCGGTTATTTTTTTGTGGAAGGAGTGGGTACAGCAGGGCCGGCGGCCGTTTGATCCGAATGAATCTTTACAACTTGAGTTTTCCTTTTTCTGGGGAGAAAGGCCCTCCGGGAATAAAAACTATTTTATGGTCATTGAAACGCCTGCCGCTTTTGAGATCGAGGTGAATGGAAGGCATGTCTCCAATCAGGACAAAGGCTGGTGGCAGGATATTGGCTTTCGGAAAATCCCCGTCCCCGCTCAAATTCTGAAGGCGGGAGAAAACCGGATTGTGCTGACAACGACATTCTCAAAGAGACCGGAAATAGAGAGCGTTTATTGGATCGGCGATTTTGAGGTCTCTTGCAAAAATAACGAAACGTTTTCACTGCGGTCTCAATCCTTTCGGAAACCGATCGGAAACCTTGTGGATGCCGGCTACCCTTTTTTTGCGGGAACCGTGACATACCGGCAAAAATTTCGGGTCTCTGAAGGACAGAAAAAATACACATCCGTTTTAACGCTTCCTTCGATTGATGCGGTTGTCATTAAAGGATCCGTCAATGGAAAATCGCTCAGTATGCGCGGCTGGAGGCCTTTTGCGTGGCACATTAGTGAGATGTTACAGGCCGGTGAAAATATTCTGGAATTGGATATGACGAACAGCATGCGCAATTTACTGGGGCCGCATCACCACAAAAACGGCGAGTTGCGGCGTGTGGAGCCGTCTTCATTTTCGGACAAAAAAAACTGGGTGGATCGCTACAGTTTTATTCCGTTCGGCCTGACGAAACCACCGGCGATAAACTTTTATGAAGTGAAGAGAGAATTTTATATTCCATAACCTAACACAGGGAGGAGATCATGGTTTGGGAACGAATTGATGAATTGCAGGCACTCCGTATCGCCATTCAGTCCGAAATTGACTCTCATAATTTGTACAGGGAAGCCATTAAGCATGTGCGCGACAAACAGGGGAAAGAGCTTCTGCGTGCCCTCGCGGAAGAAGAAAAACGTCATCGCCGGGAATTGGAACAGGAATATGCACGTGTTTCCGGAAAACGGCTGCTGTACATTAACCTTCCCAAACGGCGGCGCATTGTAAAAGAAATTTCGCCGTATGCGACGGCTCTGGAGATTTTAGAAATTGCTGTTGAACAGGAAGGAGAATCGATGGTGTTTTTTGAAAAAGCGGCTTCGAGAACACCCAATATCGGGGGAAAACGTGTGTTTGAGCGGTTGGCGAGAGAAGAAAGAAATCATAAAGAAATGCTGGAAGCAGAGTACCGGGTGCGCACCAAAATAGAAACAGGGGAAGCCCTGCGTGTCGCGAAAGTTTAGGAGAGATAAATGTTATTAGGAGCCCATGTTTCGATTGCGAAAGGCGTTTATTTGGCACCCGCGCGGGGAGAGGAAATCGGAGCGAACGCGATTCAGATTTTTTCAAAAAACCAGAGTCAATGGGTCGGGAAACCCATCACGGAGGACGATGCTGAAAAATTTAAAAAGGCTCTGAAAGAATCCACTATCGAAGCGGTTGTGATTCACGATTCTTATCTTATTAATCTGGGAAGTCCCGATGAGATGCTTCTGGAAAAATCGCGGCAGGCTTTCCTGGATGAAATGGATCGAGCCGAACGTTTGGGCGTCCCGGATCTGGTGTTTCACCCGGGATCTTATCTTAAAACAAGTGAAGCATTGGGCTTGAATAAAATTGTGGAAAGTCTGAATTTCGTGCTTTCCGAACGTCCCGACTACACGGTCCGCCTGCTTCTGGAAACGACCGCAGGGCAGGGGACGAATTTGGGATACTCTTTCGAGCAGTTGGCTTATATTCGGGACGGCATAGAGCAGAAGGAGAGAACCGGTATTTGTCTGGACACGGCCCATATTTTTGCCGCGGGCTACGATATTCGATCAAAGGCGGCTTACGTGGGCACAATGGGAAAATTCGAGACGATCCTCGGGCTTGAAAATCTACGGGCTTTCCATCTAAATGATTCTAAAAAACCTCTGGGAAGCCGGGTCGATCGGCACGAAAATATAGGCAAAGGATTCATCGGACCGGATGCATTTCGTTTGATCATGAAGGACGAACGGCTGCAGCACATTCCCAAGATTTTAGAAACACCCGGGGGCCCGGAAGCATATAAGGTGGATATTCAAACGCTGCTGAAGCTGCTAAAGGGTTAAAATGTTTTTGTAATGCAAAGCAGAATAATTACATAATTAGGAGAAAAAAATGAGTGTATTCACCGATCGAATGATTCGTGCTGCAAAGCTGGATGTTAATCTCTACGAGGAAGTAGAAGCCGATAAAAGTGCTATGGGACAGGCCATCGGCGTGGTGGTTCTCTCCAGTCTGGCTGCCGGAATCGGCGCCATTGGTTCTAAAGGCGGCGCGAATCTTATTACGGGAACAATCATCGCGTTGGTCGGATGGTTTGTTTGGGCTTATTTAGTCTACCTTATCGGGACAAAACTTTTGCCGGAACCGCAAACAGAGGCCGATCCGGGACAACTCTTGCGAACCATCGGTTTTTCCAGCTCTCCGGGGCTGATTCGTGTCTTTGGAATTATTCCGGGCTTGTTTGGGGCGGTTTCGTTTATTGCCGGAGCCTGGATGCTGGTGGCAATGGTTATTGCCGTAAGACAGGCACTGGATTATGAAAGCACCTGGCGTGCTATCGGCGTTTGCGTGATCGGATGGATTGTCGAAACATTAATTTTATTGTCTTTGTTGGGGTTGTTGGGAATTCGTTTGGGCCCAGCAGCTTAAATTCTTTTGGGAAAGACACGGCATGACGACAGGTTTTGTGCTTGTTCCGGTTGTGGTTAAAATTGGCGGCTGAAAAAATACAGGCTTTATAATAGAGTCGGTTTACGAGGAAAAATGGAGAGTTCGATACACCCCCTGCCTGCGGAATACCGGGCAATCAGCGGGAAAACGGCAATTCAGAGGATTCGGAAAATAAAACAGCGTTTGGGGGATCGGCTGGTTATTTTAGGACACCATTACCAGCGAGATTCAATCGTGGAAATCTCCGATTTTGTGGGAGACTCATTTGATCTGTCCCGGCGGGCCGCGAATCTTGAAAAGGCCGAATTTATTGTATTTTGCGGCGTTCGTTTTATGGCGGAAAGTGCCGCAGTTCTGGCGAAGCCGCATCAAAAGGTCATTCATCCCGATCCGGATGCCGGCTGTCCATTGGCGGATTTTGCGCCCGCCGGCATGGTTAAAAATGCCTGGAAAGAACTCGAAACCGTCCTGAATATTCAAAAAGTGATGCCGGTGGTGTATGTGAATTCCAGCGCCGCGTTGAAAGCATTTGTCGGTGATCACGGCGGGACAACCTGCACGTCGTCGAATGCGCGAAAGGCGTTTGAATGGGCGCTTCGGCAGAGAGAAAAGGTCTTTTTCTTTCCGGACAGGAATCTCGGCAAGAACACGGCCAATTTTCTGAGAATTCCGGATGAACAGGTGGCCGATTGGGACCCGTATATTCCATTTGGCGGATTAGCAAAAGAAGAAATTCTGAAGGCCCGCGTGCTTCTCTGGAAAGGCTACTGCCATGTGCACACCTGGTTCCGGAAATATCATGTGGAACAGGCTCGGGAAAATTACCCGGAGGCCGCAATCATTGTTCACCCGGAGTGCGATCCGGCTGTGGTTCGAGCGGCGGACGGCAATGGTTCTACAAAATTTATTGTGGCGTACGTACGGCAGGCGCCGGCCGGCAGTACTATTGTCATTGGTACCGAGATCAATCTGGTTAATCGCCTTGCGGATCAAAATCCGGACAAAAAAATTGTTCCGCTGTCAAAATCGCCCTGCCCCAATATGGGGAAAGTCAGCCCGAATGATGTGCTGTTTGTTCTGGAAAACCTGGGGGAAGTGAATGTGGTTTGTTTGCCGAAGCCCGTCATCACGAGCGCCGGAAAGGCGCTTCAGCGAATGTTGGATTTGTAAGTAACTATCGTATAAAGCAGGCGAATAAAAAATGGCAAAAAAGAAGAAAAAGGTACAAAAGAGCATTGAGATAAAAAGAGCCAAAAGAAAATCCGGCACAAAGCGGTCCGGCGGATCTCCCGGAGGGCCTTCTGCGTCTATCCCTTCCGCAGCAGTCGAATTTGAATGTTTTGTTCCGGCCAAAATTTTTGAGAAAGGGATGGGCAGCGTTATTTTCGCCGGGAAGCTGCAGAATGGTACCGTTGCGATGAGTATGTTTTTGGTGGATACTTTTTGCCTTGGGATAAAAAATGCGTTTTCTGTCGTGCTTTCTCCCGAAGAATATTCCAAAGAAGTACAAAAGTTCGCTGAAAGAGAGGCATTAGAGCCGTGGTCGCCTTCCTGTTGTCGAAAATTAATTGAAGAGGCCGAAGAATATGCCATGGATTTGGGATTTAGACCCCATAAAGATTATCGAAAAGCCAAAAAGATATTTGAAGATATTGATGCTTCATCCTGTTCCGAAGAATTTGAATACGGTAATAATGGAAAGCCCTTTTTTATTTCGGGCCCCACGGATTCGCCCCTGCGAATTCAGCAGATAATCCATACACTCACACGGAGATTGGGTCCGGATGGGTTCAATCAGATGATTGCAATATCACCGGATGATTTAGACTGGCAATCGGAGTAGCGGCTTCAATAAACAGGGTTATTTTGTTTGACTGCCGGGAATGAGGGAGAATATAATCAATGACCTACGTCACAAAGCGCGTCTCATTTAGTGCGGCGCATCGTCTGTACAATCCGAATTTTTCAGATGAAAAGAACGAGGATATTTTCGGGCTTTGCAATAATAAAATGGGACACGGACATAACTACGACCTTGAAGTAACCGTTCGGGGAAATGTGCAAAAAGAGACGGGAATGGTCATCGATCTGAATAAATTGAAAAAAATCCTCATCCGGGAGATCGTTGAAAAAGTGGATCACAAGCATCTCAATTATGATGTCCCCTTTTTAAAAGGTGTGATTCCCACGGCCGAAAATCTGGCCGTGAAATTTTGGGATATCCTGAAAGATAAAATTGATGAAGGTGAATTGTACGAAATTAAACTGTACGAGTCCCGGAATAATTTTGTGATTTACCGGGCGGAGTAATGTATTTGGAAACAATGGGCAGGCTGAGAAAGGATTGTTTCTGGTGGAAAAATTGGTGTATGAATTGTTGAAAAAGATCGGGGAAGATCCGGACCGGAAAGGTTTGAAGTACACGCCGGAGCGTGTGGCGAAGGCTTATAAATATTTTATGCGGGGTTATCGTCAGAATTTAAAAGATATTTTAAACGGCGCCCTGTTTGAAGAAAAATACGACGAAATGGTGATCGTCAAAAATATCGATTACTACAGTATGTGCGAGCACCATTTGCTGCCGTTTTTTGGGAAAGCCCATGTGGCGTACATCCCGAACGGAAAAATTATCGGGATTAGCAAAATTCCGCGTATTGTGGATATGTATGCGCGAAGGCTCCAGGTTCAGGAACGCATGACCACACAAATCGCGGATGCCCTTCAGGGATTGTTAAATCCCCTGGGAGTGGCGGTAGTGGTCGAAGGTCAGCATCTTTGCATGATGATGCGGGGCGTGGAAAAACAGAATTCGGTGATGATCACCAGCGCCATGTACGGCGCGTTTCGGAACCGGACATCCACACGGGAAGAATTTTTGAGGCTGATAAAATCCTGATGAAACTACAAAACAAAATTGTCGTCGTTACCGGTGCCAGCGAGGGGATTGGCCTGGCCATTTCACGCGGGTTCGCCGAACGCGGCGCACGCGTGGCCATGCTTGCCCGCAATCGGGAAAAACTGGAAAAAGCCGCCCGGCGGTTTTCTTCCGAGCCGATGACGATTTCTTGTGACGTGTCCGATCCGCAGCAGGTGACGCAGGCGCGAAATCTCATTTTAGAACGTTTCGGCACGATCGACATTTTGGTGAACAATGCCGGCTTTAACCGTTTCAAGCCGATCTGGGATACCAGCTACGAAGATTGGCAGGCCATTCTGAATACGAATCTGACCGGCACATTTCTGGTCACCAGGGCGTTCCTTCCGGCGTTGATGAAGAAAAAATCGGGGCACATTGTCAATATTGTTTCGGTGGCAGGCGTGACGGCTTTTACCAATTGTTCGGCTTATTGTTCGTCAAAATTCGGGCAATTGGGATTCTCCCGGGTGATTCGCCAGGAATTGATGTCCTACAATATCCGCGTTACGGCCATTCTTCCCGGGGCAACCGCCACACCACTCTGGGATAAAGCCGGCGGAACGGCCGATCAAAATCTGATGATGGCGCCCGAGCGTGTGGCAGAGGCGGTGTTTTATGCCTGCGAAGCGGATGAACAGGCGGCCGTGGAAGAAATTGTTTTGCGCCCGGCCGCGGGTGATTTATAAAAAAATTTGATTTTTCAACAAATTGATGCCATTATTTAGTAACACGGTGAAGACGCAAACCATCGGGGAATATTCTAATTTGAAAAAGGAGACTATATTATGCCAAAGTTAACTTATCTCAGTCATTCGGCATTTTTGGTTGAAAATGATGGCGATACAATTGCCATTGACCCGTTTTTAACCGGCAATCCTCTGGCGCCGGTAAGAGTCGGCGACATTCACCCCAACTGGATTATTTTAACCCACGGTCACGGGGATCACATCGGAGACGCCCTCACACTGGCCAAACGGGATGATGCCACGATTATTGCCCCCTTTGAATTGGCCACTTACTGTGAAATGCACGGGGCAAAGGCGCATCCCATGTACATTGGCGGCAGCCGCGAATTTCCCTTCGGACGGGTGAAAATGACCATTGCCCACCATGGTTCGTCCGTCACGGAAGGAAATACCATCATTTACACAGGGAATCCGGTCGGCATTTTGCTGACCATGAAAGGCGTAACACTGTACCATTCCGGCGACACGGGCTTGTTTTATGACATGAAACTGCTTGGCGAAATGAATGAAATCGATGTGGCTGTGCTTCCTATTGGCGACAATTTTACCATGGGAATCGACGACGCGGTGAAAGCGGTCGAATTGCTGCAGCCCGGACTGGCCATTCCCATGCACTACAACACATTCGATCTCATCAAAGCCGATCCGCAGGAATTTGTGGATAAAGTTAAAGAGAACGGTTACAAAGCCAGAATTTTGGGTTTTGGGGAATCGCTGGACTACTGACCGGCTGTCTGACGGTTTTTTACATTTTAGATTATAAATTTTTAAACAGAGGAATTGCGAATGAAACAGAGTTTGACTCTTGCCGATGAAAAATTCAACGCACTTGCCGGGCATTTTGACAAGTGGGAAGTGGTCAAAGATTCCATCGATCAGTTAATCGATTTGATGTTAAATTACCGCCAGAGCGGGCATCCCGGCGGTTCACGGTCCAAAGTGCATGCGCTTGTGGCCACGCTTCTCTGCGGCGGGATGCGCTGGGACATTCGTCAACCTGAAAAACGTTTCGGGGATCGATTTATTTTGATTGCCGGCCACACCATTCCCCTGATTTACGCGGCGTTTACCCTTTTGGGGGAGGCCATGCACCAAAAATATTCCCGCACGAAAAACAAGGATTATTTTATTCCCGATGCACGTATTGTCCGTCCGATAGATTTGCTGGATTTCCGGCACAACGGCGGTCTTCCGGGACACGCGGAGTTTGCAGGGAAGACGCTGTTTTTAAAATTCAACACCGGCCCTTCGGGGCACGGTTCACCCGCGGCGGCCGGCGCCGCCATGGCTTTGAAAATGGCCCGCATGGAAGGCGTAAAAGTGATCGCTTTTGAAGGCGATGCCGGACTCACCGCCGGCGCCATTCATGAAACCATGAATTCCGCCTGGGCGCTGGGTTTGAATAACCTGTATTATGTGGTTGATTGGAATAATTTCGGAATCGATGATCATCCGATAAAAGAGACGGTTTACGGTTCGCCAAAGGACTGGTTCAGCCACCACGGCTGGCGGGTTGTGGGTACCGACAAAGGCTCGGAGTGGGAACCGCTGACACGCATGATCACAAAACTTTATTTCGGAGAGAATTCCGGCAAAGTTCCGAACATCGGCTGGATGAAAACCCGAAAAGGCCGGGGCTATCTCAAATACGACAATAAGTCCCACGGGTCGCCCCACGCTATGAATTCGGAAATATTTTGGGAGACGAAGAAGCCCTTCCAGGAAAAATACGGCGTGAAATTTGAGGGCTTTGGCCGGCCTGCACCGGAAACAAAAGAAGACCGGAGAGAGCAGTATTGGAAAAATATAAATGTGGTGCTGGATGTGCTCCGGCAGGATTCTGCGCTGGTCGATTATCTGGCGGACACATTGGTTGAAATCGGCGAATCCGTGCCCGTGGACCCGCCTTCATTTCTTCTGAAGAATGAAACGAAATCCCCGTTTAGCGATCCCGTGCTGTATGATTATAAACACTACCCGGCGGAAATGTATTTGCCTCCGGGAACGGAGGTTCCCAACCGAAAGGCTCTGGCAAATTGGGGTGCCTGGGTGAATGCCTACGCCTATAAAAAATGGGGGCGGCCGTTGTTTCTGGCAGCTTCGGCAGATTTAGCAGATTCGACCAATATCTCGGGCTTTGCAAAAAAATGGGGTAATTTTGAAGGTTTCGGCTGGTTCAATCGGGAGAGAAATCCCGGCGGTGCGCTTCTTCCCCAGGAGATCACGGAATTTACGAATGCCGGCATCAGCGCGGGTGTGGCTTCCGTCAACTTTGCGGAAGATCCCTTTAAAGATTTCAACGGCTTTTACATGGCTTCATCCACGTATGGGTCGTTTGCCTATCTCAAATACGGCATGATGCGCCTGTTTAGTCAGATGGCTCAGGACTGCGATCTAAAATTGGGTAAAGTCATCTGGGTGGCCGGCCATTCGGGACCGGAGACGGCAGACGATTCCCGCACGCATTTCGGCATTTTTTCTCCTGAAGTCGGGGAACTCTTTCCAAAGGGACAGATCATTAATGTGCATCCCTGGGAATACAACGAGGTACCGGTCGTCCTGGGCGCCGCTTTGAAGGAGGATGTACCCATCGTGATGCTTCATCTGACGCGTCCGCCCGTCGAATTGCCGGATCGGGATGCGTTGGGAATGGCCTCTCATTTTGAAGCCGCAAAGGGCGCCTACCTCATTCGGGACTACCGGCCGAATCAGCCGAAGGCGGGTGTTGTGATTATTCGGGGAACAAGCACAACAGCCAATCTGGTGAAAATTCTGCCTGAATTGGACAAAACCGGGTTGAATGTGAAAATTGTCGCCGCCATCAGCAGCGAGCTTTTTGACCGGCAGTCCGAAGCGTACCGGAATCACCTCATTTCCAAACAGGAATGGATGGATGCGATGATTGTGACCAACGCCTCTCTGCGGATGATGGACGACTGGATCAAGAATCCGGTCACGCCTGCCTATTCACTCGCCGCCGATTGGGATAATCGCTGGCGCACCGGCGGGACAATCGACGAAGTTTGTGAAGAAGCGCACATTTCATCAGAATGGATTTTGAAAGGGATCGAGCGGTTTGTGCGGGAACGGGAAAAGCGTCTGGCAGAATTGAAAAGCTGGCTGCCGCAGGCGGTCTGATTCATAATAGGGCTTAAAATTCATGCCTGTCCTCTGCGGCTGGAGAGATGCGGTTTATTTAAACACGATTTTGTCTGATGATTTAACCCGTATGGCGTTAGGTTAGATGAAACATAAATTGAGCCAGATTGAAATAAATCAGCAGCCCGGTTGAATCAACCACAGTGGTTAAAAGGGGACTGCTGCTGACGGCCGGATCCAATTTGAAACGGGTTAAAATAATGGGCAGTAAGCTGCCGAGAATGTTTGCCCAGAGCGTAATCAGCACCATTGTGACGGCTACAATCAGTCCTACCAGCGGCCCTCCCCTCCAGAAAAATCCTCTGACATAAAGAATAACACCTAACGATATACCCAGCATCAGGCCGACATACAACTCCTTTTGGATTGTCGAAAACCATCTTTTAACGGATAAATCACCGGTGGCAAGTGCCCGAATCACCAGAGTGGATGATTGTGCCGCAATGTTGCCGCCGCTGTCGATCAAAACCGGTATAAAAAAAGCGAGCGCGATGACGGTTTGCAGGGCATTCTGAAAATGCGCAATAATGCTGGAAGAAAAAAAGTCGGCGATGAGTAAGAGCATGAGCCATCCGATTCGTTTTCGATACAATAAATACGGAGAAGCCAATGAATAACTTTTTTCCACCGGACTGACGGCCGACACTTTTTGAAAATCTTCCGTGACCTCTTCTTCCACGACGTCCAATACGTCATCCACGGTGATAATCCCCAGAAGAATACCCTCTTTGTTGGTGACGGGCAAAACAGTCAGATTGTATTTTTTCATTAGATGGTAGGCATTTTCCTGGTCTTCATCGACCCGGATAGCAATAAATTTATGATCCATTATTTCATAAACCGACTGTGAAGATTTTGCCAGAATGAAGCGGCGAATGGGAATATCGTCGATTAGTTTCCAGTTTTCAGCCACGACGTAAATCATATCGATGGTTTCGGCATCTTTACCGCGCGCCCGTATGTGATTCAGAGCTTTCTCGATGCTCCAATTTTGATGGACGGCCACGTAGTCCGGTGTCATCAATCTGCCGGCACTATTTTCAGGATATCCCAATAACTCGAGAGCTTCTTTTCTTTGCTCGATGGTCAGCAGATTCAGCAGTTTTTGCGTGATTTGACCGGGTAATTCTTCCAGCAAATCTGTTCGGTCATCCGGGGATAAATCGTTTATCAGCGCTTGAATAGAGCTGTCCAGAATGTGCGAAAGAAGGTTCTTTTGAATGGAAGTTTCCAATTCGGGAAAAACGTCTGATGACAGACGCTGCGGAAGAAGGCGAAAGACCAGGACGGCCTCTTTTTCATCGAGGTTCTTTAGTAATTCAGCGATATCGGCGGTCTCTAAATTCGACAATATTTCCTTTATTGTATTCCATCTCTTTTCTTTGATTAAATCTTCTATTTCCGGCAAAATTAATTTTGTAATCATTATTTTGCTCCTAATTCACAGATGCCATCGTGCTTCATTTTTGTCCTTTTTGAAGATGTTTTAATGTAAGCAATATGGGTGAATGAATCAAATTATATTGATAATTAAATCAAATTATACTATGTTTAAAATGAATTTAACTGTTGGAGATCGGTAAAAATGCCTGCAATCCCATTTAAAAATATTCCTTCGGATTTCCCTGAATTTGTAATTTCTACAGATAAACTTGTGCACGTGCCGTCAGACTGCCGGTGTTGGGGTAATCCTTGTTCCAGAATAGTAAACCGGAATCTTTGACACGACGAATATGAAAGAGAGGCTATTATGGAAAACGCAATGAATCGCCCGTTAACCCGGGCGGAAGCGGAACAGTATTCCACCGTAAGTAAGAAGAATATTGAATTTTTAATGAACCGCTACAACAAGGTGAATCGCTGGGTCATTGCCGATATGCTTCGCAGATCCCGGTATCATTTTCCCGACAAAAAAGCGTTGATTTTCGGGGACCGGGCTTTGACCTACACGGAACTGGAAGAGGACAGCAATCGTGTGGCCAATGCCCTGATTGACCTGGGCGTTGAAAAATACGACAGGGTTGCCATCCTCGCTCACAATACGATTCATCATGTTCTGACCTGGATGGGGTGTTTCAAGGCGGGGGCGATCTACGTGCCGCTCAACTATCTTCTGCGCGGCAAGGATATTGAGTATTCCATTAATCATTCCGAAAGCACGTTATTTATTCTGGAAGATACGCTTTACGATGTGGTCAGGGATGTGCTCAAGAATATGCCCACGGTAAAAACGCTGATCTGGTCCGGTCAGGGGGCAGGTCAGGCACCGGTGGACGCCCGGTTCAAAGCGTTCGATTCCTGGTATCAGGCGTATCCGGCAACCGAACCCGACACCATTCTTCACATTGAGGACCCCTGCCAAATCGCGTATACAAGCGGAACCGAATCTCTGCCAAAGGGCGTGATGATGAACAACCAGGCGTTGATGGCCCAGTTCATGGGGTGTATCGTGGACGGGGGGTATGATTCGGATGACATCAATGTAAATGCCCTCCCCATTTATCATTGTGCTCAGCGAGATGTCTTTATGAATCCCATTTTCTGGGTCGGCGGCACCAATATCCTGGTTTCACCGGATATCCCGACGATCCTTAAAACCATTGCCGAATACCGCGCGACGATGTTCTTTGCCCCTCCGACCGTGTGGATCGGTATTTTAAGACATCCTGATTTTAACAAATATGATCTTTCCAGCCTTAAAAAATGCTATTACGGTGCCTCCATCATGCCGGTGGAAGTCCTGAAAGAGATGCTGGAACGCCTGCCCGGATGCGGAATTTATAATTATTACGGCCAAACCGAACTTGCGCCTTATCATACCGTGCTCAAACCGGCGGATGCCATGGGGAAGCTGGGTTCTGCGGGCATGGGCGGGCTGAATATGGAAACGCGCCTGGAAGATGATCTCGGTAACCCGATTGAGAAGCCCGGGGTCCCCGGAGAAATCTGCGGCAGAGGCCCGCATACTATGGTGATGTATTTCAAAGATCCGGAAAAAACCGAAGCCTCCGTGAAAGGCGGCTGGTTTCATTCCGGTGACATCGGCGTACTGGATGAAGACCGGTACATATCCGTGGTGGATCGTAAAAAAGACATGATTAAAACAGGGGGTGAAAATGTGGCCACCCGGGAAGTGGAAGAGACGATTTATACGGATAACCGGATCGAGGAAGTGGCGGTGGTTGGACTGCCTCATCCCAAATGGATAGAAGCCGTCACGGCTGTGGTTGTCTCCAGAAAAGGCGAAAAAATCACCGAACAGGAAATTATCGATTTGTGTAAGCGGGAGATTGCCGATTTCAAGGTGCCCAAGAAAGTGATCCTTGTTGAGGCGCTCCCAAAAAGTCCGTCCGGCAAGATTTTAAAACGAGAAATCAGGGCGACTTATAAGGATCTGTACAGGCCGTAATCAATAATGCTGCGGCGCTTCTGTTCATCGAATCTGACCCTTAAATTTGGAATAATACCATGAACAATCGTAAAGCATACGATAAAATTATTTCAGAAGAACTTGTGCGCACAACCGACCGGCTTTTGGGGCATCTCGATTTGGAGAAATCCCGCCAGGTGCTTCGGGAATTTCAGGACAGGCAGCCCAATGTGGTCGAATTTGCCACCAGCCTTGGGAAGGAATTGTCCAAAGAGGGGCAGAATTTGCTTGTTTATCTGGCCATGGTCTTGTGGAAAATTTTTGATTCGGCGGCGGCAGGGGCTTTTCCGGAAGTTTTTGCGGAAGACTTGGATAAATTCTTTGAGACCATCGAGCACTTTTTCCTGGAGTCAAAGGAACAGACGGAAGACGGAATTCTAAACCGGTTTCAGGAACAATTTCCGATTCAACAGCCGTTCGTGTATCAGTATTTACTCCAGGAGCTCCTTCATCCGGACGATGACCACGCCTCCCGGCCGGAGAATGAATTACTCTTGCTGTTTATGGCGCTCAACAGCTTACTGAACCTGTTCAGTCAGAAATACGAAGAACTGTAAAACAACATCCGGGGAGCCATTAGGGTAAAAGATGCAGGAGATCAACCCTTTCAGCGGTTTTTACACGGGGGAGTTTTTATCTTTCAATTTTTCTGTTGATGCCCCAATAGACAAATAAATCCCGCCCGGATGCCGGGCCGGATTTATTTGTCTCCTTCTCTGAAAGAGGAAATCTCTTTTTAAGATTTTTCTTCCATTTCTAATTTTCTTTGAATCCTTTTTCTCACAAACGAGGGTACCACAACCCACATGAGAAAGAAACTCACAAAAGCAGCCATGCCAAGTGTCATTTGAACGGTCATTTCAATTCTCCTTTAGAATAATTATTGGTTGTAACATGTAATGCCGTGCTCCGAAATATCCAGCCCCATTTCCTCCTCTTCTTTGCTGGCCCGCAGGCCCATTGTCTTTTTGAGTCCATAAAACGTCAGAAATCCCACCGTCAATGTGTAGACGACCAACACGACAGCCGAGATCGCTTGAGCCAGGATCTGACTCGTGTTTCCGGCAATCAGACCGGAGACGCCGCCGTAGGTCCCATCTGCAAAGATACCAACCGAAAGTACTCCCCAGAGACCCGCCACACCGTGTACAGAGATGGCGCCCACCGGATCATCAATTTTCAGCGTTTTTTCAATAAAATTCATTCCCCACAGCATCAGAAACCCGCCAATCGCACCGATGACGACAGCGGCCCAGGGCGGCACATAGGCACAAGAGGCCGTGATGGACACCAGACCGGCGAGGGTGGCGTTCGCAGCCGCCAACAAATCCACCTTTGCGGTTTTTAAGTAAATCCAGTACACCACTACTACGGCGGCCGTCACTCCCGCCAGAAAAGTATTTACGGCAATCACCGAGATTCGCAAGTCGGTGGCGGCAAGTGTGCTGCCCGTATTAAAACCAAACCATCCGAAGAAAAGAATCAATGTGCCCAGAACCACATAAGCCATATTGTGACCCGGCATTTGCCGGGGCACGCCGTTTTCATCGTATTTGCCGATTCGGGGCCCAAGAACCGCCGCACCAGTCAGTCCCATTAATCCGCCAACCGTATGAACCACGCCTGAACCGGCAAAATCAACAGCACCGGCACCAAAAGGCAACTGGCTCAACCAGCCCCCGCCCCAAATCCAGTGGCCGTAAATGGGGTAAATGACCGCCGACACGATGAAGCTGTAAGCCATGTAACTGGTAATCTTTGTGCGTTCCGCCATCGACCCCGAAACAATGGTCGCGGCGGTTGCGGCAAACACCAGTTGAAAAAGCCACAATTCGGCTGTACTCACATCGTATGCGGCACCACTTAAAAAGAAGCCCGAATATCCAATAATTTTATTCCCAAGACCGAGGCCTGAGGCTGCAGCGGAACCGCCAAACATAACGGCAAATCCAAATGCCCAAAAAGCCAACCCCCCAATGCTAAAATCCATGAAATTTTTAGTCAGAATATTGACGGCATTTTTGGCTTTACACATGCCTGTCTCCACAAGAGCAAAGCCTGCCTGCATAAAAAATACCAAAAAGGCGGCAACCAGCACCCAGGCGAAATTCACGGCCGCGGTCGGGTCGGCGGCAAGCGTTGCCGAGCCGTTGGGATCCGCCCCTATCGCCAGAAGAACAGCGGGACTCGAAATGAGAACCATCGTTACAAAGACCAGTTTTTTTACATATCTTTCCATCACATCCCTTTCTCTCATGAATTATCCGGTGGTTCTTTTTGCCTCAGTGCTTTTTAATAAAAACCTGTCTGTTTTTTAACGGCACATATTTTCGTTCTTTTACGCAATTGGTATGCCAGAAATTGAATTCCGTTCTTTTTCTAATTTTGTGTTTGTAAGTGGATTTTCTATCTCCATAATTATTCATTCATTAGAGAATTAATTTTATCGATTTCGTCTTGATCCTCCCTTCGTGTCTCCCCATCATGGATACAACAATATTGTCGGATTCCTTTAATATTCCTACAATAATGTTACTATTAATGCTTTTGCCAGAGCCATCAACCCAAAAAATATTTGAGATATTTGATTGAATTATTTGAATTGCCATGCTCTTCAGAAGCTGTGTGAAAACTCAAAATAAAGTCTATTCTTGCAAATATTTTTTAAATAATGTCATTGCCGTCCCGACGGGTCGGGAGAAGCAAACTCATCAGTTACAGTAACTAAAGAGAACACTTCCTCGCTTCGCTCTTTGTAATAACAGTTTATGAAAGGCATTTTTTAATTCTTCAATTCATTGGGCTGAAGCCCTGATTTGTTTTACATCCTCCTATCCCCGAGCTGAAGCTCGGGGCAAGTCAAAATTGTTTCACACTTAATTTTAGCAAAATCTTCAAAACCATTGCCTTTAAAATATGCCTTCTTTGCCTTTTAGGAGCTATTCCATCCTTTTTTGACTTGCCCCGATTTTTAAATCGGGGTTCTTGAAATTCCCCCCAATAATTCCCGGGCTTTAACCCAAAAAAGGCATTTTTTAATTCTTCAATTTATTGGGCTGAAGCCCTGATTTGTTTTACATCCTCCTATCCCCGAGCTGAAGCTCGGGGCAAGTCAATAATAAATTCTTTCTTCTAAAATAAAACCGCAAGAATCAGCATCCCCAAAATTGAATTTCTTATTTTTCAGAAGTTACCCATTCTTTTTTGATTTTCCCGATTTTTAAATCCTCGGTCACTGAGCCTGTCGAAGTGACCGAATTATGCTTTAGCCCAAGAAAAGCATTTTTAACCCCTCAATTCATTGGGCTGAAGCCCTAATTTGTTGTATATCCTCCTATCCCCGAGCTGAAGCACGAGGCAAGTCAATAAAATATTCTTTCTTTTAAAATAAAATCGCAAGAATCAGCATCCCCAAAATTGAATTTCTTATTTTTCAGAAATTGCCCATCCTTTTTTGGCTTGCCCCGATTTTTAAATCGGGGTTCCCGAAATATCCCCCGATAATTCCCGGGCTTTAGCCCAAGAAAAGCATTTTTAACCCCTCAATTCGTTGGGCTGAAGCCCTGATTTGTTTTACATCCTCCTATCCCCGAGCTGAAGCTCGGGGCAAGTCAAAATTGTTTCACACTTAATTTTAGCAAAATCTTCAAAACCATTGCCTTTAAAATATGCCTTCT
>BDTM01000115.1 GCA_002898015.1 bacterium BMS3Bbin03 | reverse complement strand
GAAGAATTTTATCAGCGATTTTTAATTTTTGAGCGTGTAAATCCGCTTTCCGAAAAGTATGACCGGAATTTGTCGGAAGCGGAGGTAAAAAACTGGATGGATATTTTTAACCGCCGTGACGTCCCCCGGAAAGACAAGTAATGGCCGATAATCCGCAAAATCCCGCCCCTAAAACTCACGCGGCAAAACAGAAGATTTATGTGTACGGCATTATCATCAGCCTGTTTTTGGTCTTCTTTTTGGTTAATTTGGATCGCTGGTTTCTCCTGAAGGAGGTCTTCCGCTCCTTCGACAATGAATTATCCCAACGGCTGAACAGCATCGGGGTCTTATCGGCCGAGTTAATCGAAAATTACAATTTCAAGTCCCTTTCAGATTTGACAAGCGATCCGCTTCAACTTTTGCTGCTGGAATCTCAGCTTCAGAAAATCAAACGGCAAAACAAATTGGAGGCCATTTACATCATCAATCCGTCGCTAAGGATTATTGCCGATGATCAAATTTCGTCCTACTTTATTCGCAATCGTAATTATTTACAAGCGGACAGCCTGGCCATTCAGCGCGCGTTCAACGGCCGGATCACGACGTCTCATCTTCACCATATTGCCGGAGAATATTTTAAAAACGGTTACGCCCCTTTACGAAATGTGAACGGGCAGACATCCGGAATTCTGGTGACGGAAGCCAGCGCCGGTTACTTTACAACTCTAAAATTTTACAGAAACACATTCTGGATTTCGCTCTTGGCTTCGATCGTTCTGTTTATTCTTTTCAGTATTTTTGTGCTGCAATCTTTTCGAAAATTGTTAAAAAGCGAAGCCTCCCTGCGGCAATCCGAGCGGCTGGCATTTCTGGGAAAAATGGCGGCAGTCATGGCTCACGAGATCAGAAATCCGCTGGGGATTATCCGGGGCACAGCGGATGTTCTGAAAAATAAATACAGGCAATCGGGAAAGGAGGAAATCTTTGACTACATTCCGGCGGAAGTCAATCGCCTGAACAACCTGATTGCCAATTTTTTAACGTATGCCAGAGAACAAAAATTGAATTTAAAGCGTTTGAATTTAATTGAATTCATTTCAGAACTCATCCGTCAGGTTTCGCTTTCCGAACCCGAAAACACCGTTTATTTTGAAACATTTTTTGAAGATGAGGCCGTTTCCATTCAGGCGGATAAAGATGCTTTGAAGCAGATATTTTTGAATATTTTCCGTAATGCGATTCAGGCTTCCGAGTCTGAAACTCAGATTGTAATTTACGAAAAGACTTTCAAAAAGAAGGGCAGATCCTGGGTTGAAATTGCCGTCGTTGATCACGGCAGCGGCATCGAAGGGGATCCTGAGAAGATTTTTGAGCCTTTTTACACGACCAAAAGTACAGGCACGGGACTTGGCATGCCCATCTCGAAGAAGATCATCGAACAGCACGGCGGCAGCATTTTTGTGGAGAGTGAAATCGGGAAAGGGACCACGGTCAAAATCCTGCTGCCCATGTCCAATCCCGCAAATCATAAAATTACCAAAAAATAGGATTCCAAAAATGAACGCTCTTTTTCGCCTGCTCATTATCGACAATGAAGAAAAAATGTGCCGTTTATTGAAAACGTATCTTTCAAGAGATGGATTGAGCATTGAAACGGCGGTCAGCGGTGAAGAAGGCATTGCGAAGTTTCGGGAACAGCCTTTCGATGTGGTCATCACCGACCTGAAAATGCCGGGGAAATCAGGTCTTGACGTTCTGAAAGAAATACGAATGCTCTCTCCCGACACAGATGTCATTTTAATGACCGCCTACGCCACGGCACAAACGGCTGTTGAAGCCATGAAAAAAGGGGCGTACGACTACCTGATTAAACCGTTTGATTTTGAAGAGATCCTCCTGAAAATCGACCACATTTTAAATCAAAAAAAATTACTGCGGGAGAATATCGGGTTAAAAGAGAAGCTGCAATCCAAATATTCTTTTGAAAATATTGTAGGCCTGTCCGGCGCCATGCAGGATGTGTTCAAACTTGTGAAAAAAGTGGCGGACGCAGATACCACGGTCCTCATTCGGGGAGAGAGCGGCACCGGAAAAGAATTAATTGCGATAGCCATTCACCAGAACAGTCACCGGGCCGCAAAACCATTTGTGGCGATTAATTGCGCCGCCATTCCGGACAATCTTTTGGAAAGCGAGTTGTTTGGATATACCAAAGGCGCCTTTACGGGCGCGAATCGCCGCAAGCCGGGACGGTTTGAATTAGCTGCCGACGGCACCATTTTTCTGGATGAAATCGGCGATCTCTCACCCGCACTGCAGGCGAAACTGCTGCGCGTTTTGCAGAACAAAACATTTGAGCCGCTGGGCGGAACGGAGACCATTCAAACCCAGGCGCGAATCATTGCGGCGACAAACCGGGATCTGGAAGCCGCCGTAAAAGAAGGCTCTTTTCGGGAAGATCTGTATTACCGCGTTAACGTCTTTCCCATTTTTTTGCCGGCATTGCGGGACAGAAAAGAGGATACCCCCGAATTAATTGAACATTTTGTTAAAAAGTTCGCGCGGAAACCCTTAAAGATTTCACCAGAGTTTGTTCAGGCGCTTCAGGTTTATCATTGGCCGGGAAATGTGCGGGAATTGGAGAATGTGGTGGAACGGGCGGTTATCCTTTCGGATGGCGAACAATTGACGGTGCAGCAACTGCCGCCGCATTTTACATTGAACAGCCCGTCCGTCTCCTCTCTTTACGATATTCCGGATGAAGGGGTTGAACTCGTGCAGATCGAAAAAAATTTGATTCGAAAGGCACTGGAAAAAACAAACGGCAACAAGAGCCGGGCGGCAAAGCTTTTGGGCATTACACGCCGCAGGCTCTATTCCATGATGGAACGACTGGAATTGATTTAACGGGTTCAGTTACAATTTGTAGCCGAATTTCCGCAGAATTTGCTTTCGCTCCCGGATGTCTTTTTCACTTTCAATGCCGATGGTACTCAAACCGTCGATGACGCCCAGCACCCCCCTGCCCTGCTCCGTCTCGGCAATAATGACTTCGGTCGGATTGGCCGTGGCGCAAAAAATCCGCACCACTTCGGAAACGGATTTTACGGCGTGCAGCACATTGATCGGAAACACATTTTTCAGGAAAATGATAAAAACGTGTCCCGCCGAAAGGGCATCTGCATTTTTTACGGCCAGCCCGATCATTTCCTCGTCCGTCCCGGTGTACCGCACCAGCCTTGGCCCGGAGGATTCACAAAATCCCAATCCAAATTGGATGCCCGGTACGGCCGTAATCAGCGCTTCATGAATGTCTTCGACGGTTTTAATAAAATGCGCCTGTCCTAAAATGAAATTTAACTCTTCCGGTTTTTCAATTTTAACTATTTTGAGTTCCATTCGTCTCTCCTGTTAATCCCGGGGATAAAGGCATCCCGCTCCGTTTTAATTGATATTCCAGGGCATCCCGAATACAAATTCTGAAATTGCGGGCTGTGCCCCGCTTGCTGTTCACGATGTACACACAATGGTTGATATGAAATAATTCATCTTTTAAACGGACGACCGGAAAGCTTTCACCGGCGAACCGGCCGTAACGCCGGGCCAATTCTTCTTCAAAAAGGCGGACAATTTTATCTTTCATCCGCAGATGCGTATCTTCAAAAAAGAATGCCAGATCCGGCAGCAAATCGCGAATACGCGACAAAAAATTCTTCACCTGGGCGTTATCGACCGCTTTCGGAGGCGATGATTTCACTTCCACATAAAGAAGCTTATCGTTGATCAATGCCAGCACATCGTAATCGCCGCCAACACCGCCGTTTTTCAGCACCACCCGGTACGAAGCGGGGGCGTCGAACTCCCTGCGGAGAATTTCGGACAGGTACCACTCCAGGGTCTCGCCGAAATTCGGCACAAAATCCACCAATAATTCAAATTGTTCATTATCCCGTTCCCGAATAATACCGAGATTTTGTAAATTCCGCAAATAACGCCGGGCAGCCCCCGGCGAACAATAATGAGTTAGATCGGTCAACGATAAAATGGGTTGAAATTCCAACAAATCCCGCAAAAACAGGCGGAAAGAGTAGCGGTGCAAATCGTTGTAAAATTGATCGATGGAATCGCAAGTTCTTAGATTCTTTGTAATTAACTGGTCACCCGCCTCCGCATGTTGAATATTCATGCCTCTTGAGAGAATGGCCCGCCGTAACTGCCTGTCCATTGTTTTTCCCGTCAATTTTTTTTAATTTAAGACCGCCAACGAAAAGAATCAAGCCTTTTTTTGATTCAATTAGATCTTGCACAATTGTGTTGAGTTTTGTAAATTATTTTATCATTGATCGGAGAATATGGATGAAACGGTTTCAACAACACCCGGTATTTTTCCTGACCCAATTGCTCCTTTTCGGCGTGTTGATAAACGGTACCCCCACGCCTTCTTTCGCACAAACGTTCGAGGGGTACTGGGAACAGGCTGGACAGGTCTCTTCCCGGCTGCCGGTTATGGGAAAAACAGTTGAAAAACAAGACCACCGCATTTTTATCACAAAAGACAAAATCAAAACAATCGATTTAACGAATGGACGAACGAACATTTTTCGTTACGACAGAAAAATGATTTACAGATTGAACCCGGGCAATAAAACGTACGCCGATATTTCTTTTTCTCAATTTGAATCTTTGATGAAACGCAATTGGAGCAGAATGGACAGAATGAACAAACGCTTAACTAAAAAACTCAAGCATCTCAAGCCCAAACAGCGCCGGAGGATGATTCAGTTGCTCGGGGGTGATCCGGCCCGAAATAGCCGCAGGTATTCTAAAATTACAATGAGATGGCCGCCGGGGTTAAAAACCATCCTCGGTTACAAATGCCGGCATCTGCAACTGCTGGTCAATAATAAACCCTTTCTGGATGCTTATTGGACCAAAGCGATTCAATTGCCCGGAAGAATGCTTGATATTTTTAATCAATTCGGTTACTTCCCGTACAAAATTCCGGACCACATCCTGAAGCTTCGGGGCTTTCCGCTTCAAATCACGTTAAATATCCTTTACGGAGCGGCCAAAATTGCTTATCAAACAAACGTGACAAAAATTGTCCGTACACCCGTGAGTGATAAAGAATTTCAAATTCCACGAGACTACAGGCGAATCAATTGGACATACATGAAGTTGTTTTAAAGAAAGGATCAGTCGTGAAAAAGTTCTTTGTCGTCATTCTAACCCTGATCTGGATTTTTCCGGCTCAGGCAAAAACAGGGCCGGAGTTTAGCCGGTATTTTAAAGACCGCACCCTGCGAATGGATTATTTCCATTCCGGAACAAAGACAAAAAGTTTAGTCAGTTTAGATCAATTTTACGAAGCAGGAACTTGGCCGGGCAGTCTCACAAATTTAACGGATACGCTGAATCTTGGAAAATACTTGCTGAAAGTGTACGATTTAAGAACGAATCAGCTCATTTATTCCTACGGATACAGCACCCTTTTTGGTGAATGGCAGACCACCGGTGAAGCGGCGCAGGGCGTTCTCCGAACATTTTCCGAGACGCTGCGCATGCCCTTTCCGGTGCATCCGGTACAGATTACCATTTCCGAGAGAGACCGCGAAAATATTTTCCGGGAGACGTTCTCGACAACCCTGGATCCCAATTCCCGTTTTGTGAATCACGAAAACAGAGTCCCGCCTCAGGTTAAAGTCAAAGCCATTTTAAAATCCGGAGATCCTCACAAAAAAGTTGACCTGGCGGTGATTGCCGACGGCTACACGGCACAGCAAAAAGAAAAATTTTTTAAGGACGCCGGAATCCGTATTCGGACGCTTTTGAATACGGAACCTTTTCGTTCCAACAAGAATCGCATCAATGTCTGGGCGGTGTTTGCGCCGTCGGAAGAAAGCGGACCCGATCAACCCAGAAAGGGTATTTTTCACAATACGGCGGTGGAGACGAGTTTCAACACGCTGGATCTCCCCCGCTATCTGATGACCACCGACAACCGCGATCTCCGCGACATCGCCGGGGCTGC
>BDTM01000114.1 GCA_002898015.1 bacterium BMS3Bbin03 | reverse complement strand
TCAATTTTTTAATGTCCGTTTTCTCGCACGCCAGAAGTACATTTTCGGTTTGATTTAAGGCGATTTTAATTTGATTTTTTCGTCCCAGGGAATAAATAGGGTAATAGCCGGCGGTGTGGAACACCACGTCACACGCTTTCATGGCGGTTT
Source organism: bacterium BMS3Bbin03 (assembly GCA_002898015.1). Lineage (GTDB taxonomy): Bacteria > Zhuqueibacterota > JdFR-76 > JdFR-76 > BMS3Abin05 > BMS3Abin05. The sequence continues at coordinate 34,531 of BDTM01000114.1, read as the reverse complement.
CAAGAGAAGCCCGGTCATTCAGATCACCTACAGAAATTTCTATTTCGGATTCCGGCAGGAAGCGCAGCGGGGTGTTCGGACGTTTCAGAATTCGAACATCCCATTTTTTTTTAAGCAATTCAAATACAAGATGATGTCCCAAAAATCCGGTTGCGCCTAAAACAAGAGCTTTCATACTCGACCCTTTGAGAATCCGCCTATTCGGATTCCGTTTGTTTCTTCTTTTTTCCAATCTTGTGAGAACTGTGTCCGGGGTAAACCCGGGCCTTTGGTTCAATGAAATGTTTGGCATTGTTGACGGCGACAGCCGCATCCGCGAAACCGGTCGAAATCAGCTTCAGTTTACCGGGATGAGACGCCACATCGCCCGCAGCAAACACGCCCGGAAGATTGGTCTGCATGGTTTGATCGACCTGAATCGCATTCCTTTCGGTTTCAATGCCCCAATTCTTAATGGGTCCCAGGTTGGTAATGAATCCGATAAAACTCAACACGGCATCCACCTCGAATGTCATTTCGGAGCCGTCCACATTATTCACGATCGTAACCGCTTCAACATGCTCCTCCCCGTGAATTTCTTTCAATTGGTGGTGAATGTACGTTTTAATCTTTTTGGACTGCATGAGCTTTCTCACGCTGTCCTCATGGCCCCGGAATTGTTTAAGCATGTGGATGTGCGCAATTTCCCGGGCAATGGGTTCCAGGGTGAGCGACCAGTCCAGTGCGGAATCGCCGCCGCCGATAATGAGCAGCCGCCTGTCCCTGAAATCTTCCGGATGATGAACCACATAATAAAGTCCGCGCCCCTCCATGGCTGCGGCATCGGGCACGGCTAATTTTCTGGGCATAAAAGCCCCTGCGCCGGCGGAGATCACAACCGTTTTGGTGAAATGTTTATCCCCTTTTTCAGTAGTGAGCGCAATCGAAAGGGGTTCACGTACCTGTAAATCAACAACTTTTTGTTCCGTGATGATTTCAGGTTTGTATTGAATGGCCTGTGCCTGCAAATTCCAAACAAGCTCTTCCGCCAGAATTTTCGGATATCCGGGAATGTCGTAAATATATTTTTTGGGATACAGTGCATTCAATTGTCCCCCCACCTGGCTCAGGCTTTCAAGCGTTTTGACTTTCATATCCCGCAGTCCCGCATAATACGTGGCATAAAGCCCAATGGGACCCGCACCGATGATTGTAATATCGTACAGATCATCTTTTTGAGTCTGTTCGTCCATTGCTCGCCTCTTTTCTTAGACACATCTTTTTGAAATGAATCACTTTCCCTGAAAGTTTGCACCCCGTTTTTCCAGAAATGCTTTTGTTCCCTCTTTCATATCTTCTGTGGCACAGACCAGCCCAAACAGCGTCGCCTCGTAATCCATTGCCTCTTCAATGCTCATATTCAAACCATGATGAACCGCATCTAGCGCATAACGGACTGCCAGGGGGCCGCGAGAAAGAATCGTTTTCAAAAGATTCCCGGCTTCGGCCATTAATTGATCCGCCGGAACAACTTTGTTTACCAGACCCAGGCGCAGCGCTTCTTCAGCCGAAATCATTTTTCCGGAGAGAATGATTTCCAGAGCAGGCCCTTTCCCAATGAGTCTCGGGAGGCGCTGGGTGCCGCCGTAACCGGGAATAATGCCGAGATTGACCTCCGGCTGGCCGAATACCGCATTTTCCGCAGCAATCCGAATGTGACAGGCCATCGCCAGTTCACAACCGCCCCCAAGGGCATATCCGTTGACTGCCGCCAGGACCGGTTTCGGCAGATTCTCCAGCGCCGTGTACACCTTTTGCCCCTTTCGGGCAAATGCTTTTCCTTCCAGAGCATTCATCGCCGAAAGCTCATTAATATCCGCACCGGCGACAAATGCTTTTTCCCCCGCACCGGTGATAATGACGCCTTTCACGTCCTCATTTTTCTCCAGATCGGCTGCAATCACGGATAGCTCTTCAACGGTTAAATTATTCAACGCATTCAGAACCTTCGGGCGATTAAACGTCACCACGGCAATGCCGTCTTGAATCGTGTACAGCATATTTTGAAAATCCATAGTTGCCCTCCAAAAACGAATTTTTTTGTGGGTCGGGACGGCGTCTCGACTTCACATGGTTTCATTACATTAGGCCGGGAGATTTCCTTTTACGGCCTGTTTCCGGCCCCGGTCACTCCACTTCCGGAATCCGTTCCTTCCGGCTGGAAGCGGCTATTTCCGAAATCCCGTCCGGACGATCCACCAAAAAGTCGGGTTTTAGCTTTTTCAGCAGCTCGACCGGCCCGTATCCGTAGGTCACGCCGCAGGTCCAAACACCGGCTGCCTTTCCGGAAAGAATATCATTGTCCGTATCGCCGATAAACAGTGTTTCAGAAGCCGGTGTTCCCGTTATTTCGAGTGCTTTTAAAATAATATCCGGCGCCGGCTTTCGATGCGGAACGTCCTCGGGTGTCAAAATGTGCGTAAAATAATCCAGCAAATTCAAATCTTTCAACAATTTTACTGTAAACCGGCGGGGTTTATTCGTGGCGACTGCCAGAATCAGATCGATGTCCCGCATCCTTTTCAACGTGTCTCTCACCCCGTGGAACGGCCTTGTCCGATCCGTCAGATGGGCCATGTAGCACTGACGAAAAAGACGGATAAATTCATCAAACAAATCCTGACGCTCTTCCGGAATCACAATTTCTGCAAATTTATAGGGGCCCGGCCCAATAGATGCCCTCACCTGCTCCAGTGAGAGCGGCGGCAATCCCAGTTTTGCCCGTGTCTGATTCAGGCAAAAATGGACGTCTTCGGCTGAATCCACCAGAGTACCGTCCAGATCAAAAATAAGCAGGCGAAAATTCATTTGTGTCCCATCACAACGGCTCAATCAAATTCAAAGCGGCGAATTTGGCGAATCCTTCGAATTAAATTTTTCTCGGTTTCACACCCAATCCCGGCCCGTCCGGCAATATTAACTTCCCGTTAACCACTTTCACGCCCACGTACGGATCGTTCGAGATGAGCAGGTTGCCGTCCAGATCGGCATAATCGACAAGAGGAGAAAGTTGAGCCGCCGCCGTGATTCCGACGGAGCTTTCGATCATGCAGCCCAGCATGACCTTCAGCCCCACAGACTTTGCCAGCCAGATCATCCGCAAGGCTTCCTGCATCCCGCCGGCTTTCATCAGCTTAATATTGACCGCATCGAAGGCACCCACAAGCCCGGGAATATCGGAGGCCGTTTGAACGCTTTCATCCGCCATCAAGGGGACATGAACCCGTTTACGGAGCCATTTCATTTCCTCAATCATGCCGGCAGGCATCGGCTGCTCAATAACTTTTACCCCCTGTTTTTCCAGCCACAATATTTTTTTCAGTGCCACTTCTTTTGTTTTCCAGCCTTCATTGGCATCCACACGAAGCGGTTTGTCCGTTACGCTGCGTACGGCTTTAATAATTTCTTCGTCATTCGGTTTTCCCACTTTAATTTTCAATATCGGATAGGGAGCCGCCTCACGCACCTTTTTCTCAATCATTTCCGGAGAAGCAATTCCAATAGAGAAATCCGTAAGGGGCGTTTTAGAAGGATCCAATCCCCAGAATTTGTACAGGGGGATATTCAAAGATTTCCCGATCCAATCCATCAAGGCGATATCCAGAGCCGCTTTTGCCGCGTTTTGTTTATGACCAATGGCCATAATGGAATAGCCCAAATCCACATATTCCCAGGGATTGGCGGTTTCCATCAGAGGTTTGGCTTTCTCAATGACTTTAAATGTCGATTCCCAGGATTCGTCATAACGCACATTCGGAGCCGCCTCACCGATCCCGGTGATGCCGTTTTTCTCATAATGCACAAACACATTTTCTTTAAATAGACTGGTGTTTCGGGAAAGTGTCCACGGATGTTCCAGATTCAAATGCTTTTTTTCCCAGACCAAACGGGCCTTCCCTTTTGAAGAAAAATTTTTACTGCCGGTCTTCGCAAAGCCTGAAACCGGCACAGCCGCCGAAGAAATGCCCAACAAACCCATCATCCTAAAAAAATCTTTTCGTGTCATAATTTCTCCCATGTCGTTTATGAACCCATAAATACTTAATTTAAAATTCTCCTGGCCATTCGGAAAGTCCTGAAGCGATAAGCATTAAAAAGTGAATCACTTTCCACAAGACTGTTTTCATGCACATTTCCGACCGAATGATAATATTTTCCCTTTCCGAGAGAAAGCGCCACATGGGTTATTTTATCCGGATTCGGGCCGAAGAAAAGCAAATCTCCCGGCCGGAGATTCTGAAAATGGTCGCCCGGATTGATTTTCTTCCCTTCAAGAGCCATTTGATTGGCATCTCTCGGCAGTTGAATATGATTGAGCTTAAAGACCGTTTGGATATATCCGGAACAATCAAATCCTTTTGTGGATGTGCCGCCCCAGAGATAGGGCAGCCCTAAAAATTGTCTTCCGGTGCGGACAATGCCTGCCGACGTCGGTTTTAGTCGATTCCATTTATCCACCGGCCCGGCAAGACTTTCCCTCAAATAACCCGTTTTAAGGCCTGGCAGGCCCACCTCGTACCAGCTCCCAACTCTCTTCCGCAGCGGCAAAATGCTGCCGGCCACCATATCGGACAAATTTTCCGCAAATTGAGAAGGCTTTTTCTTGATCCAGCCCCAGGGGGCGGTGATCAAAATGTGCTTACCGGTTTTCCACCGAACCACTCCCGCAGAATCCGTTCGCCAGAAAGACGTTTTGGACACCCATCCCAAATAGCGATCTTCCATCTGTACAAAATACCAGCCCTTCTCTTGTTTCAACAACCGGACAACCGATCCCAGAATCGCCTGTGAAAGCATTTCGGCGGCATGTTTTGGTGACCGGCGAATGTTGGCCGCACTCACATCAATGATGCCGAATGTGGAATCGCCCAGTGCTTTTTCAGGCAGCGTTTTGACATTAAAAATCAAATCCAGATTTCCGGCGTGTGTTTGAATGGAATCCCGCAGAACATTTGCCAAAAAAGAATTTCCGACTTCGCCGCTGACAATCAGTTGGTCACCCTTTTTCTCAAGCTGTACCTGAAACACGGACAATCTTTTGTCGGGCGCAAATTCTTTTTGAACGCTTTGTACTGTTTTCGTAATCTCTCCCGGCACAACCGGTGATAGCCGGGCACACGCGGTCGTCATTCCAAGAATAAGCAGGATGATTCCTAAATTTCGAATTCTTTGACGCATAAAATCCTCTCAATTTTTGATCCCCCCGTTGGAAGTTTATTTTTGATTCTTCAAAATATATTAAAATTAGAGGAACTTCTCAAGGAAAAAGGGTGGAAATGATAAAAGGGGGAAAGATTCTTTTTTATTGTTTTGCGATTCACATCTCTATCGCCGGAAAAACGTCAACCGAATAAAAAGATTTTAAGGAGACTCCCGATCAGGATTGAAAAGCTGATATTCACAAATGTCCCCAAAAGATAATATTCGGGCTGCTCCTCCATCTTTTTCATTCGAACCAAAGATTTCGCGGCAATGACCAGAGCCAGAGCCGAAAATTGATCAAAAAGAATAAATGTGATCACAATAAACGTTTCGCACAGGCCGATGATGGTACCCACATTCCAGACAATCGGTTTAATTTTTGTCATACAAACCGGACTCACGTTTCGCACAACAAATTTTACCAGAATGCTTCCGAACACAAATGCAAAAAGATAGGCACCCACAAGAATAGCACCCGAAATATACCAGACAAAATGAAACATCTCTTTAAATCCCGACAATTGTGATTAATAGCCATATTTGGCTATCTTTTGCTATTAATAGCCTTTTTTGGCTATCTTATGCCATTAATAGCCTTTTTTGGCTATCATTCATGCGCATACGCTGTTGTAGTTCTGAAGCAAGTAGCTTACATCTTCTTCCAGGCTTAATATTTCTTTAAAATGAATTGAATTCAGGGTTTTTTTGACCGTCGGTTGTTTGATTTTTAAAAGGCGTGCCACATCGTATTGATTTCTAAGTTCGACAAATTTATAAAACACTTCCGTCTGGCGCAATGTCCAGCTCGACTGCAGAAGACCAATGGCATTTTTCAGGCTGGAAACGGCACGGTCCAACACCGCATTGCCCAATTGGAAATAGGCCAGCTTATTTTTTTCGCGCGCTTTATCGATCATGGCGGAGGCCGCATAAAATGCAGGCCCGTCAATTTCTGTGGCCAGACGGGACTCCAGTGCAGTGGTCAGTTCACCCCAGGCGATCCCAAATCGCAGGCGATAAGGGGAAAAATTCCGCTGTAATTCATTCATCATATCATTTACCTGCACAAAAGAGGTGAGCACGGCGGCAATTTCATCCCCGCGCGTAATCACAAAGGGTGCCCAAAAATCAGAGGCAAAATCCGTATTGACCCGTTCCATTGCCGATTTCAGCTTTTCCTGAGCCGCTTCCCGATCCGGAATGGATTTTGAACGGACGATATCTCCGATGATCACACAAAAGTTTTGCGGCATAGCTTCTCATCCATTATTTGTAGCCCAATTGCTGCCGAACGGCTTTCAATTTTTTCACTTCTTCTTCAGATAAAGGGGAAATTTTACCCAATTGTTTGGCGGTTAATAACGTTTTGGCGGCATGCTCCAGTTTTTCCAGTTTAAAAAAGGCATCTTCCAGACTTTTCCCAACCGTTACCGCACCATGATGATCCAGAATAATGACGTCGTGATGTTCAATCAGGCTTTCCACCACTTTGGCCCCCTCATCCGTTGAGGGCGTGGCATAAGGCGCGATGGGAATTTCTCCGAACATGATCACCACTTCCGGAAGAACGGCCTGTGAGAGCGATTCTTTCGCAATTGAAATGGCCGTTGAAATGGGGGGATGGGTGTGTATAATCGCCAGAACGTCGGGTCTCTTTTTATAGATCGTGAGATGCATGGGAAGCTCCGACGAAGGTTTGCCTCTCCCCTGAAGCACCTGACCCGAAAAATCCACATATAACAGCGCCGCGGGATCCAAATTTCCCAACGCGCTGCCGCTGGCGGTAATCATCAGCCGGTCCTCCATCATCCGCACGGAAATATTTCCATCTGTAGCGGCCACAAATCCCGCCCGGTGAACCAGTTTTCCATAATGTACAATACTTCGACGAATTTCCCAATCTGTCATCATTTAATTTTCACTTTTCAGGTTATGCTATTTTTGGTTCTCTGCAAAAACACGTCTAAATTATATCTAGAAAAAATTCACTATAAAAATGCACACATTTTCTCATAAAAATATAAGGTTCATCCTAAGTTTTTTGTTTTAAAAATTAGTGAAAAATTCGTGCACATTCGTGGGCCTTTTTCTTCCCACGAATTGACACGAACGAACACGAAAATATTAACTGGAATGTTTGTGTTCTTCCAAACCAGGCTTCTGCTTCCTTGGAACCACAGACACCTCATCCACAATGCCGACGATTATGGAACGAATCGGCGCTTTTGCGTCGCCGACAATCTGCCGGGCGGAATTTCCCTCGTCCACAATCAACACCGTTTCGCCGCTGCCTGCCCCCACGCTGTCGACCGCAATCAGGTATTTCCCGGTCGCCTGCCCGGCGGGATCCACTCGATCGATCAGCAACAGCCGCCGGTTATCGTAAAACGGATGATTAATGGTCGAATAAACGGCACCGCAAATTCTGCCGAGTATCATGCTTCCTCCGAATCCAGAAAATGGACCCCGTCCACAATGCCTATGATTGTATGATCGACCGGCACAAACCAGACATCCAGTGCCAGCGCCGCTTCGCGTCCGCCTTCGTAATAAATCAATTCTCCCGGCCCGGCCATACGCGTGGCATCCGCCGCCACCAGCGGGGAACCCGACGGCTTTTGATGTTTATCGAGAGGCTGAATCAACAGCAGGGGCACGCCCTCGAGCCCCTCATAAATGGTGCCCGGGGTAACCGTTCCGATCACGTTTCCCAGAAACATAATCAGGCCTCGCCGTCTGCAAGACTGTGTGCCGCCGCCGCCGCAAAACGCGTTGTGATTTCAATCTGTTTTGCCAGTTCGGAATCCAATCTCGGAATTTGCGAATCATTCAGCCAGAGTTTTGTATCCCCAACGGCATTTCGTGCGATTTGAACGGCGGCATCCACATCTTCAATCGTTCCGGTAAACACGGCGAACGATTTTCCGCCCAGACCGTCTCCCAGCCGCATTTCCACAAGGTCCACCGCGGCCCCTTTTACACCGGCATCGGCCGCCCGGATCACCGTAGCCACCGTTTTTGTTTCGATCACTCCGACGGCATCTCCGCTGCACCTGTTTCGCGAGCCCAGCATGGTATCGTGCACCTGAGGATGAACAGCCGGCAGCATCACTTTGTCAGCCACATAGTTTTCCCCCTTGGCAAGACCTTCTGCAAAGGCCTCTTCAACAGAAGCCACACTGCCGCCGATTAAAATCAGAAAATTCCCCCGTGAGACCGTTCCTGCTTTTAACATTGCAATGGGTGCTTTTTTTATCATCGCATCCGCCGACACCATTCCGGCGGCAATACTGGAAAATTCAATCAATGCCACTGCAGGATATTTTTTCATTATACAATCCTAAAATGATCAACCAATACACATCGCCGCTCTCTGGAAAAACTGCGTGGATTTGTGAGTCCCTCTCCTGTCGGGCTGGCGATCGAAAAGGAACAATAGCCCTCTCCTCCATAACCCAATCCGGCCACAGAGGGACCGTTTTTAACAAAAATACTGCAATTCATCTCTTTGGCCATCCGGCTGAGATTGTCAAGATTTTTAGAATGCATGACCGCGGTGTGCCCGTATCCGTGTTCGGCTTCTTTCGCCAGATCGATTGCCTTATCGGCATTCGAAACGCGTACCACGGGGAAGACCGGCATCATTTGCTCTGTCCACACCAGCGGATGATCCTCTTCCAGTTCGACCACAGCCAGCCGGACATCCTTTCCGACTTTCAGACCGATTTTGGAAAGAATAACCTGTACGTCTTTTCCGATCAGTGCCTTATTCACGGCCGCCCGCCGGCGCGGTTCAAGAGGGGAACTGAATATTTCGCGCTCCAACTGTATGAACTGCCCTTTTGAAAGCAGAACGGCGCCGTGTCTCTGCAGGGCGGCAATCAATTGATCCGCCACTTTGCTGACCACAAATACTTCTTTTTCATCCACACAGATGATATTGTTATCCATCGAAGCGCCGAGCACAATGTGTTTGGCCGCCTGATCGATATCCGCACTCTCATCGACAACCACCGGCGGATTTCCCGGCCCCGCACAGATGGCCCGCTTGCCGCTGGCCATTGCCGCCTTTACAACACCGGAACCCCCCGTCACCACAAGCAGCCGAACGCCCGGATGATGCATGAGTTCCTGTGCACTTTCTACCGTTGGATTTAAGATTGTTGTGACCAGATTAGGCGGGCCGCCCGCTTCCGTTATGGCGTCATTCAACAGACGAATATTTTCAATGCTCACATTTTTTGCCCCGGGGTGAACATTAAAAACCACCCCGTTCCCGGCAGCCACCATTCCAATCGTGTTGCAAATGATGGATGATGTGGGATTGGTCACCGGCGTAATGGATCCAATCACGCCATAAGGGGCCAGCTCCATAAGCGTTAAACCCCGGTCCCCGGAAAACGCCGTGGGTTTTAAAACCTCCGTTCCGGGCGTTTTTTCAATCACCAGGCGATTCTTTAAGATTTTATCCTCAACCCGGCCAAGCCCGGTCTCCTCATTCGCCTTCCGTGCCAGCGTTTCCGCATTTTCCGTCATTCTGCGGCGAATATTGGAAATAATTTTATTGCGCGTTTCCAGGGACATCTTCATAAGCTGAAGATGCGCCCGGCCGGCGGCTTCGACGGCTGAATCGATGTTGGGAAAAATGCCGTTCCCCAGCGATGCAGAGGCCGCAGAAGCTGTGCCTGCATAAGGCTGGGAAAGCGCACGATTGTCCGGTTGATTTTGAATCAGACCGATGACACGCTTTGCAATTTGGTCGATTTGTTCCTGTGTCAAATTGGACACGATTCTATCTCCAGTTTTTTGCTCTTAGAGACGGGCATCAAATTCAATCCATTTTTTAATCGTTGACACCCTTTTTGTATTTCACAGTCCCATTTATTTCCCAGTTGTCCACAATGGCCATCACTACGGCATCACAAGGACGTTTGTCGGTTTGGATGGTCTGCCGTGCCGAGCTTCCGCTGGCATAAAGCACCATTTCATTGATCCCTGCACCAATTGCATCCGCCGCCACAACAAAACCTTCTTTTTCATTCCCGTCCAAATCGACCTGCCGAAGGACTAAAAATTTCAATCCTTCCATGCTTTCTTCCTTGTGGGTAGAAACCACCGTGCCAACCACTTTGGCCAAGATCATACGTCCTCCCTTGCACTATTTACCCGTGCGCTTCGTTTCGTCTTTTCCCTGTTCGGTCCGGCCCAAAGGCATTACCGTATCCACATTCGGATGAGGACGTGCAATAATATGGATGGCGACAATCTCGCCCACGCGTGAAGCCCCTGCCCGGCCTGCATCACAGGCGGCTTTTACGGCGGCTACATCCCCGCGAATGATGACACTCACATATCCGCCGCCGGTCTTTTCATAACTCACCAGTTCCACCTTGGCGGCTTTTACCATCGCATCTGCGGCTTCAACAACGGCCGGAAAACTTCTGGTTTCAATCATTCCTAATGCTTCTGCCATGTTTTTTTCCTCCGATCTTTATTCGTTCTTAAATGATTCAAAATCCGCAACAATTCGGGCATCGGTTTGCCGTAAAAGTTACGAAGGCATTAAGCTCATAAAATAAATCTTCTCATTCCATTTTAGCTGTTTTAAAGTCTTCCGGGCATTTCTTTTCCGGTCACACCTTCAATTGCCTTTACAGCCGCCCGCCAGCCCACGTCAATATCCCGCTCTTCTCCGCCGAGATAGACGCGGCCAAAACTGCCGAACGTCCGCACTTCCAGGATATTAATTTCCGCTGCCTTTTCCGCCTCATTCGCGGCTAAAGCGGCGTAAGCCGCCGGCTGAACTTCCATGATATACAAGGTTTGTCCGGGAACAATCATATTCCCATGCCGCGTTCGATTGATCAACTGGGTTTGATGATCATCAATCCTTCTGATGACCTGACTGGAGAATATGACCGGCTTCCAGCGATTCTCTTCCTCCAATTGCAGCGCATCCAGAATGGCACGGCCAGCCTGCCGCACATCGGCCTGAGACAATGAATGGACTTCCAGCATTCCGTAAAGCCGTTCCACGATCTGCATACCGGGCTTCACATCCGTTGCTTTTAGCGCAATATCCGTCATCCGATTGATTTCGATGCCCGGGGCGATCTCAACATACAGGGAAGCCATTCCCGCAATCGGTAAAAACCCCTGTGCAACCGTACCCAGAAATGCCGCATACTGGGGCTGCAAGCTGTCCAAAAATACATACGCACGTAAATCAACCAAGGTGTCTCCTCCTATGATTTTTCTATCGGTTCAAGCGTTTTCCATCCATTCCACGATCTTATTCGGATATCGTGATGGATTTCGCTTCCTGCACAATTTTTATGCCGGCACTGGCGCCAATGCGCGTGGCTCCGGCAGCAATCATCTTCTGTGCATCTTCAAAACTGTGGATGCCGCCGGCAGCCTTTACCCCCATACCGGCGGACTGCACCACCTGGCTCATCAAAGCCACATCCTTCGCCGTGGCGCCCCCCGGCCCGAAGCCGGTAGACGTCTTTACATAATTTGCCCGCGCCCGTTTGGCCAGTTGGCAGGCACGCACCTTTTCATCATCTGTCAGCAGCGCCGCTTCGATAATGACCTTTGAAATGGCATCACCGTCTTCACAGGCCTCTACGACCATTCGAATGTCGTGATAAACCAGATCATCCTTATTGCTCTTCAAGGCGCCGATATTGATGACCATATCGATCTCACTTGCGCCGTCACGGATGGAACGCCGCGCCTCCATCGCCTTAATCTCAGGCATGTGCGTACCCAGCGGGAAACCGGCCACGGTACAAATGGCCACGCCGCTTCCGGCCAGCTCCCGGGCACAAAGCGGCACATACGTCGGATTGATGCAAACCGATGCAAACTGATAGTCACGGGCTTCCGCACACAGCTTTTTGATCTCTTCTTCCGCAGCCTCCGGCCTTAACAGCGTGTAATCGATATATTTTGCAATATCCTGCGGCAAATTCTTTTCACCGGGAACGTGTGAAATCCGGTCTGCCCCGAGATCGATAAAATTTCGGACAATCTCCGGCGTTTTTTCGGAATAGTAGCCGAAGTTGACAGGCACCTGATCTCCATAGAGGGCCTGCTGCGTTCCCGTTAACATCGTTCTCCGGGAAAAAAGAAGCCCCCGAATGCGCTCGGCAATTTTCTCAATATCTGCATCCGTTAATTCCAATGCATTTTCCTCCTTAACATCCGAATGTTCCGATGGGGCGATATCAGTCAAAGAATCCGTACCCCGATCCAAATTATTAATCATTTCGACCCGCCGTAAATACCGGTCCACGGTGCATTCCGTTGATAAAAATGTGTCTGCAATTTGCATCGCCAGCGCCGGCCCAATTAATCCGGCTCCCAACGTCAGCACATTGGCATTATTATGTTCACGGGCATTTTTGGCCGTAGTCAAATCGTAACACAGTGCAGCACGAACGCCATGGATTTTATTCGCAGCCATCGCAGATCCAATACCGGCCCCGTCGATCACAATTCCAAACGGCGCCTCTCCGTCCGACACCTTCTTTGCAACGGCAGCGGCATATTTCGGATAATCGACGGCCTCTTTGCCGAATGTGCCGCAATCGATGACCGTCCATCCTTTTTCGGACAGGTGATCTTTGAGCACGTTTTTCAGATCAAAACCGGCATGGTCGGAACCCATCGCAATTATAAGTGTTTCAGGTGCCATTATTCAAATAGACCCTTTTTTATGTTAGAACCGGCCTTTTCAGTAAAATTATCCCGGTGCTCTCCGTGACGACTGCGGTTAATAAAATCCCGTTACTGTTTACCGTTTTGCCGCATCGGTTGAGCGATCCAAAATTTCATTCGCCACCATTTCATCCGTTATGAGCACATTAAAATGCTTCCCTAAAAGCCCGGCATAAATGGCAGGGAGTTTTTTCTTGCCGCCTGCAACGGCAATGGCGTACTTTTTTTGACTCAACTCAGACAGTTCGATTCCGATGGTTCGCTCATCCAATTCCGGCCAGCATATTTCTCCGGAGGTCGTAATAATTCTCGAACAAATATCGGCAACCGCCTTATTTTTTAAAAGGAATTCAATTTCTTCCCGATCAAAATAGTCCGCTTTGACCAATACGGAATCGTACCCAAAGGCACCTGCCGTAAACACCGCAATTTCTGATTTTTGAGCCAATTTCAATGTTCGGGAAATATTTCGATCGGCAAGAATGGCTTCTTTCAGACTTGCCTGATCAACAATGGCCGGCAGCGGAAGCAGAAAGGGTATGGCCTGATAATTCTCCGCAATTCTCTGCGCAATTTCGCCGGCATGGGTATCATATTCCGCACGTGAAATCCCGCCGTTTAATTGAACCACCTTCATATTTCGTACGCGCCGGGGACGAAGATGTTTTGCAACTTCCTGCATCGTGGTCCCCCAGGACACACCTAAAATGGTGCCTTCCATGATCAGTTGATCCAGATAATGGGCGGCGGCCTCTCCCAACCGCTGTTTTATGACCGTTGACGGTACGCCCTCGTTCGGAACGACAATCACCTTTTTCAAATGGAAACGCTGCTGAAGTTGACTTTCCAGATAGGTTCCCCGCCCCGTGGGATCGATTATTTCAATTCGGATGATGCCCTGTTTCCGGGCCTGCCTCAAAATTCGAGAGACGCCGGGCCGGGAAAGCCCTAATTTATTGGCAATTTTCTGCTGGCTGTAGCCGTGTTCATAATAAAGACGCGCGGCCTCTACAAACAGAGATATTTTTGCTGCGGATTCAATCATTTCCATTGCGAACATTTGTTCATATTATATTAACATTTGTTCATGACTGAATCTAATATATTAATTTACGGTTTAATTGTCAAGGATTTTTTTATAGATCATAATTTTTTGATTCATCATAAAAATGCATCCATTTTCTCATAAAAATATTAAGGTTCATCCTAAGTTTTTTGTTTTAAAAATTAGTGAAAAATTCGTGCACATTCGTGGGCCTTTTTCTTCCCACGAATTGACACGAACGAACACGAAAAAAAGAGTCCGCATTGTGATGACACCCAATACCAAATTCAAAAACGCCAATGTCAAATAAAATCTTCACTCCGTTAGATAAAGTATTTGCATTTGAATTTTGAGCTTCATTTGACATTCGGATTTTTGGATTTTAATTTATTTCTACTTTTATTCAGGAATAATCCAATAGCAGCACAAATCCACGCATTTCCGGCAATAAATAGTTCATTTCATTTTTGTCCGGAATGATCGCTGCCAATCGTTTAAAAAGTACGCATTTTCGCGATGAACCAATTTTTTGGTGATGGGTGGGATAAATACTCAGATGCAGGCATGCCGCAAAGGCACAAGGGCCCTAAGATTATAAACCAAAGATTCTAATCGGCTTAAAATTTACATCTTTTCACTGCGGCTGAATCGTTATCTTTATTCTGCTTCAAATACGCCTAAAATACTTTTCTTTGAGGGCGTTCTCTTTTTCAAAGCGGTATCTGTTCAACACCTTTAGGCGTGATGCGGCCCTGAATGAGCCTGTTGGGATTTTTCTTTTCTTCGCCAATCAGCAAGGCGTCTTGAATTCTCATTTCCATGGCTTCTGAATCCGGAAGATTTGTGTACAGCAGCGCCAGGACTTCATCCTGTTTAACATAATCGCCTATTTTTTTCCGCATTAAAATACCGGCTCCCGGATCCACCTGATCTTCCATCCGGTTTCGTCCGGCTCCGGTAATGACAGAGACCATTCCAAGCTCAAAAGCATTTGCTTCCTGAACAAATCCTGTCCGTTGGGCGCGAATTTCAATGGGCGGCGGCAGTGGAAATTGATCCATATTTTCAAATATTTTAGGATTTCCATGCTGCAGTTCAACATTCTCAAGAAATTTCTCATACGCCGCTCCGGAAGAAATTTTATCTTCCAAAATCGTCTGAGCCGATTTTTCATCCGAAACTATTCCGGATAGAATCAGCATCCATCTGGCAAGCAGGTATGTGACGTCCATCACATCTTTTGGACCGTTTCCTCGCAGGCAATTTACCGATTCAACAATTTCCAGCCAATTTCCGATCGCAAAGCCCAGCGGCTGATCCATATTGGTAATAAAGGCTTCCGTTCTCAATCCCGCCTGTTGTCCCACAGACTTCAGGGTCTGCCCCAACCGGACGGCATCGTTCGGATCCGGGAAAAATGCGCCGTGACCGGTTTTTACATCCAATACCAGCCCCTGGATTCCCTCGGCAATCTTTTTACTCATGATGCTTCCGGCCACCAGAGGGATAGAATTAATTGTGGCCGTGGCACTTCTCAACGCGTACAAACGCCGATCCGCGGGAACAATCTTCTCGGTTTGTCCCATCATCGATAAACCGCATTTGCGGAGGATGTTTTTAAATTCGTCAACCGTCAGGTGCGTTCGGTACCCCGGAATAGCCTCCAGTTTATCCAGCGTCCCGCCGGTGTGCCCCAGTCCCCGTCCCGATATCATCGGTACCGGAACACCGGTCGAAGCCACCAGAGGCGCCAGAACAATCGAGATCTTATCCCCAACGCCTCCCGTGCTGTGTTTATCAACCTTGAAACCGGGAATCTCCGACAGATCGATCGTCTCTCCGGAATGAATCATTAAATCAACCAGGGCTTTTAGCTCTTCCTCATTCATTCCGCGAAAATAGACGGCCATCAGCAGTGCCGCCATCTGGTAATCGGGGATCGTTTCCTTCAAGTATTCTGAAAGGAAAAAAGCAATTTCAGCTTCACTTAAATTATTTCCGTCTCTCTTTTTCGCGATTATTTCAAACGGGGTGTATTTCAATTTCTAATCCTCATTTTTAATCTCGTTTAGGATGTCGTCGGCAAGCCTTTCCGCCTGTTCTTCCGTAGGAGCCTCCGCATAAACTCGAATAATGGGCTCCGTATTCGATTTTCGCAGGTGCACCCAGCGATTTTCGAATAGAATTTTCAGGCCGTCTTCCGTGTTTATGTGGTCCTTCTCATGACGGCTTTTCATCTTTTGCAGGATCGCGTCCGGGTCTTCCTGCCCGATTTCGATTCGCTTCTTAACCATTCGAAACTGCGGCAAACTCCTGTGCAATTCCGAAATCGGGCCGTCATACTCAACCAATTGCTGAAGGGTTAACGCAATGGCAACCGGAGCGTCCCGCCCCAGATGAACATCCGGCAAAATGACGCCGCCATTCCCTTCCCCTCCGATGACCGCTCCGACTTCCTGCATTTTTTTTGCCACGTGAATTTCACCGACTTTTGTTCGATAAACAGGAACACCGTACCGTTCAGCCAGCTTATCGATCGCAAGCGTTGTGGACAAATTCGTCACAACCGGCCCTTTTTTTCGCGCCAGAATAAAGTTCACGGCCAGAGCCAATGTGTATTCCTCAATCAGAGGCTTTCCGGTTTCGGAAAAAATGGCACACCGGTCGGAATCCGGATCGACGGCGAACCCCACATCCAATTGATTGGATTGAATCAGATGAGACAGGACCTGTAAATTTTCCGGAAGCGGTTCCGGGGCGTGCGGAAACAGGCCGTTGGGTGCCGTGTTCAACCCCACCACTTCACAGCCCAGATCGTGCAGAAACCGGGGCAGGAAAACGGCTCCGGCACCATTGACACAATCAATTGCCACTTTAAATCGTCGCTTTCGGATGGCATCCACATCGATGTAGGGTAAATTAAAAATGGCCTTTATATGATCCTCAACCGCGCGGTCGTACGCAAATACCCTGCCCACAGACGCGTAGGTTTTCCAATCGAATCTCCCCTCTCCGGAACGGCCAAGGACCTCTTCCCCCTCTTCGGCATCCAAAAACATCCCCTGATGATTCATTAATTTCAGGGCGTTCCATTGGATGGGATTGTGACTGGCTGTGATGGCAATTCCGCCCCGGGCGTTTAGTTTTTCGATCGTCATCTGCACGGTTGGCGTAGGCACAATACCGATTTTAACCACATCACACCCGACCGCCTGAAGTGTACCCACCACAATATTCTCAACCATTTCACCGGTTGTGCGGGAATCTCTTCCGACAATCACGGTTCCTCCGCCGAGCCGGGAACCGTAGGCGGCAACAAACCTCATTATTGTGTCCGGATAGAAATTCTCTCCGACCACGCCTCTAATCCCGGAAACACTCACCATCAATCGAGACATCCTGATTCCTCCGTTAAATATAAATAGTGCCTGAACGAAAACTTCTGAAAAATGTATCGCAAGCATCTTGCTCGCGTTAATTCACTATTAAAAACAAGAAATTAGTTAAATCAAATTTCGCAAGCCGGAGGCTTGTGTTACATTTTCGTTCAGGCACTAAATGGCCATAGGTAAAGATAAAGAATTTTCCCTAAAATGCCAATAGAAAAAAGCCGGTGCCGCAGGCATTATCCCTGCGCCACGACAGGAGCATAAAAAAAAGCCACCAATCCTTTTCAGATTGATGGCTGTTCCCCTGTTTTGCCAAGGGCGTGGCGTGGTGGGTTTAATTTCAATGTTTATGAATATCGTGCCGGCACGTGTTTAATTTTTAAACAGGTCACCCTTTTGTAAAATTCAATGTTGATGGATGTCGTATCGAGCCATCTTTTTATAAAGATTCGTTCGATCAAGACCCAATTGTTTTGCCGTTTTTGAAATATTCCAGTTGAATGCGGCCAGGCGATTCAGGATTATCTCACGCTCAAAATTTTCCCGTGATTTTTTTAGAGTCGCGTTCGAATAAGAAAAATAATCCTTTCGGCGCTGACCCTTATCCCGATAAATGGCATCGAACGCTATTTGTTGATCAATAAGCTCTTTTTCACTCATGACGACCAAATATTCCACCACATTCTTTAGTTCACGAATATTCCCCGGCCAATTATATTCCACCAGAAGAATGAGTGCATCTGTTGAGAATGTGCGTATTTTGACGTTATTTTCTTCCGAAAACAGTTTGTTATAATGCGCTAAAAGGGCGGGAATATCTTCTTTTCTCTCCCGCAGCGGCGGAATTTCGATCGTCACCACGTTAAGTCTGTAAAATAAATCCTCTCTGAACCGGCCCTCCTGAATCAGTGGCCTTAAGTTCTTATTGGTGGCGGCAATGACCCGCACATCGACTTTTTCCGGTTCCGCGCCGCCCACTTTTTGAATTTCGCCTTCATCGATAGCCCGCAGAACCTTCGCCTGTGCCCTGAGACTCATGTCGGCAATTTCGTCTAAAAACAATGTACCGTTATTTGCCACTTTAAAAAGGCCGTCTTTATCCGCTGATGCCCCCGTAAAAGCGCCTTTCGTATAACCGAATAATTCACTCTCAATGAGCTCTTCCGGAATAGAAGCACAGTTTAACCGCATAAAAGGGCCGTCCGATCGATTTCCCAGATGATGAATGGCCTGAGCGACTAATTCTTTTCCCGTGCCGCTTTCACCCTGAATCAAAATTCTTCCGTTCGTCGGGGCCGCCCGCTCAATGATTTGAAAGATCTTCCGGATCGCATTGCTCTTTCCGATCATTTTGTAGCGTTCCATGGAATCCCGTATTAACGAATCCAATTTTCTCTCAAGCCGGTATTTCTCAACCGCATTTTTGAGCGTGATGATCACACGCTCGGCATCCAGCGGCTTTTCCAGAAAATCGTAAGCGCCTAATTTAGTGGATTCCACCGCCAGCCGAATCGTGCCGTGGCCGGAGATCATCACAACGGGCAGTTTTGGTTTTTCCGCAACCACTTCCTTCAACACATCGATGCCGTTTTTTTGGGGCAGCAGAATATCCAGAACAACCGCATCAAACTCGTTTTGTCTCACCTTTTCAAGCGCTTCGATTCCATCTTTCGCCAAATCGACCTTAAAGCCTTTGAATTCCAAAATATCTTTCAGCGCTCTTATCATGCGTTCGTCATCATCGACGGCCAGAACCCTGATTTTTCCATTTGATATAAATCGTTCCATTTGATAATTTCAAAAATTAGTTTTTAAATTAAATTCTTAAACGCACAAAGAAGGAAATCTCTGTGGGAGCTTTGTGCCTGCTTTGACTTATTTGTGTCTATTATTTGAGACATTGTCGTGATCGTTTGCCAAGTGTCTTTTGCAAGAATTGTTCCAAGGGGTATTGAGTTAGACACAGCGGCGACACTGTGGTTATAAAACCACAATTGTCAATAATAACATACAACACTGTTGTATAAATACTACAAATCAGCGAACCGGAAAGTTTAAACTAATCTGAGTGCCGATATTTCTTTTACTCCGGACACGAACTTTGCCGTCATGTGCTTTGACAATCTCTTTCACAATCATCAATCCCAAACCAACGCCCTCTTTACGTGTGGTAAAAAACGGCTGGAAGATTGAATCGAGCATCTCATCCGTCATGCCGATCCCCGTATCCGCTATTTCGATCACAACGGAAGCGTTAAAATTCTGATTGAATTCATCCCATTCCTGAATCGTATCGGTCGTCACCGTAATTTTTCCGCTATCCTCTATCGCTTTCACGGCGTTATCCAGGATGTTTTCCAGTAAAATGACAATTTGGTCTTCATCTGCAGAGATCGAGGGAATTTTAAAATTCAGATTCATGTTTAGTTCAATTTCAGGAGGCAGCCCCTGTTGAATGGTAAAGCAAACCCTTTGAATCACTTCGTTTGCATTAACCGGCATGAAATCAAGTTTTTCCAGCCGTACAAATTTTAAAAACCCGTTTGTGATTTTACGGATTCTGTCAATCTCTTCTTCCATGGTTCGAATATAGGATTTATATTCATTCGGCCTGGGCTTTTCATTCGAGTCAAGCGCCATTTCGAGACGCTGTGCCGTAAGATTTACCGTCGATAAAGGCGTTTTAATATCATGGGCAATGCGCTGCGCCATGCTGATCCACGCACTGAGTCGATGTGTGCGCGTTAATTCGGTCATATCCTGCAAAATCATCAATATGATTTTATCTGAAGACGACTCAGGGTGGTTAATCCAATGAAGATCAACCTGTAAATTCATTTCTATATGGCTGATTTTGATGGACAGCGAAACGCTTTTATTGCCGATTTTTTCAGAAAAGAATTCATCCAGCAATTCAATAAAAGACTTTAATTCGCCGTTTAGAAATTTATGATAATGCTCACCCGTATAAGAGGCAAAATTTAAATGAATTAATTTTTCGGCACTCGAATTGTACTTTATCAACTGTCCGGATTTAGAAAAAACCAGTGTGGCAAACCTGGATTGTTCCGTAAAGAACTTTCCGATCAGACTTTCCCATTCACCGTTGGTTTTTTCTTTCACATTTGTGGCAAAAAGACGAAATAGAACGAGCAGCACTAATATTCCCAAAAAAATAAATTTTCCGCGTGTGAGATAATAGTTTAAATTCACGGTGTACGAGAGGAAATAAAGTTTTCCTCCGTCCGTTGCCATAAGAAGCATGGGTTTGCTTTGTCCGCTCATGTAATAAGTAAACACATGGTTGATGACCGTCGGTACACTGGTAATGCGTTTAAAAGCATTTGTAACCAGTAATACTTCTCTTGAACCAATAATCAAGAATTCTTTTGCTTCGCGATTATTAATATCGATTTTTCGAATTTCCTTCCAATAGCCCGCATAAAATTTTTGTTTTTTTACAACATTTAATCTGCGATCCAAAATGTAGTAATAACCGTTCCGAATGAATAAAATGCAATTGGGGCCTTTCGGCGTCGGATAAATTGCAAAAGCAAGCAATTTATCGATGAACGTTTGCTCCTTTAAAAGTTTCCCATTCTGAGACTGCAGGATCATCATATAATTTTCTGCAATCGCTCCCAAAGCACCGGAAACGGACACAACGATTTCTTTCCCGGGAATTTTGGGGTCCATATCGAATGTTTTTAAAAACCCGCGGTAACCCGGCAGTTGTTTTTCCCACAATAGATTTCCGCTGTGATTATACGTGATTAATTCGGCATTTTTGATGGGGTCTCCCCAGAACGGACGGATAAAAAACAGGCGGTCTTTCAATCCATTTCCCTGAAGGTCATCCACATACAGATTGATGTTAGACCGGTAAGGTATGGGCCGGTGCCAGATCACTTTGCCGGGATTCTGTCCCAAAGAGACGGCATAAATTCCATAATGAACTTGATCGGGAAAATCTTTTCGGATATACATCATCAGGTCTAATCTGCCGTCGTTGTCCCAATCGAGGATCCCTAAAATAGAAGTCTTGCTTATCCGCGAGGTTTTGTCAAATATTTTGAATCTTTTAATAAATTGACCGGCATAGCCAAATATTTCCGCTTTCAGCCCGGAATCAGATGTTTCTAATATTATGATTTCTTTTCCCGGACGACGCAAATAGATATCGTCTACGGTAAAATCTCTGCATATTCCATTCAGGATAAAAATGTTCGGCGGTGAATCAATATCTGAAAAATATAGAAGCTGATCGTTCTTAGATTTTCCTAAAACCCCTCTTTCTTTAACAACGAGAATCTCATCATATCCGTCATTATTCATATCCTGGACTTTCACGCGTATTTTTCCAATAAACGATTTTTGGAAAACAGTCCGAAAGATATGAGCATCATTCACATTACCGGAAAGATTTAGTTTATCCGACAGGACAACAGAAATCAAGTAAAAAATGAGGATAAGCAGAATAAAAGAATTCAAAAAAAGTTTTATTTTTTTTATTGGCATCTGAAAAGAGGGGGTTTTATAAGTTTCGAATTTTCAATTGATTTGAAAACAATTTAACCATTGGAAATAATAAAATCAACATGATTTTAAGAAAAAAACAAATGAAACTTCCTGAAGGGCACCAAAAAGTTTTTAACCCCCGGTTTTAACACCGGAGCATTTACTTCATCTTGATGAATTTGCCAATTTTTTGGAAAGATAGTTTTTCTGCACTGGCTTGAAATTTAAATAGATAAACACCGTTGGAAATTTCATCCCCATCCTGATCATGCCCGTCCCAACGCATCGTATTAAATCCTGCATTTGCATCGTAAACAGGCAGCTCGGCGATTAATCTCCCTGACAATGTATAGATTTTTAGCGAAATCTGTGCAGGCTGATTAATCTCGAAAGAGAGCGTTGTGGCGTTTTCGAACGGGTTGGGATAGGGATAAAGCCTCTGCACGATTAATTCATTTTGGGGTGTAATTGTAAAATGCACCGTTTGCGTAGAAGAATTATTCGAATTATCCCAGGCTTTTATTTCCGCAGAATGAAAACCCGTTTTAATATCGGTTAAAGGATATTCCAGCTTTCCGGAAAAATAGCTGCCCACATTGTATTGAAAGTAATCTGTGATGTTGCGCTTTGTAGACGGATTATTATCTAAAATCAGCGTAATTTTATGGCCGATGTCACCGGCGATGTTAATCCCGCTTTGTTCATCCGTCAGAGTTACCTCCATAACCGGATCGGGCGCCAACAGATCTCCGTCCATAAAATTTTGATTTTTAAAACCGATTTGAATCTTCGGACCCCGGTGATCGACCAATCCTTTTGCGGTGCCGTCCACGGCAATGTTATCTTTATAACCGGAGCCATCGATTTGGTCATTCCAGATGTACGCGCTGATCCGTCCTAAATTGCCGCCGTAACTAATATCTTTCGGCACAATAAATTGCATCGAAAAACGGCCATTTGTGATTTTGCCCTCTCCCCTGAAAATGGGTCGGCCCGGTAAAATAAAATGGACGGTAGACCCTCTGGCCGTTGTGTAAGCGGTGGGCCGTTTGGAATCGAAGGCTTTTAAATCCACTTTGCCGTTAAAATCGGCGGCGATTTGCCCCTTATCCAAAACCGAGCCCGTCACAAGAATTTTGCTGAGTGCCTTTAAACTGTCCGGGGAAATTTTCTGTAATTCTACTTTCAGTCTGGGCACCGCCAGGTTCAATGTAGGATCACCACAAAGCCAGTATTTCTCGTCATTTACGATATTTATCGCGGAAATTTTTGTCAACCGTAAAGCATCTCCGATCCGTCTGGTGCGGTGAGGCGTGATAAACAATTTTGACAGGTAACGTTTGTTAAAATCGGCATTTGGCTGAGCAAACGCATCTCTCGAGGCGGACAATAATGCAATCGCCCCATTATCCGCTTCCGTCATCAACTGCTCCGCCATACTTTGTTCTTCCGGCATATCATATCGGCCAAACGCACAGGTGGCGGCAATCCAGAAAGCCAGGCGCCCTGCATTTATGATTCTCGGCAAATCCTTGCTGATCTGGATGACACGCTCGTGAGCCAACAGCCGCTCATTGCCGTGCCCAAGATAATTGATCATCAAACACCCCTTATTGATTTGCTGAACAAAGTCATTCTCGGCAGCCGGTTTTCGGCGGCCCGCAGGACTCAGGACCAACGGATATTCCATTAAATAAATCTTCTTCTTATTAAACAAGGGGGGATAATAATGTTCCGCAATGTCTTCTGCGTCCAGCACGTGCATTAATTCATTGTCATTGCCCTGTGAAAGGTCTCCAAATTCGTCATCCGCCACAATCGTCACGGTGTTCCTCCAGGGACCATAATCCGGATTCGATTCGTAATTCACAATCTTGTTCAACACATTTTCAGCCTGATCCGTGGTTTGGCTGGGGATTCTTCCAATCGAATAATCAACCAGATGGTCCGTTCCGTTGACGTAGGCGTACCAGTCATCCGTTGTGCGGGTTGTGTATTCAGCCAGGCTCGAATCCTCATAGGCGGGAATCCAATTTTCATCTGCATTACCGATGATATTTTTATAGTCATAATCGCCGTCACCGAAAAGCAATACATATTGCGGGCGTTTATTCCAATTAAAATACACATATTTCAGGAAATCCCGGATAGCGGTCGGATCAAACATCCCGCCGGAAAATTCATCGTACACATCCTCAATTTTGACGACGGTTGTGGCCATGCGACCGTGCGTTTCCCGGAGATTTTTCAATCCCATTGCCGCATTGTAAAAATTGCTGTGTGTGATAATCAGAAAATCCGCCCCGTTTTGCCGATTGCGCAAGTCCGACGTTTCGTCCTTAATGAGCGAACCGGGGGTTTGGAACGCCTTCGGTTCAACAGCCATTAACCGTAAGGGTTTATCATAACGCGTGGCAAGTGAAAACTGAAGATTTTTCTGAGAAAGTGTCCAATCGCTGAGCAAACGAACGCTCCGGAAATCGGTCACATCAAATAACAGGGTCGAAGATTCCGTCACGCCCGAGACAGCCCACCGATAACGACGGCCGTCTACAGGAGTATTGAAGAAAAGAGCCCCGTTTTTTAAGCTCAGGCGACGGGGGTACTCAAATTCGATCCAGTCCAGATAAAGCTGACTCGTGGGATTTTTGCCCTCATATTTGATGGCCAATTCGTTTTCACCGCTTTTTGCTCCCAAAATATTTTTAAAATAAAGATCCTTCAACCGGTACGCATAAAACGCTTTTGATGATGCCGAATTAGAATTCAAAGACCAGTTTATGTGCTGTTTCTCGCTTGTAAACGAATACATTTGAAAAATGGCATTAATTTCACTTCCGGAAACGAGGTCGGGCAGCAATACCGTCAGCGATTTCTCATCCTGTCCCAAAAAATTCATGCCGAACCAGATCATCCCCGAGTGGAGCGGGTTATAAATCTCCTCCTCCCAAAACACATGTTCTTTAAATTGTGTGAGTTCCGGCAGGCCGGATTCCGGTGCGGCAGAAACGGTCTGCATGCGTTTTCCGGTTTCCCCGTCATTAAATGTGAGCCAATAGATGTCTTTCTTCGTGTACGGATTAAGGTAGTGCTGCCAGGGGCGGTCTGTATCTTCAGGCTTGTAATTCCAGCCCGTTACAGATCTTCCGTAAAATAAAAAATAGTCGTTTTCATCGAAATGGCCGTCGTTTCCATCGACAAGATAGATTGCATTTTCCAGAAGGCTGTCCGGCCGGGGGGCATTCAGTCCTCTTGGCAGTGCTTTCCCCCCATTATTATAAATTTTCAGTGTTTTCGGATCAATTGTGGAAATATTAATCCCGTTGTCCTTCAAAAATTTCCCGGTAATCTTGTAAATGCCGTTTTTATAAACCGGAAATTTATACCAAACTCCGGAACCCCAAAAACGGATCGGTTTCCTCAGCGTTTTCCGGGGCGGTGGAATAATCCATTTTTTCGCCTGATCAAGATTAATGACGGCGCCGTCGTAAGGATTCAGGTTTCCGGTGGATTGCAGAAATTCTGTCCGGTCTGCTTTTTTCCCGCCGGTGAACAGAATTCGGATGCGCATTTTCGTGTAAATTTTAACGGAGTGCCGCGCCGGATTGTATTGAATCGGGGAGATTTTTATTCTGGCCAAAAATAAATCTTCCATAAAACCGGTGTCCACAACTTTTGCAATTTGGGACGGCGTGAATTGATCTTTATTGAAATAATCCCCGGGAATTTTGTAAAACGTTTCGTGCAGCCCGTTGACTTTCTTCCACTGGGGCGTCGGAACGACGTCTGAGTTGAAAAGCTGTTTTGTCTCTGTGCCGAGTACGGAAATTTCCGCATGTGCGCCGGGCGGAATTCCAACCGGAAGGACGGCAAAGGGAAGCTCAGGGCGATTGGGGGAAAAATCACTGCTTTTATCCAAAAAGGAAAACCGGTAGAAAAGCCTGCCATCGATTTTCACGGAATCAGCCCGCAAATTTATCAGATGGAAATCAAATGTTAACGAGTGGCTGGTGGTCTCAATTATTTTAATTTCATTTTCTTTGTTTAAAGCGTTACCCGCTCCCGACGCACGATTGAGGAACAGGGCAAAACTCACCAAAAGAACCCACAACAATGACGCAGTTTTGGGATTAAAATAATGATTTTTATGCATAAATTATTCTTTCAATAAAGCTTCGAAGAGCTTGTAGGAGGCTTCTGTTGCCCAGTCCCGGGCGCCGACGGCTCGCCCCAGAATCCGGCCGTTTTTCCTCACGATGTACGTGGAAGGCAGTCCCCGAACGCCGTACATGCCGTTTATCTGGCTTTTTGGATCCAGAACAAAATCGAATTTTAGATTTTTATCCTTAAGCCATTTTACAACCTGAGATTTGCTTTCACCGGCATCCACCGCCAAAATAACAAAATTCTTGCCGTTTGTTTTCTGCATCTTTTCCAGCAAGGTCTGCATGGACGGCATTTCTTTCACACACCAGGGACACCAGGTGGCCCAGAAATTCAAGAAAACCACTTTACCTCTATAATCCGACAACTTTACGGTTTCACCGTTCAGATTGACGCCCGTAAAATCCATGGCTTCTACACTTTTAATGGGTGCCTGAATCTGCAGTTTTTTCATGTATTGTTTGATGTTCGCCGAAAGGACATTTTCCGGTGCTGCGTTATTTACCGATTTTTCTGTTCCCGGATTTGTTTTCATTTTGTTTAAAGGGGTTTGACTATTAGCTGAGGTCTTCGCTGCTCCGGCGGTCTGCTTTGAGGATGTTCCGGCCGTTTTTGAATTTCCTTCATTTGATTTCTTCGAACATCCGCTAAACTGCCAAACAGCAAAAAATGCCAGAAGTAATCCTGTCCAAATCACCTTTTTAAACATGTATTTTCTCCTTTCTGAACATTTTTCTCAAAAATCAATTTAATATAAAAAATATATCCTACGAACGCAACATTTTAAAAATGCCCAATCGGATGATAAAACTGCTTTGGCGATTGCCAATTTGAAGTAATGAGTTTAACAACACGATCGGAAATCAGTTCCGTAATTTGGTTTGAACCCGATGAGAATTTTCAAACAAAGGTTTCATTTTTTATACGAGGCATCGCTCAAATCGCGGCAGGCGGATGAGCTTTTGAATACGTATTTCATTCGTCCGGCGGCCTCAGTTGTGGTGGGATTTTTGTATCCCACAAACATTCTGCCCATCCAGGTGGTTCTGCTCGGTACGGGGTTTGGTGTTTTGGCGGCTGTTCTTATTTTTAGGGGAAATCTTCTCTGGGGCGGCATTTTCCTTTTCATTAAAAATATGCTCGATGCGGTTGACGGGCAGCTTGCCCGCGCCAAACATCTGGAAGACCGCCGTGGACGGTTTTTGGATTCCGTTTCAGATTTTATGATCAATTTGCTGGTATTTTCCGCTATTGGCCGGACCCTCTATCAAATCCGGCCCTCCCCTGAAATCTGGATATTGGTGTCGCTGGCTTTTTTATCTCTCTCCCTGCGGGTTTCCTATTTCGTTTTTTATTTTGTGGCCTTTTTGCATCTTGAACAAAAGCTCACTCAGAATCGCCGGTTTGAGGGCCTCACCGAAGCGGACCGTGAAGGCGATCCGGTTGCCCTGATTTTACAAAAGATTTATATTTTCTTTTATAACTGGCAGGATCAATTGGCGGGTCTTCTGGATAACTGGTGTCTCCGGCGTTTTAAAAAATCGGACCGTTTGGATCGCAAGACACTTTTACAAAAATGGTACAGCCACCCGCAGGCGCTTCGGCTGTCCGGTTTTTTGGGGTTAGGCACGGAATTAACTTTTGTAATTCTTGCCCTTATTTTAAATAAAATCGATACGTACCTCTGGTTTAATCTTCTGATTCTCAATGCGTATTGGGGATTCGTTGTGCTGTATCGCAGATTTTTAATAACGATTCGGCCGTAAAGGAAAGATAGAATTCCAATGAAATGGGATAGGGGTGATGAAAACCAGGATAATCCGTAAGGGTGATGCATTCGGTGGCAAAATTGCTGCAAATGGACAAATCATTTCCTGCGAATGCATCGCCCCAACAGACAGAATAATAGCCCTGAAATACGCTCCTGCAAAACCATTACCGCAGATCCATTCGATTAACGGAATTATTTTTATTGTTAATGATCGCAGGAAGCTGTATCAAAAGTATCTATTTCACCGCCGAGCACTTTAAGAAGGCGCAAAGTTCACAAAGAATAATTTATTGAAAATATAAATGTTAGCGATCCTTTTGTGTTTTCAGCAATCCTTTTAGGTTGACGCGAATGGCCAGCGTAGGAATCTTTTTTTATACCAATGATCACGGCCACCAACATACCGTCGCTCACGCGGCTTTTTCAGGATTTTGAATTAACCATATTTGTTGAATCGCTGCAATGATTTTTATGGCGATTCAGCGAATCGCCCTACAATTAATTTTCTGTAGGGGCAGGCCTTGTGTCTGCCCTTTGCTGCGGCAGTTTAGAAAATCTATTTTATGACCTTGACACCCATTAATTTTTAGCGGTTTTACCCGGCCGGAAATCGTGTAATTTTTTTTTAGGGTTGTTTTTTTTCACTTGACATTTGGCTTTTTTTTTGACATCTTTATAGTGTCAGGAGATTTTCCCTGCTCGTTGGTTTGTGGCCGTTGAGACAAAGAGCCAACACTTAACGAAAGGGAGCTTTGCTCTGGACGTGGAATGCAGGCCTCGCCCGCAAGGGATGTGCTTCCCCACACATCGGAGGAAACATGAAACGTCTCAGGCGGCGCCCACCGTGATTACCACGGCCCTTTCGTCAGGCCGCTCACCCGGGCAGGGATTTTTATTAAAATGAAAGGACGTCAATCATGATAACCGCAAAAGAGGTTCAAGTGCCCTTCGATGTACCCAAAGAGGCAGAAAATACGTACATCGATAATTATCTGGCCATTACACGGAGTACCGGCCGCATCATGTTATTTGCCGGCGACCAGAAAGTGGAACATCTTAACAAAGATTTTTTCGGCGACGGCATTGCGGCCGACGACAACACCCCCGACCATCTTTTTCGAGTGGCTCAGGCGAGCGAAATCGGCGTATTTGCCACACAATTGGGATTTATTTCACGCTACGGCCGGGATTTTGCCGATGTGCCTTATCTTGTCAAATTAAATTCAAAAACAAATCTTGTGAAAACCGAACAGATGGATCCCTTCAGCAACCAATGGATTGAAGTGGATCAGGTGGTCAACTTTAAAAATAATACACGACTCAATATTCTGGCTGTGGGATACACCATTTATCTGGGAAGCGATTTTGAGGCGGATATGCTGCGGCAGGCCGCCCAAATTGTGTACGAAGCGCATCAGGCGGGATTAATCACCGTGCTGTGGATTTATCCCCGCGGAAAAGCGGTGAAGGACGAGAAAGATCCGCATCTCATTGCGGGGGCGACAGGCGTTGCAGCCGCGCTGGGGTCAGACTTCGTTAAAGTGAATTACCCTAAAAAAGAGGGTGAAGCATCGAAGGAACTTCTCAAAGAAGCGATTCTTGCGGCAGGACGCACAAAAGTGGTTTGTGCGGGCGGCTCTTCAATGGACGCAAAAGGATTTTTACAACAGCTTCATGATCAGATTTTCGTCTCCGGGGCGGCGGGAAATGCCACCGGACGCAACATTCACCAAAAGCCCTTTGACGAGGCTGTTCGGATGTGCAACGCGATCTCATCTATTACATTCAAGGAAATGGATGTGGATAACGCGTACGACATTTATCTTGGGAAAAAGTCCTTCTCGATGGACGACTAAGCCCCTTAAAAGTACTGCTTCAGAACAAGCAGCGTATCTTCCAGGCTGGAAGAAATGACTTTCGTCTGGCCGATAACCGGCATAAAATTTGTGTCGCCGTTCCAGCGGGGCACAATGTGAAAATGGATATGTTTGTCGATGCCGGCCCCGGCCACTCTGCCGAGATTCATACCCACGTTGAATCCCTGGGGGTGAAAAGCCTTTTTAAGTGCCAGAATCGACTTTTCAATCAGATTCATCATTTCTAATTTTTCATCAGACTCAAGCGATTCGAACCCGGCAATATGCCGGTAAGGTACAACCATAAGATGACCGTTGTTGTAAGGAAATCGATTTAAAACAACGAACGTTTTTTCGCCGCGGTACAACAAAAGATTCTTTCGGTCCTTTTCCGGTGTCTCCTCCGGAATCAAACAAAAGATGCATCCTTTTTCTTTTTCCGCATCTGCATTTTGAATATATTGCAGCCGCCACGGCGCCCAGAGACGGGTGATGCCTTTTCCGTTATTTATTTTCATTTTCCTTCTCTTGCTTCGCCGCTGCGATGATTTTTTCTGCAATGTCACGCGGCACTTCCTCGTAATGGCTGAATTTTCGCCGGTGAATGCCGCGTCCCTGCGTCATCGAACGCAGAGAGGTAGAATAACGGTACAGCTCTGCCAGAGGCACTTTGGCACGAATAATCTGAAACGGCCCTTCGGCATCGATCCCTTGAATCTTGCCCCGCCGGCTGGACAAATCACCCATCACATCCCCCAGATATTCCTCCGGAACTTTTACCTCCACATCATAGATCGGCTCCAATAAAATGGGCTTTGCTTCCAGGAATGCTTTCTTAAATGCCATCGAACCGGCAATTTTAAACGCCATGTCTGAAGAATCGACCGAGTGATACGAACCGTCATAAAGCGTCGCCTTGACATCAACGACCGGGTAACCGGCCAGAACGCCTTCGGTCATGGCCTCCTGGATGCCCTTATCCACCGCAGGAATGTATTTGCCGGGCACCACACCCCCCACAATCGCATCGACAAATTCATAACCTTCGCCGCGGTTTCTGCTTTCAAGACGAATCCAGACATCGCCGTACTGGCCGCGCCCGCCGGACTGGCGCTTGTATTTGCCCTGAACTTCCGCTTTGCCTTTAATCGTCTCACGGTAAGGAATTTTCGGTTCGGCTAAATCGACTTCAACCCCAAACTTATCTTTCAGGCGCCTGACAACGATGGCCAGGTGAAGCTCACCCTGTCCCTGAATGATGGTCTGCCGCAATTCAGGATCAAATCTTGAAATAAATGTCGGATCCTCTTCGTGGATGGTCTGCAGCCCAACACCAATTTTTTCTTCATCCCCTTTCGATTTCGGCTCTACCGCCACGCGAATGACCGGTTCGGGGAATTTAATGCCTTTCAACAAAATCGGTTCCTTTTTATCACACAGCGTATTTCCGGCGTGTGTATTTTTCAATTTCACAACAGAGGCCATATCGCCTGCACTGACCTGGGAAACTTCTTTTCTGTTTTTTCCGTTCAGAATATAAATTTGTCCGATTTTTTCAGTCGAATTCTGATTGGGATTAAGCACTTCATCCCCGACACGCATCACACCCGAAAACACCCTGAAACAGGAAAATTCCCCGACATGGAGCTCAGAAATGATCTTGAAAACCAGAGAGGCCATGGGTGCGTCCGGAGAAGCCTTCCGGACAATCTCTTCACCCGATTTAATGTCCTGACCGACCACTTCAGGAAATTCAGCCGGACTGGGGGCAAAGTTCACAATAAAGTCCATGAGCTCTTTCACGCCGATATTGTGTAAAGCCGCCCCCACTAAAACAGGAAAAATATTTTTTTCTTTGATGCCTTTCAGCAGGCCTGTTTTAAAATCTTCGGCAGAAATTTTGCCCTCTTCAAAATACTTTTCCAGAATTTCATCATCACTCTCTGCAATCGCTTCCACCAGTTTTTCATGCAGTTCATCGGCTTTATCCTTCAAATCTGCCGGTATTGCCGATTCGGTGGCTTTCCCTGAACCGTCCGTCGTGCAGGTTACCAGTTTTTTATGAATCAAATCCACAAAAGAATGAAAACCATCCCCCTCTTTCACCGGAAACTGAACCGGCACCACTTTCATTCCAAAACGATCTTTGAGCATGTCGACTGTTTTTTCGAAGCTGGCGTTTTCTTTATCCATTCGATTAATAAAAAAGATTCTGGAGGCATCTTCCTCTTCTGCAAATTCCCATACCTGTTCGGTACCCACTTCCACACCCGACACGGCATTAATCAGCACAACCCCCGTTTCGACCACCCGAAGGGCACCCCGCACTTCGCCGAGAAAATCCGAGTAACCGGGTGTATCCAAAAGATTGACTTTATGATGTTTCCACTCATAGTGCAAAAGGGATGTATTGATTGAAATTTTTCGTTCGATTTCATCGTCGTGACAATCCGAAACGGTGGTGCCGTCTTCGACCTTCCCAAGCCGGTTTGTTTCGCCCGCATTAAACAACATGGCTTCGGCCAGAGAGGTTTTGCCGACACCTCCATGAGAAATTAACCCCACATTTCTAAGTTTGCCCATTGAATAGTCTTTCACGATTCACCTCCATCGTTTGAATTACGCTTTTTGTCAAATTCGAATAAATCCGAAAACCGCTTAAATCCATGATTATTCGTAAAACCGGGGCTTTCCGCGTTCCGTTTTTAATGTCATTGCCGCGCCCCCTACTTAGAAAATCTTCCTTTTTTTAAAAGATGCTTTTGGACGCGTCCCAGAGCATTTTGGGGAAGCGATTGTACAAAGCTCACATATTTTGGGCATTTGTACCGGGCGATTTGTGATAAACAATACGCAATAATTTCATCCGAGGACACATCTGCATTTTGCCTGAGAACCACGTAAGCCTTGACCTCCTCGCCCTGTACCGCATCCGGAACGCCGATCACGGCAACTTCTGCAATCGCCGGATGGTGTAAAAGTAATTCTTCAATCTCACGGGGGTACACATTAAAACCGCCCTTAATAATCATATCCCCCTTCCGGTCTACAATGTACAAATAACCCTCTTCATCGATGTACCCGATGTCGGCGGTGTGCAGCCAACCGTCTCTCAGAATTTCCTTTGTGGCTTCCGGACGGTTCAAATACCGTTCCATGACGTTGGGCCCGCGCACAATTATTTCGCCCTCTTTCTCAGGAACCAGTTCATTCCCGGATTCATCGATAATTTTGATATGAACATCCGGCAGGGGAATACCCGCCGAACCCGATTTCCGTCCGAAGCCTTCGGGGTTAAATGTCACCACAGGAGAGGCTTCGGTTAAACCGTACCCTTCGTAAATGGGAATTTTAAATTTTTGTTCGAATTCTTCCATCAAAGATAATTCCAATTTTGCCCCGCCCGACAAAAGTCTTCGAATGGAGGACAGCTCTCCCGCAGGGCCTTCATAATCGACCATTATTTTTAACATGGTGGGAACTGCGGCAAAAATGGTGACTTTCTCCTTTTCAATCGCCTGAAACACATTTTCAGGGTTGAATTTCGAAAGCATCACAATTCTGGCGCCCGCACAGAAAGCCGCATTCATCGAGACGGTCTGCCCGAATGAATGATAAAACGGCAGCACACCCAAAAAGAC
This sequence comes from bacterium BMS3Bbin03, assembly GCA_002898015.1. Taxonomy (GTDB): domain Bacteria; phylum Zhuqueibacterota; class JdFR-76; order JdFR-76; family BMS3Abin05; genus BMS3Abin05. The sequence continues at coordinate 1,181 of BDTM01000114.1, read as the reverse complement.
ATCTTTGGAAGAAATTTGCCCGATTTGGACAGAGGCACGGGCATTTGAAACCAAGTTTCCGTGTGACAGAACAGCCCCCCTGGGACGCCCGGTGGTGCCGGATGTGTAAAGAATCACAGCCGGATCATCCGGCGTGACCCGAACCCCTTCCGGGTTGAGATTAGCTTCGTCCAGCAGCTCATTTAAATCCACAACCTCCCCGGGGAGATTTTCTCCCAAAACAATAATGTGTGCACAGGAATCGATATCTTCTGCCGCTCTCCCGACTTCTTCCAGAATTTCATCCCGGATGATAATGGCCAGGCTTTCCGAATCCTCTAGAATGTAATGAATCTCCGGTTCCCGAAACATCGTGTTAATCGGAACCACAACCGCACCAATTTGTAAGATGGCGTAGTAAGCGATCGGAAAAAGCGGGATGTTCGGCAGCATGATCGCCACCCGGTCTCCTCTCCCGATTCCAAGTTTTTGGAGTCCGCACGCCAGATTCAGGATAGAATTATAAATTTCTTTGTAGGAATATCGCCTGTCAGCATGGATCACGGCTGTTCGACTGTAATTGGATAGAGCCGAATGTTCAATCGAGGTATTTAAATCACACAAGCTTTGAATTTTATTTAACATTTTTTATATTGGATTTCTCTAATTTAAATTTATTTTTAAAGTTTACAAAATATTTATGTCTTAATCAAGGCTTTTTTGCCAAATTCATCAGACCGGTTCAACATTTAGAGTTGTGAACGAAACAGTTTCTCCTGCATATAGTTTAAAAATACGAATTCCTGACGCAAATGTCAAGTTATAGGTAGGCACAGCTATTTTTTCCGAATGTTACAAATTTGTTTATTTGTACAAATCACTTGACAGCGACAATTTTTTTTATTAAAATAGAGACGGCTGCTGTTTACAGAGAAAAAAAACGAAGGGAGATGATTGGGGCGTGAAGATTCATTATTTAAATGGAAGACGCCTTTGTCGGGCCATGAAAGCGGGTGCCGAAAGCCTGATGAAAAAAATGCAGCACCTCAATGATATCAATGTGTTTCCGGTGCCTGATGGGGATACCGGAACGAACATGGCCTCAACCGTAAAAAAAATTGCGGAAGACATCGACGCAGAAAAAAACGGCTCGATCGGAGAAGTCAGCAGAAGAATTGCAAATTCCGCCCTTGAAGGCTCCC
>BDTM01000113.1 GCA_002898015.1 bacterium BMS3Bbin03 | reverse complement strand
AAAAACAGCAGAAAAAACAGGGGCAGAATCAAAAAAATCAGCCGCAAAACAAAAAGAAAGACCGGAACCAACAGCAGCAGCAGGAACAGCAGCAAGCCCGGAAAATGAAAAAAAATGAAATGACCAAGAAGAATGCCGAGAGAATATTGAATGCCCTGAGAAATGATGAAAAAAAGCTGCAAAAAAAACGGCGAATGAAGTCCCGCGGCGGGCGTGTGCGTGTGGCAAAAGATTGGTGACGGAATTTCACTGTTCCGGAATTCAAGGTCAAGTCATTGAATAAATGAAATTAATGGTGACACAAATTAATGCGGTTTAAACAGTTTATTTTAAGTGCAGGCCTGCTCACGGTTTTTCTGACCACTCTGTCGTGGGCGGGGAATTTAACCGTGCGGGCTTACCTGAATCGGAATGATGTTTCTGTGGGGGGGCAGTTTACGCTTTCGGTGCAGGCTTCCGGGAGTCAGGCCAACAAAATCGCTTCCCCGCAGTTGCCGGATATTTCCAAATTTGCGAGGTTCATGGGCAGCAGCAGCTCCCAGAGCATTCAGTTTATCAACGGCAGAATGTCCGCCTCAAAAACACTGATCTACTATTTCCGGGCGATTCGGCCTGGCAGCTTCACCATTCCGCCGATAAAAGTCATCGTGAAAGGAAAAACGTACAAAACCAACCCGGTGTCCATTATGATTCGGAGATCGGCTGCGAGCCAACCGTCTGCGGCCGGCCGGTCTGCGCCGCCGCAGAAACCCGAAGCCGGAATGCAGACAAAGCCCGATTTAGGAGGGGCTCTTTTCCTGCGGGCGCTTGTGAATAAACGCGAAGTTTACCAAAATGAACCCATTATTCTCACGTACCGGATCTACACCCGTGTCTCTGTGACGGGTTACGGGATTAAAGCCCTTCCCAAAACGGTCGGTTTTTGGGCTGAAGAAATCCCCATGCCCCGGCAGCCGCAGACCCGCGAGGAAATTGTAAACGGCGTCAAATACATGGTGGCCGATCTGAAAAAGATGGTCCTTTTCCCAACGGATCCGGGCAAAAAAGTAATCGATCCGATGGTGGTGACCTGCCAGGTGCGAATGCGAAATACCCGTCCCTCGCGCGATATTTTTAATAATTTTTTTAATGATGATTTCTTCGGACGCGAGGTTGAGAAGAATATCCGGTCGAAGCCGATAACCATTCATGTGCTGCCCTTTCCGAAAGCCGGCCGGCCGGCAGATTTTTCAGGCGCCGTGGGTCGATTTAATATGACGGTGAAAGTGAATAAAGACTCGGTGAAAACGAATGAAACCGTGACCATGACCGTAAAAATCTCCGGATCGGGAAATATCAAAATGCTGCCCGCACCCAAATTCAATGTACCGCCGGATTTTGAACGGTACGCACCCAAAATAACTGAAAAGATCAATCGAAGCACGAGAGGCGTCAGCGGCTTTAAGAGGTTTGAGTACGTATTCATTCCGAGATTTCCGGGCAAACAGAGAATTGCCCCCATTTCGTTCAGCTATTTTGATCCGGCGCGAAAAGCCTACCGCACCATTACGTCTTCCGAATTTTTGATTCATGTAAAACCCGGTGCGGAATCGCTGATCTCCCTGGGTGAAGGGCTTTCAAAGGAAGAAGTACAGCTTGTCGGAAAGGATATTCGATTCATTAAAACCACATCGCCGAAGTTCCAAAAAATAGACCGTTATTTTTACGGGTCTCCGTTGTTCTGGCTCATTGTTTTTCTGCCGCTCGTTGCGCTCGGTGGTGCGTTCGGCTACAGGCGGTACCAGGATCGTCTCGAAGAGAATGTCGCTTTTGCACGCAGTCAAAGAGCCAATCAATTGGCTAAAAAACGGCTTCAGAAGGCCAAAAAAGTGTTGTCGGAAGAAACGCAGAAGGAATTTTTTGCGGAGATTTCCCGGGCGATGCTTGGCTTTTTGGGAGATAAATTCAATCTTCCGACGGCCGGAATCATGACCGATCAGGTTGAAAAATTGATGCGTGACCGGCATGCGGACGAAGAGACCATTCAGAAATACTTGAAGTGTTTACAGATATGTGATTTTCAGCGGTTCGCACCGGCAAACAGTTCGATCGAAGAAATGCAAAGCTGCTATGAAGCGGCCAGCCAGGCAATTATTCAATTGGAAAAGGCGATTTAGGAGAGCGGGAATGAAGCGGGTTTTTACGGCGATTTTCGTGCTGGCATTGGCTGTTTTGATCAATACAAATCTTTTGCGGGCAGACCAGCAGGATTATCTGTTCCGGAAGGGAAATGATCTCTATCAAAAAGGAGAGTATGAAGCGGCCATTTCCGCATACGGTGAAATTTTAAAGATGGGGTACGAATCGCCCGAGCTTTACTATAATTTGGGAAATGCCTACTACAAATTGCGAAAGATTGGTCCGGCGGTGCTGTTTTACAATCGGGCGCTGCGGTTAGCCCCCCGCGACGGCGATATTCGGCACAATCTGGAATTGGTGAATCTCAGAGTGGTTGACCGGATTCAGGCCATCCCGGATTTGTTTTACAGCCGCTATTTTAAGGCGTTTCAAAATTTTTTTGGAATGGCGGCGTTGTTCTGGATCGTGGCGATTTCATATGTCCTGCTCGTCATTTTTATCATTTTGACACTGCTTTTGCGAAAAGAGGCCGTGCGTCGAATCGTCCGTCAATTGGCCTGGATCATCGGTATTGTATTCGTGATTTTTGTCTTCACCTGGGGCACAAAGGTGTGGATGCAGAAGCACGCCGCCGAAGCCGTGGTTCTGGTCTCAAAAGTGGATGTTAAAAGCGCACCCGATCAAAACGGCACAATCATGTTCTCGCTTCATGAGGGGGTTAAAGTTCGGGTAAAACAAAAAACAAACGGCTGGTTTGAAATTCGGCTGGCCGATGGAAAGCAGGGCTGGCTGCCGGGGAAATCGGTCGGGATTATTTAATTGAAAAGGTTAATTTCAAACCCTTTTAAAATGACGGATTGAAGCCGGTCGGTTTTCTCAAATGTGCCGCTTAACCGATATCCCTCGGCACTCAGGCTGTACACCTCGATCGTCTCTTTCTCAGGATCGGCAATCCAGTATTCCCGCACACCGTAAACGGCGTACAGCTCTTTTTTCTGAATGCGATCCGCTTTTTCGGTGTACGGTGAGAGAATTTCAACAATCAAATCGGGCGCTCCCCGAATATTATCCTCCGCAATAATGGACCGGCGCTTTTTTGAGATGAAGAGTAAGTCCGGCTGAACGACATTTAGATTTGAAAAGACCACATCTAAAGGAGCCGAAAACAGTTCACCCGAATGGTTTTTCTGAACGAAATTCATGAGAGCATTAAAAAGTCTGGCGTGAATTCTCTGATGCCCGGTTTTTGGAGATGGCGAAATGAGCAATTCCCCTTCGATAATTTCATACCGTTTCCCGTCATTGGGCAGGTGCTTGTAATCTTCGTAGGTGAAAAGATCTTTCAAAGCGGATTTTTGAAGGATGTGTTCCATTTTTCCCTCACAAATTTTTGTGATTTCAATTAAAATTAAAACAAAATATCCGCACTTGCAAGATTAAATGGGCATTTTGTATGGGCACCGTGTTTCCCGGCTGCGACAAGCTCTCCGCCGAAGGTGGATTGCCGTCAACCTAAGGACTGTTCAATATTTTATAAACAACCTATTTACAAAAGGTTGTTTCATATTTCAAATGGTTCTAAATACTATTAGTCTTTTCAGGAAACAGGATAGACAAATTTGACATTTCGTACCTAACGGCACTCAAAATGGACAGAGAATATTTTCTATAAACATTTTGTCCCTAACGGAACATGGATATTGGAAGTATCATTAAAGGCTATCTTTGTTCAATGAAGTGGCTCTATCGTGCCAAAGATTCGTAAAAGAAACGAATCTAGTTTTATGGGAGAAACTTTAAAATTTGAGTTTATTGAAAGTGCCGCAGGGACGCAATGTTTATAGAAAAGTGCCAAATCCAATAGGCTTAAGACCGCTTCCGGCGGACGACGTGTAATTATTATCCTGTTTATGAAATAGGTCATTCGATTGACGCCAATCGCCTCCGGCGGGCTAAACAGCCCTTTAAAATTCTTGATTTTTCAATTCAAATGGGCTATTTTGAATTTAAAGTGATTTCCCGTTGTGGATGAATCATTACAAAAATTGTTAATGTGTTTGAAAAACACATAGCAGCGGAATTTAAAATTGACCGTTATGGCATTGGCCGGATGCTTTTGAATGAAATCAAATAAAATAGGGTTTCTCCTCATTTTTGGCCTGATTTTCTGTGGTCAGCCCGAAGCGCACGCACAAACGGTGCCGGGTGAGATCGTGGTAAAAGTAAGACCCTCGGCAGTTGCGGCGGAAAGAAATGGAAAATTCCGGCTTCCGGCCTCCGTATTGAAATCACTTCCCGCCCGGGTGAGGTCTGTCGTTCCTGTTTTTACGCCGTTCCACTCCCAAAAAAAATCGCTTCGAAAAAATATATTTGATTTTAAGAGACAATTTTTCCTTTTGCGTTACCGGGCTTCCGTCAATTCAGATTCGCTGATTCAGGCGCTGCAAGCGCTGCCGCAAATTGCTTACGCCGTGCAGAACCGTGTGTTTCAAATCGAATGGACGCCGGATGATCCGGGCTTTGACCGGCAATGGGGACTCCGTAAAATTGAGGCGGAGCAGGCCTGGGACATCACACGCGGGGATCCGTCGGTGCTTCTGGCCGTCATCGATACGGGCATCGATTATAATCATCCCGATCTGAGAAAGTCCATCTGGATTAACCCCGGCGAGGATCTGAACCACAACGGCCGTGTGGATTCATCCGATTTCAACGGGGTGGATGATGACGGAAACGGCTTCGTGGATGACATTCAGGGCTGGGATTTTGTGGACGCGCCCAACTACCCGGATGGCGGTGATTACCGAAAACGCGACGACAATCCTGCCGACGGGAACGGGCACGGAACGGCGATTGCGGGGATTCTTGCGGCGCAGGCGAACAACGGCATTGGGGTTGCCGGTGTGGCTCCCGATTGCCGTGTGATGAATCTGCGTGCCGGCACCAGCCGGGGTTTGCTTGAAGAAGACGATGTGGCGGCGGCGATTGTGTATGCCGTTGAAAATGGCGCACGCGTGATTAATATGAGTTTTGGCGATGTGGAGATCACACGCTTCCTGCGGGATGTGATTCAATTCGCTTACCGGAACAATGTGCTGTGCGTGGCTTCTTCCGGCAACAGCGGTTCCAGCCGGATTCATTATCCGTCCGGGCTGGAGGAGACGCTTTCCGTAGGCGCCAGTACGAATTACGACGCCCGGGCCAGCTTTTCAAATTACGGTGTTTCTCTGGATCTGGTCGCCCCGGGAAACCAAATTTACACCACCCTGCGCCAAAATTCTTATGGCACTGTCAGCGGAACCTCGGCTTCAGCGCCTTTTGTAACAGGGGCGGCGGGATTGGTGCTCTCCGTTCATCCGGATTATTCAGCGGAAATGCTGAGGCATATTTTAACATCGACCTGCGATGATCCCGGCCCGTCGGGATGGGACAGTACGTTTGGCGCCGGACGCCTGAACGTCTACCGTGCCCTTCAGGTATCGGGTGCTCCGGCTGCGGAAATTATATCTCCCCGGATGGATCAGGGATTTTCCGGGGGAGAAATTCCAATCGTCGGCAGAGCCACTTCTCCCCTGTTTCAAAAAGCGGAGGTCAGCGTGGGCATCGGTGAGAATCCCCGGAAATGGACATTGCTGAAAACAATCTCCGATTATCAGGTTGTTGACGATACACTGGCACACTGGACGATCCCTCCCGGTCCGGATACCAGCCGCGTGATTCGCCTGCGGGTCTTGAACAGTGACGGCACTGAAACCGATGATTTTGTCCGGATTTTTGTGGATCATTCGCCGCCGGCCGTGCAGGATTCGTTAACTTTGGAACCGATGATTGCGGGAAATAACCGGGTGCTTCTGGGGCAATTTACAACCGGCGATGTGTCTGAAGCGGTTCTTTTTTACAGGGTTCAGGGAAGCAGCGGCGCCTTTCAGAAAAAGATTTTGCCGTTTACCGGGAAAACACATGGATTCTTAATTTCTCCGGTTTCTTTTCCGGAGGCGGGTGAATTTTATTTTCAGCTAAAAAATCGAGCGGGGTTGACCCGCATTTATCGATCGGGCGATCACTTCTTTCACTGGGCACTGGCGAATGCGGCTTACGAACAGTTTGCGGCAGAATCGCTTCCGCTGAATCTTCCGTCCGGGTACCTGCTGCCCAAAGTGACGGATTTTAACGGCAATGGCCGGCCGGAAATTGTGATGAATCAATTGAAAAAGAATCAGTATTTTGGGAATCTGGCGATTTACGAGTGGGAGAACGGACATTTTAATGAACAGTACAAAACAAATTACATCGCAATCCCGCGGGATGCAGGAGATGTGAACGGCGACGGCCGGCCGGAGTTACTGGCTGGGGCCGGGGGGACGTCGTATTTGTTTGAAGTGCCGGAAGGCGGAAAATGGCCGTCGAAGCTGGTCTGGCAGGACACGGCGGACGTCTGGGCGAGCCGGCTTGTGGATCTGGATGGCGACGGCAGGAAGGATATTCTGGCCCGCAAAGGGAACGTCTTCACAATGTTCCGCAATCTGGGAAATTTTCAATTTTCCCCGACGGATTCTTTCCCGAACCCGACGGCAGGAACAAACGGAACCGGCGTGCCGCACGTCGAAATTGGTGATTTTACCGGTACCGGCCGTAAAGACCTGCTGTTCGGTGACTACGACGGTGATGTGATCCTGTATGAAATTTCCGGTACCGGCCGGCCGAAAGTGATCTGGACGGACCGCCTGCCTTTTATGGACACAATTGATTTTCTGGCATCCGGAGATTTCAACGGCGACGGCGTGACCGATTTTGCCGTGGGCTGCCACTCCGGCCCGGACCTGGATCTGGAGCACTCATTTGATAACCGCCGGTGGTTTGTGCGCATTTATACCCACGCCGGCGGAGACAGTTTCCGTGTGGCCTGGCAGGAATCTTTCTACGGTTTCCAGCCGCCCAAAAACTTCCTTTCGGGAATGGCCTCAGGGGATGTGACCGGAGACGGCCGCGATGAACTGCTGCTTGGTTTTTATCCCAATTTTTATGTGATTCATTACGAGGTTTCAAGCGGAAGATTCCGTGCCATCCGGCATATAAAACCCGCCCGAACCAATACGGTTGTGGTTCACGATTTTACAGGTGACGGGCAAAATGAATTTATTTTTAATTCATGCGACGGGCTGCGCCAATTTCAATTCTACGGCGGGAATCGGACAATTTACAAATTATTCGAAAATTTTGCGGCGATTCCTTTGGATACACAACGCGTAACTCTCCGTTGGGAAACATTAATGCCGGGCCTTCATTTTAAACTATTTCGTTCCGAACCGGATTCCTCCGATTCCACCCTGCTTGCGGAGACAGGCGAACACACATTTTTGGATTCTTCGGGTGAAGCGAATCACCTGTATCGGTACTGGATTCGGAGTGAAGACGGCGTTCACGAGCAAACATCAAATAAAATTAGTGTGCGTCTCCACAAACCGGTGCGTCTGGATTCTGTGAAATTTCAGTCTCCCAATCAATTTCGCCTGTTTTTCTCAAATGCGATTTTGCCTGAATCCGTCCGCAGGGAGGCGATCACCATTCAGCAGATTCTCCCGTCACACCGGAGCAAGGCGCGGAATCCTGTTTCTCTGGTGGTGGCGCACGGCGGGCGTGAGGTGATTGTAACCGATTCTTTCCGGAATTTGCCGCCGGGGACCTTCCGGGTGAGGATTTCAGCCGTCACAGATTCGGAGGGCACACCCATCGATGAGCGATTCCGAACAGGAAGCACTGCCGTTACTGAAGAAATTCAACCGCCGTATTTGACCCGGGCAAGATTTATTTCTCCCAATCACATTCATCTCTGGTTTAATGAAGCCGTGGATTCACTTTCGGCGGGACGTGTGAAGCATTACAGAATCGAGCCTTTTATTTCTGTAAAAAAAGCCGTCTGGGAAAGCGGCATGCCGGATCAAGTCACGCTGATCCTGGGCGATGAACGTCCGATGGGGGCGCTGGGTCTGCGATTTAAATTAACCGTTCAGGGGGTGAAAAACCAATCGGGAACGGCCATCAAAAAAGGCGTGGGGGATCAAAAAATATTCCAATTCTATAAATCGGATTTGTCCGATATGTTTACCTATCCGAATCCCGTGCGGGTGGGCATAGATGAGAAGGTGATGTTTGCCAATTTAACAAAAACGGCACGGATTCAGATTTTCAATCTCTCCGGAATTCAAGTGGCCGCACTGGAAGAGCAAAATGAGGATGGCGGGGTGAGTTGGGATTTGAAAGATTTCCGCGGGCAATATGTGCCGGCCGGGATTTATATTTTTCGGGTGACCCATGCGGCGGAGACAAGAATGGGAAAATTCGCGGTCGTGAGATGACGGGAGCGAAAAAGACATTTTTGGTGGCAGGATTGACCGGAATCATCGGGAGCGGGAAATCGACGGCAGGCCGTTTTTTTGCGGAAGAGGGTGCCCGTGTGGTTGAAATAGATGCTCTGGCCCGGGAACTAATGGAAAAGTCGGAAAAGATTCGTGAGAAAATAATCGCAGGTTTTGGTGAGGACAGCTATTTAAATGGCGGGAAACTCAATTCCCGGAAGATTGCGGACCTGGTGTTCCAAAACACGGAAAATCTGGAGCGATTGAACAGGATTGTCCATCCGGAGGTGATTCAGGCGGTTCGGGATGCCATTCGAAATCTCACTAAAGAAGATTATCATGGAATTTTTATGGTTGACGCACCGTTGATTTTTGAAACAAAACTTAACCGCCTCATGGATGTGACGATCGTTGTGGCGGCTTCTGAAGAGGCCTGCGTGGAACGGGTGATGAAACGAAGCGGTTTAACGGCGGATGAAGTCCGTGCCAGATTGAAAAACCAGTGGCCGCTCGAAAAGAAAATTGAGCTGGCGGACATTGTGATTCGGAACGACGGGACGCTTGAACAGTTGAAAGAACAGGTGCAGAAAATTTACAAAGACCTGCAAAAACAAATTTGTTAATTAATTTACCGGGAATTCATGCGTAATTATCTTTACACATCGTCCGGACGATTCAAAGGATTTCTTTTTCTGATTGCAGTCGTGCTTATTATTGGGCTGTTGATCTACACCAAAAACATTGTAGAAGACCTGCGGGACGAATCGCGCTCCATCATCGAATTTTATGCAAATCTCTACGCACGAGCCGCTTCTACCGAGAGTGATGCGGATCTAAGTTTCATTTTTGACGAAATCATCCGCCGTACAAATTTTCCCATCATTTACACCGACAAGGCACACAACCCGGTCTCCTGGAAAGGAATTTCAATAAATCCAAACGACCGCCGTCCGGAAAGTCTGGAAAAAGTAAAAAGGATTATGGCCAGGATGAAGAAAATTGCGAACCCGATTCCTATCCAGTACCAGAACATTAAACTCGGATACCTGTACTACGGAGATTCGACCACAATTACAAAACTCATCTGGTTTCCTTACATCGAAATCGGTGTGACGGGCCTGTTTTTATTCCTGGCATTTTTAGGCTACGCAACGGTTAAGCGGAGTGAGCAGCGCTTAATCTGGGTGGGAATGGCAAAAGAAACGGCACATCAGCTTGGAACACCGCTTTCTTCACTGATGGGCTGGATCGAGCTTTTGGAAGAGCGCTCCAATAATCAGAAAGACATCTCCGGGATCGCAATGGAGATGAACCAGGACATTCAGCGCCTGCAAAAAGTGGCCACTCGATTTTCAAAGATTGGGTCCAAGTCGGATCTGGAAGAGCGGAACATCCATAAAATTATCGAAAATGTGGTGGTTTATTTCAGAAGACGCCTGCCGCAATTGGGGAAAAAGGTTGAAATTATCGAAAACTTTGCTGAGCTGCCGCCCGTGCCCGTCAATCAGGATTTAATGGAGTGGGTGCTGGAAAATCTGATTAAAAATGCGCTGGATGCGATTGACAAAGATGACGGGAGAATTACGATTTCAACCGGAATGCTCGAATCAAAGAAGAACACGATTTTTATCGATATCTCCGATAACGGAAAGGGAATCCGCTACAGCGACCGGAAAAATGTATTTAAACCCGGGTTCAGTACGAAAAAGCGCGGCTGGGGTCTTGGATTAAATCTGACGAGACGGATTGTGGAAGAGTACCACCACGGCAGATTGATCATAAAAGAATCTCACCCCGGCGCCGGGACCACCATGCAAATTGAACTGAACCTGGGCTGAAGCCGAATCCCGAAACCTCATCCCCTTGAGCTTCAGATCATTCCTCCGCCGTTTTTTCTCAGCCCCGGGAAAATTGAAAATTGCACAGGGAATTTGGAACAGAATTCAGGGGAAAAGCGTAAGAATTAAACAATTTGTTTCACCAAGGAGGATTCTTTTGCAATTTTCAGATAAATTTAAATCCGGATATGTGGCGTTGGTTGGGCAGCCCAATGTGGGGAAATCGACTTTATTAAATGCTCTGCTGGGCACTAAACTGGCCATCATTTCACCCAAACCGCAAACAACCCGTCACAGGATTCTGGGTGTGTTAACGGGAGAAGATTATCAGATCGTTTTTTTGGATACACCCGGGTTGATTAAACCGCAATATGAGCTGCAATCGGTAATGGTGAAGGCGGCCAGGGTAGCCATCACAGATGCCGATGTGATTGTCCTGATGACGGAAGCCGGTAAAAGTCCGGCGGAGGCCGATCTGGAGATTTTAGAACAGTTGAAATCGACAGGGAAACCCATTTTGCTGGCGATCAATAAAATCGACCTGATTTATAAAGATCTGCTTTTGCCTTTGATAGACGCTTATTCACAAATACATGAATTCCTGGATATCATCCCGATTTCGGCACTTGAACTGGATGGACTGGATGAACTCAAACGATCGCTTCGCGAAGCCTTGCCGGAACATCCGCCTTATTATCCGGAAGATTATCTCACGGAGCATTCCGAGCGTTTTTTTGTTTCTGAAATCATTCGGGAGAAAATATTTTATCTCTACGGCGAAGAAATCCCGTATTCGACCACTGTTGAAATTGTCGAGTTCAAAGAGAAAACCGGAAAAAAGGATTACATTCAGGCCGCAATTTATGTTGAGAGAGATTCCCAGCGGGCTATGTTAATTGGGAAAAAGGGCCTGGCTTTGAAGCGAGTGGGTCAGCTTGCCCGGGAAGAAATCGAGCAGCTTTTAAACCGTCCCGTCTACCTGGATCTCTGGGTTAAGGTTCGTGAAAAATGGCGCCGGGATCCGGCGGCGGTCAAACACTTTGGTTATTCAACAAATCTTCCGAAATAATTCGGCCGATTAAGAAAATGCGCGTGCTCTTTATTTTTATCGATGGGTTGGGCATTGGTGAGCGCAATCCGTCGTACAATCCTTGCGGAGAAGACAAAACCGGTATCCTTTGCAATTTTAGCGATGAATGTCCCCGGGAAATTCCGTTTCAGGGAGTTTGCATTCCCTTAGAGGCTGCGCTGGGAATACCGGATTTACCGCAGAGTGCCACCGGTCAAACGGCTTTGCTGACCGGAGTAAATGCGGCAAAACTCAACGGAAAACACCGGAATGGATTTCCAAACAAAGTGCTCCGCGAAGTGTTGAAAGAGAAATCTCTTTTAAGACAATTAAAAGAGGCCGGGAGAAAGCCGATTTTCATGAACGCGTATCGCCCGATTTTCTTCAAATTGGATGATCGGTTCAAATGGCTGCTTTCCACCACCACAGTGGCAAACCTTGCGGCTGGTTTACCTTTTTTCACGCTGGAAGATATAGCCGCCGGACGATCCATTTACCAGGATTTTACGAATAAAGACTTAATCCGCAGGGGGTTTCAGATTCCTGAATTTACACCGGAAAAAGCGGGGGAGATTTTGGGGGGACAATCCCGAAATTATGATTTCGTGCTTTATGAATATTTTAAAACAGACCGCGCAGGTCATTCACAGGATTATGAGACGGCAAAAGTTGAAATTCAAAAACTGGGCCGTTTTCTGGAGCGCTTTCTCCTGACAGTTGATCTCTCTGAAACTCAGATTATTTTGACGAGTGATCATGGCAATATTGAAGATTTGCGTGTGAAGACGCACACGTTGAATCCGGTAATGACCCTTCTCTGGGGGCCGCTCACAAATACATGGGTCGAGCGGCTGCACTCATTAACGGATGTGACGCCGACTATTCTAAGTGCCTTTGAGAAAGCCTAAGATATCGAAAAAATATTCAAAAATTCCTTGACAAATCAAAAAAATTTCATATATTATTTAATGTAACCGCGGGGTAGAGCAGTTGGTAGCTCGTTGGGCTCATAACCCAAAGGACGCAGGTTCGAGTCCTGCCCCCGCTACGAGACAAGCCCGGTTAAACTAACCGGGCTTCTTTTATTTTAATGATTCAGGTATAAGGTCTGCCGCGAAGGCACTAAGAAAATAAAGATTCATCATAAAAATGCATGCATTTTGTTATAAAAATATTAAGATTCATCCCAAGTTTTTTGTTTTAAAAATTAGTGAAAAATTCGTGCACATTCGTGGGCCATTTTCTTCCCACGAATTGACACCAATGACAGCACCAATCCACGCATTTCCGGCAATAAATAGTTCATTTCATTTTTGTCTGGAATGATTGCTGCCAATCGTTTAAAAAGTACGCATTTTCGCGATGAACCTTATTTAAACCACATAAAGCTAAAGCATATTCTGCAATTGAAAGCTTTTTTTAACCCATTTTCGTAATTTTTCAAAAAGTCTATTCTTGCAAAAAAAACTTGCGTTTCCGTTATTTTTGAAATAAAATTAATTGAAAATTGCCTGTTTTCCCATGAATAATCGTGTTTTCCTTTTCCTCTAAACAATTTATCTAACCCCAAAATTGAGGAGGCAAAAATGAAATCGCTTCGTTTTTTCGTCTTCTTTGCTTTGCTCCCGATGTTGCTTCTTGCCCAGAATAACATTACAATCCAGCAGTATTACCAGTTCCTGCAGAGTCATCAGAACGTGACAACCGATGACATCCTGGCCCAGTTCGCCCCGGAAACGCCCTACTTTTCCGGAATACAATCGGATTCGTCGCTGAAGCAGACCGCCTTTCTGGACTCCGTTCGGGAAAAATTCAATCTAACGCCGGATGAATGGACGCACTTGAAAAATTTCCATTTTATGGTGACGGAGCGGCTGAGTTATTCCACATTCGGGGCCGCATTTCACGACGTTTACCGGAAAGACCTGCCGGTGTTCATTACGACCGATGCCATTTTACATCCGCTGCACAAATC
>BDTM01000112.1 GCA_002898015.1 bacterium BMS3Bbin03 | reverse complement strand
AAACTGCATCCATTCGGGCGGATGCGGAAAAAGAAGCACATTTCAATCCTACATTAGTGCGATTAAAACCGATACAGACAATTGATAACTTATGGGCTTTAGATAATTTCAATCCTACATTAGTGCGATTAAAACCAACCTTAATTTAGCCAAAAAAATAAGCAGTTACAAGTATTTTTTTGCCCATTTTATCGTCGACCTGTAATTTTGCCTGTTCCCTGCACAACCCGACGACTCCATGCTCACAAACAAGTATCAAAGAAACGTATCGATCGGATTCCGCTCCTGCCCGATGATCTCTTTCTTAAATGCTTTCTTGGTTTTAAACTTGAAAATCAAAACGGAGTCTTCTTCCAACTTCAACAGTTTCTTCAATTCCATTTTTAATTCCTTGAATTTCCCGTCGGTCAATTCTCCTTCAAAAACGCTGTTTTGAATCCAATTGAGATATTTTCGCAAAAGTTTCAGCACCTTTACCACCCGTTTTTCATTGACATCGTAAACAATAATCGTGTACATTTTTTACCACCAAATTTTAAAGGGTTTGTAGGGTTCGATTCCCGTGATATGCTTGACCAATTTGTAACATTCCAACCGGATGAGATGCCGGTACGACACATTTCTGCCCAGCGTCCGGTGTTTGATGGTTGTTTTCAGGCGCTCGTCATATTCCCTTAACAAGATTTTCTTGCCCTCCTCATTCAAATAACAATAATTGGCTTCCTTTACAAAATGTTTTTTTTGCAGCATTTTTTGATTCAGGAGTTTAAAAATCATTCGATCGGCCAGAATGGGCTTGAATATTTCCGCCATATCCAGACTTAACGAAAAACGCCTCTCCCCCGGTTCATGCAAAAAGCTGATCGCCGGATGAAGCTGAGTGTGGTAAATTTCGCCCAGTGACGTTGTGTACACCAGCATATTACTAAACGAAATAAGCGCATTTACAATATTATCCGGCGGCTGCCGGGTGCGTTTTCTAAACTCATACGTTTCATCCAGAATTTTCATCCACCCGCTGTAATAGAGCACACGAATGTGACCTTCCACAGCCATTAGTTCGGGAACAGTGGAGACACGTTCGGCTGCGGTGAGCGTTTTCTCAATCTGAGCAATAAGGTCTTCCAGCTCGCGCTGCCGTTTGTTGTAATAGCGAAGATTTTTAAGAATATTGAACGCCGCCCCTTCAACAAACTTCCGGGCAAGCTCCAGGCGAAGCAAGGGATCCAGATAATTTCTGGCCTGATCCACCACCGCAAACCCTGACACCAGATAGTCCCGCGGGTACAGCGTGGATGAATAGTAACCATAGTAATTGAAAAAGTGAACCGGAATATTTTTCTGAGAGAGATAGTTGATTAATTTCGTGTTCAAATCCAGTTCGCCAAAAACGTAAATGGACTCCACATCTTCAATGGGAATGATTTTTCTGGAAGGCTCTTTTCCCTCACTCTCATACGTAAAAAACAGGGTATTCTGCTTCCGGGAAAGCCGGCCGGATCGCATAATGTAATAGGGACGTTTCATAGCTCATACCCAACAAAATTCATAATAGGCACACTTCCGACAAAAACGCTTCGAGATTCGGGGCGGAATTTCAGCCGATTGATTGATCTGTTCGATATCCGCCAGTACGAATTTCAGTTCCATCTCGTTCTCCTTTGTAAGAATAACCGTCTCCTTTTTCCGCAAAAGGGGATAATTGAGCTCACCGACTAAATTTGATAACCCTTTATATTTTAAATAATAAAGATAATATAGCAATTGAAAAATATGGGCTTTTTCCACGGCACGTGACTTCTTCACTTCGTGAATAATTCCCTTTTTCGGATTGGCAAAATCGATCACAATATTTTCATCCACCGCAATTTCCTTCTTATGCCGGGAGTAGCTTTCCTGGCCCAGCAACTTCCCCAGAAGCACCGTATCGGATTCATGTTCCAGTGTAATTTGCCGGCTGAACAACCAGAGTTTCCGTTTGCAGACAAAATAATAATTGATCTGCGTACCGGTCACCACAGGAAGCGAAACGGAAACAGCCTCATTTTTTTCTGATTCTTGCATGTGTTCTGATCCCAATTCAGCAACAACAAGGGGTTGCCAACCAACAAGGGGTTACAACCCCTTGTTGGTTGGCAACCCCTTGTCCGCGTCACAGCCTCTTGTTTGATAGCATTTGAAGCACAAGTGGGCGAAGTCGCCTGTTGACTGGCAAATTATGTTTGCGTCGGTTATAGCGTATGTACTCGATCGTATTGTAAAGCTGTCTATCGTCGCGAATTTCCCGATGGCCGTATTTTTGCCCCCACAGGTGAAAAGTCGTTTCGATGCCATGTGCCTGTTTGTAAAGATGGACTGTTTTCCCCTTTAGATGTCCTACAATAGCATCCCGCTTATCATCTTCACAGACGAGTATTAAATGTACGTGATCACTACAAATATTGTATGCCAGCAAAACATAGCCATTTTCTACCACAATATCGCGGATGAATTGGGTGATCTCCACTTCCTCATCTGAATTCAGGAGTAATGGCTCACCTCGCTTCACGCGATATTTTATCATGCGTTCACTTACGCGACTATTATGCGTCACCCAGACGATGTGGTAGATTCTCATTCGCGCTTCATATTCTTATGACACAACAAAGCAAGGGGCTGCAAACACGGAATCGCAACAAGGGATCTCTCAGACAAGGGGTTGCAACCCCTTGTTCTGATCTGTAGCCAGTCACACCATGAACGAAACGGAAACCGTTTCTTTTTTTGCTGATTCTTGCATGTGTTTTGATCCCAAATTGTAGGTCGACGAGGCTCGTCGACATACAATCAAATTTGCCGCATCTCCGGACAACTCAGTAAGTCGCCCAGGCATGTGCAAGGGGATGCACAGCCCCTTGTACAGTTTCCATCTGTTGACAACTCAGCAAGTTGTTCAACAATTTGAAATTAAAGAAAATTAGAATCATCCGATAATTCCTCAAATTCATCTGTCATTCCAATTTCCGAATCATAGTGACATCTGGCAATTGTAATGATTTTTTTGATATTTTTGCCCCTTTGATTTTCTACTTCAAAATAATAAGTATCAATTTGCCCTTCATTTTTCAATTTCAAATACATGCCACGATGAATAGAAACAAGATTGCGCTCTGCAGCGATATAATCATGATCTTGAATTAAGGTTTTATAATGTTTTAGAAATGAAACAGGTAAAACCTTGATGCCGTCAAATTTATCATAGAATTCTTCTTCGTTTTCTTTATGTCGGGCATAGGGTTGTAGCGATTTCAATGCTTCTGCAAATCCAACGCGCGTGTCATTATATTTTTGAAATTGTTTATCACTCCAGGCTGGATATACAAAATCTAAATAGTTCTGCAATTCATTTTCGTAGATAATATCTAAATCATTTAGCAATTCCAATGTCCGTTTTACAATATCTTGTGGGTAAATATATTGATCGTTTTCACCGCCATTGGTACACACATAAATTGACGCTATCCTTTCTCTCCGTTTACGATTCACTCTACCAAACCGCTGAAACAAAGCATCTAATGGAGCTGGTTCGGTAAACATTACATCGTAATCAATATCAAGACTCACCTCTATTGCTTGTGTACCAATTAGAATTTGATTATCCTCATTTAGGGCCTGTTTTTCCTTTCTGTTTCGATCCAATGAATGGAAACGGCTATGTAACAAAGTAATTTTATTTTGAGGGACATCTTTTAAATCAATAATTCGTTTATACATTTCCTGTGCATTTCGAACTGTGTTGCATACAATAATTATTCTTTTCCCCTTGTTAATAAATTTTCTAATCTCCGGTAGTTGCTCATAGATATTACCATCTCTTACTTCCACCCGATGCCTTGTAAATTTCTCAAGAAGATTCCTATTTGCTTTAATGGGTTTTTCAACCTTTAAAACTTTTTTCAACTCTTCTAACATAAATGTTGGCAACGTGGCTGTCATGACCATGATGTTGCAATTTAAGTACTTTATAAAATAGTCCAGGCTGGTCAAAATTTGTGCAAATGTAATTTCATCATACGCATGGATTTCGTCAAATATAAGTTTTGCCCCCGCCAATTCCGTGAATCCCATTTCAAATCCTTTAACACCGTAACAATGCTTTAAAATCTGAAATGGGGTTGCTATTTTCAAAGGATAAATCATTTTTTTATATAAATCCCTGATCCTTTTTATTTCTTCATTCCTTTGAGTAATAGGTTTAATTCCATTTTCAATTTCTTCATAGAGACTGGCTACATATTGAGTTAATTTACCATGTTGAATTCCAATAATGTTGTTTCCATTTATATTATTTCCCGATGAAAATTCATTTATCAATCTTTTGTGCATTGCATTAATAGAAGCTGTGTATGGTAAAATATAAAATGCTCTTCCCTGAGAGTTAGAAATTTGCTTTTTCAACCATCCGATGGCCGACTCGGTTTTACCAGAACCTGTCGGGGCAATTAGAATACAATTCCCCATTTTTTCAAAGCAGTCTTTCTGATGCTCATAGAACTCTTGTCCTTCCTTTTTGAGCTTTGTTTCTAAAAGGCGGAGAAACGAAAAATCTTTTTCGGTAAATTTGCTAATTTTTTTAATCTTAGCGGATCCATAGTGATCACAAATCTTTGTTGCTCCCCACAATAACAGGTTTTGCCAATACTCTGACTTTTCCGGACTGAATATTTTCCTGAACTCAGGTTCAACAATTGTTTTTAAAGGATGTTCTAATGAATTTATTTTTATCTCTTTATTAATTTCTTTTGGGATATTTTTAGTATATTTTTTATAGAGATCAGGATAGCTTTGAACAAGAAACCGCAAATAGCCATAATTCAAGTTATGTCTCAAATTTTCAATGAAATCTTCAGGGTGATAAGTTCTCTTGTATTTTCTATTTCGTTCCCATTTAAGTGAAAATTCGAGGCCCAAGTCATCTTCAGATTTCCATTTTTCCAATAATTCAAAAAAAGTTTTATGATGTGCAATAATTACACGCTGTATTAATTGTTTGTCTTTTTCATTTAAATCCAGCTTTTCAACGAATGGTAGTGAATAGATTTCATGCCTTTGATTATTCCAGAAGTTTGGCTCAATTCCTTTTAGCATCTTTTGAAATTCTCTATGACATTTCCCCCAATCATGAAAATAAACTGCCCCAAAAAGTAGCTCCCAAAAATTATCCAAACCCGTTATTTGTGGCAACAAAGGGAGTGCTTCCCGTAGTTGAGAATACACTCCCAAGCAATCCTGAATATGATCCATTAATGTTGTGCCATCCGATTTTCCAAAAACTTGTTCCATTATTCCTGCCAATAAACTTCGATTCCGTTTTCCCTTTCAAAAAACTTATTAGAAAAATCCAGAAAACCATTCGCCAAAATATGTTGTGTCTGCCTGTAATTGCCATCTAATAAGTAATATGGCTTTGTTCCAATATTGCATCTTGGAATCGTATTTGTAAAATAAACAGGCAGCGCATTAATCGCTGCTGCCAATACATAGTTTTTAAAAGGCACAATAGTTCCTTTTAACTTTGACAATTCTCCTCTTGGTTCTACTTCTATCTCCGCCACATCTTTTACAGTCGCTAAATCACCAGACCGGCCCAATAACAACTGAAAATAGGGTTGTTTAAATGCATTGGCAACTTTAAAATTTAGCGTATAAATCCAGAGATGATTATCAAATAGAAATTCTCTTCGAATCACATTTGATTTAATATTTTTAAGAGAATTTCCCATTTGATAAATTATTTCCAGATCTACAGTTTTTCCGGCTGACTGAAAGACAAACCCTATTTCAGGCTTGGGTAGCGCATAATAGTCACCCAAAGCTGCTGAAATCAGCCCATAAATTGTGGATAATGGCGGAACGGGCAATGTCGGTTGAAAGCCACTAATCAAATTGGGAAACCGAAAGGAAGCTGTCCAACTGGTTAAATGAATTCTGAATACTTTCATGGCTAATTTTCCAATGTTATGGTTTCAACATAGTTGTTGATTGCTTCATTAACCGAACCATAAAAGAAAGAATTGTTTCCTAAAACCAATTTTTCAAATTCCGAATTCAATTCATCCATAAATCCTGCTCGCTTACCAATATAGATTTTCCCATCAAATTGAGAGCGATAATCATTGGCGATCTGTATGAGTGCTTCAATTGAAAAAATAGTTTTCCCTAATTCTTCCTTTGCTAAATGGGAAAATGGATGGTTGCCGCTTCTTAGTGTTGCCAAAATAATCAGTTTAGGAGTTACATCGGCAAGATTGGTTGTTAATTTTGCACCGCCGGAAAGCGTTTTTAGGGCAAGAATGGTTTCCTGGATTCTTTTTAATCTGATCTCTTTTTTTAATTGTACCATTCGCAATGGATTGCCCTTTGAATCTTTTGCTATTGGATCATCAATTTCTATCGCACCATTATTTAGAAATAATTCTTTCATAGTTTCATTAATATTAAGGAAACCTGTTCTCCCATACATACTAAATGTCCCAACTTGATTTAAATCAATTGAAAACATTCCTTTCATCATGGCACAATACTCATCTTTACCATAGGGAACAGCATCTCCTTCATGGCGCGACATTGAAGACCAATTTTGAACAATTGGGTTATATGCTACTGCAATCAAGGCTGAATTCTTTAATGGAGAAATGCGGGTCAGTGTCACATTCTCAGTTTTTTCTTTTCCAGTTTTTGAATCTACAATGATCTTTTTCGCAGCTCGCATATAGCCAAAAATATCGTCATCAGAATATTTGAATGGATCAGCTTCGGTGAATGCAATTTTTTTCTCTCTTGTTATTGGGGACATTTCCCAATTGAAATCATTTTTTAATGTTTCTCTCCACCAATATCTCCATGCCTGACCAGAAACATAAGGATATTGTTTGCCATTTTTTGAAATCTTTTTTGCAGCCACCGCGTTTTCTAAATTCGTGGTTGGATCGGAACCGGCATTATTCAATGCTGCTACATCAACATCAATTAATATAAAGCCTTGTGTTGTTTTCATAATATTTTCTCCTATAATGTGTTAACTGGTTCATCCTCAACAGCCTCTCCGATTTCTCCTTCGGGGATTTCATCACGATTAATCCCCTCATCGTGATATTTTTCATACAAATGAATTAAAAGCAGATCTCTTACCTCTCCCCAGTACTGGCCATCTGGGAAAAGATAATCGACATAATCTTTCATCCGTATCACCGGCTTTTCTGCACCATTGTAAAAATTTGCTTTAATAATCTTCAGTAAAGTACCCCTTAATTGGTATGCCTTACTTGCTGATTCCAGCATAAACAGATACTTTTTGTAATTGTTTTCCTTCTGTGATAACTCGAATATGACATCTGCAATTCGAGCGATTATCACAACTTGTTCATTTGTCATTTCCAATACCTCCGTAACATAATGGTGAGTTATTTCAATGGGAAATTTTTCTAATTGCTTCTGATAATGCATTTTTTGAGAATTTAATAATTGTTTTAAAATGGATTGATTTGATAATAGTTTTCCATAAATATCATTTGGATTATTCAAATAATCGCTTTTTTCAAGAAACTTGATTTCTTTTTTCTTCTCCTGATACCATCTCTGATTCGCAGCGTCCCACCTGGCTCCTTTAATACGATAGTAACGATTGATGAAATTGTTCCAATCTCTTTTATAATAACGAATTACCTTATTTAGAAAATTAAACACGGGATTGGGCAAAATAAAAATGGAACAATTTGGATCAGGACCAAAATTGCTAAAAATAAATAATTGTAAATAATCGGAATAATTATCATCTGATACTTCCATAATAATTTCTTCAGCAAAATAGAAAAGGGCATTTACGGAGCGGGTATAATGAAATCTCAGAATACCGACACTTGTTTTTTTATCAATTTTATTTAAATTTTCTCCAATCACTCTTTCTTGCCAAAATTTTTGTAATCGTTCTGATTGTGAATGTAAAAATCCATTCTTCCCATCTAAGAGCAAAACTCCTAAAGGGACAAAAAACAATTTTAATGTGCATTCATTACACAAAAAAATACCCGATTCATGAGAATGGTAAAAATTTACAAATTTTCCCGACCCCGTATTGGGAAAGAATTCTCTTGAATTCTGATAGAGCAATCCCTTTTTACCGCATGTTTTACAATATCCCTCGTCTTTACAACCATCGGTTTTTTTATTTTGGATAATTAACCGGTAATATTTTTTTGTATTTTCCTCATGTTTCCCTTTTGTACTCGGATTTAATAGCTTTGAGTTAGTATGAAAAATTGAATATAAATTCTCATTCCACTGTTTGATATAAACACTAATTATAAAATCAACGACATCAACTTCTTTCTTATATGGGTAGCGTTCCAATATTGTTTGAAATACTAATCCCCCCAAATCAACAAAAGGGTCACCTGTAGTTGAATAAATCTTTTTATTGTTTGTGTTCATAGGTTCAAACTCCTTATAATTTGCCTGCTTTTTAATAACTTATTCTCCCCCCACCGCCTCCACCATGCCGAAACCCTGGCTGTTGTGTTCGCCGAGGCCGCATTCCCAGGCCACCTCCATCAGTTCCGGGTTGCCGCGCAGGGTGATTAAAACCGGTCACCATTTTACCGTCTTTTCAGAAGGTAACCTTCTTTGAGAAGGTTACCTTCTGTCGTTTTGTTGATTATTCCAATAAATACTTTTCTCCCATCATTTCTTCCTGATAGTCTTCCACAAATTGCCGATACGCAGCGGTTGTCGAGAAATAGGACCATATAATATCCCTTTTCGGCAGTGTGCCCCGGCGTAATCCAATATAGTCGCGATAACTGGAAAACTCCCAATCTTCCGCTTTTTCCGCCATGCCGGCTTTGACCGGATTTAAATGAATATATCGTGTCAAGTGCAAAAGGTATTCATCCGTATCAACGTGTACATATTTAAACGTATCCTGCCATACGTGTCCGGTGTGTCCGCGTCGTTTATTAATGGCTTTGGCATAAGAGGTTTGCAGGCCTAACATAGCTCGAGAAATGCCTCGTTCAACAGTCTCTTCTAAACAGAGATGAAAATGATTGGGCATGAGACAATAGCAAATGACCAAGATGTCGAACTTTTGCACATAATGCCGTAACCGCCGCATGAAAAACAAATAATTTTCAGGCTCAAAAAAAATATTCTGTTTGTCATTTCCGCGATTAAGAATGTGGTAAATGTTTCCGGGATAAATTTTTTCTTTGATTTTTCGCATTTTTCTTTTAACCAACCATAAACAACCATAAGGTAACCTTCTTAAAGAAGGTTACCTTATGGTTACCTCCACCATGCCGAAGCCCTGGCTGTTGTGTTCGCCGAGGCCGCATTCCCAGGCCACTTCCATCAGTTCCGGAGCGCCGCGCAGGGTGAAGTAGGTTTCAAACGCCTTCAGCTCCGTTGCACCGGGCGTTCCTTCTTTAATGGTTATTTTTTTGGAGCGGGGGTTGTCCTTCTCCGTGATTTGAAATTCAAATGCCTCATTTTGAGGGAATGCGTTGTGAATAATCCGGTACTTCTGCAGCAGATTTTTCCGCAGCGCCTCGTTCAGTCCCTCCTCAAACGGCCGGTAATAATGCGGCATCCGCCCGTGTTCCCGATCCTCCGGGCGGGAAATAACCATCGGCGAGAGGCACTTAAACCGCATCTCCTCCCGAAATTCCGGTTTTTGAACGGACTCCACCTGAACCACCTGGAACCGGCTTTTAACCCCCTGGCCGGCAATTTCAATCATCGACGAATGGAATATCCCCAGAACAAAATTTTCGACAAAATCCTCCAGCATCGGGCTTCCGACAAAGAGCCGCCAGGTTTGCCGGGAATCCCCGAAAAGTGCTCCATTTTCGAATCGGGCATGGGGAATGGTGAGTTTGGAAAAGGTGAACAACTTCATCAACCGGCCGGAGGGTGCCGGATAGCCTTTGTCGTGCAAAAATGCTGTGTATTCCGGAGAGGCTTGATTTAAAATTTTATAAATGGCTGCGGAAACAGGATACTGATAATTCACCGGAACGGCTGCATTATGGCGGTCGGACAGCAGGCAGAGTTTAATACGCATAAGCGTTTCCTTTCTTCCAACCAAAAAAGCCCGTACAAATCTATTGTTTTTTACAATAGATCGACGGGCTAACCTAAAATGTAATTAAAATATAAACGGGATAATACATTTGCTCCCCCTGGAGCTTTTGACGATTTTAGGGCTGTTAACTTACATTCTATCTTACCAATATCTTTTTTAATTGTCAAGGGTTATTTTCAAAAACAGGGAATTGTTACAAGAATTTATTTTTTGCCGTTATGCAGCGTTTCCAATTTTTTCAGATAACGTTTAAACAGCTCCGGAGATAAATTCATCATTTTTTCTCTTACCTGGATATTCAACTCACCCTGTTCCTGCGATTGATCGATAAAAAGATATGTCGAAAAGGTGCGATAACGCGCCGACGCATTTTGTATTTTTTCAGGATTTAATTGCCCGGTTAACTCGACGGCAAAACGCCTCAACGGTGTGTTTTTCCTGGGAATTTTCAAGAAATCATTCAGCCAGACAAATGTCAGAAGAAGCGATCGCGCTTCCAAATCCGAATAATCGGTCAGAAGCTCTTGATACAAGCGAAGCAGAGGAATCCATTTTAAACGCAATGTGTCTAACTTTTGGGGATCGATCACTAATGCGTTAAGATAAGCCGTACTTGCTTCTCTGAAATTTCCAAGCAGACAGGAAGAATCGCCGAGATATCCCCATAAATCTGCTCTGCCCCAGTGTGTAGAAGAAAGCGTATTTAAAAGCGCTTTATGGGCTTCGGATCGTTTCCCTGTCATTAGCCAGCATACGCCTTTATGAAGCTTTTCGTTTGAATCGACAAAAATTTGTCCCGGTTTTATGTGGTTTAAAATAAATGACGCGATTACAAAATCTAAAAATTTTACAATTTCGCGCGATATTTTCTTTTGAAGGACGGCTTCCGGAATCGATCCCCATATCTCCGCCAGATTAGTCAGCACGTTTTTATTATGGGAAGCATCCAATTCTTTTCCAAGAAAGTCGATGACCTGTTCGTATAAACGAATGTCGGCAAGGTAAGGGTCGATTTTCCTCGCCAATGTGATTTCTTTTCCGGCCAACTGAAGATCTAAATTCACCAGGGCAGATTTGCTGTTTAGTTTATGTTCAATGGCAGAAGAAAATAAATTGGTCTGGCGGGGCATAAAAAAATCCCTTTGTTCGTCTTTTGTTCGTCTTTAAACACACGGCCTGCAAAAAACAAAAAGCCCCTGTGGTTTATGCAGGGGCTTTTTTAGTGGCGCCCCCCAGAATCGAACTGGGCACACACGGATTTTCAGTCCGTTGCTCTACCGACTGAGCTAGAGCGCCACAATAAAAACGATACCAATATAAGAAATATTGTATTGGAAATCAATAAAAATTTTCGCAATTTCAATACCATTTTTTTTATTACCGCTGTACGCGCCCGGAGGCGTCCCCTCTCATCAATGTTTCCGCCTCAGAAACACTCACCCGGTTAAAATCACCCGGGATGGAATGTTTCAAGCAGGACGCCGCCGCCGCAAATTCAAGCGCGTCTCCGGGAGAAGAATAGTGCTTCAGCCCGTAAATTAAGCCTGCCGCAAAAGAGTCCCCGCCGCCCACACGGTCCACGATGTGTGTAATGTCGTATTTTCGACTGACAAAAAAATTATCGCGTGTCTGCAGGACCGCCGACCAGCCGTTGCGGCTGGCGCTTAGACTTTCCCGGAGCGTGATGGCCTGCATCTTCAAATTCGGGAATTCCGTCAACATCTTTTCCGCCAATCGTCGATACAGATCCGTCTCCAATCGACCGGATTCCACATCCACATCCATTGAAATGCCCAGCGACTTCTGGCAATCTTCTTCATTTGCAATGCCCACATCCACAAATTGCACCAGCTCCCGCATCACGTCCGGGGCAGATTTGCCGTATTTCCAGAGTTTTTTGCGGAAATTAAAATCGCAGCTCACGCTCAGGCCCAAATCCTTTGCCGTCCGAACCGCTGTTAACGAAACCTCTGCCGCAGACGCGCTGATCCCCGGCGTGATGCCCGTGATATGAAACCAATCCGCCCCCTGAAAAACGGAGTTCCAGTCGATTTGGCCGGGCCGGATTTCCGAAACGGCCGAATGAAAGCGATCGTACACCACCTTCGACGGCCGCTGGCTGGCTCCGGCCTCCAGAAAATAAATACCCATCCGTTCGCCGGTTCGCACCACAAATTGCGTGTCCACACCAAACCCATTTAACCGGGCAATACAGGCATCTGCAACCGGATTTTCCGGCAGCGCGGTGACAAAGGTGACCGCTTCTCCGAAATTAGCAAGCGACACCGCCACATTTGCCTCTCCCCCGCCGAACGTCGCTTCCAACACCGGCGACTGCAGCAATCGCTCAAAACCGGGTGATTTTAACCGCAGCATGATTTCGCCGAACGTCACAATTCGCATGGTTTTCTCCCTGACAGAATAAACAAAATTTTGGCGCCTTAAACTATTATGACGAAACATCTCCGTTTTTTTCAATGACCACCATTCGCTCCGGCAGGATATTTTTTATTTCGATGCGTGACGTCTCGAAAGCCGTTTCGATTCCCAGGCGTTTCAGGAAAAAATCCGCCCTTTGGAGAAAATTCGTCCCAATCACAATTTGATCGTTTCGACACGACCGGTTAATTTCAAACATCTCGAAAAACGGGTTTTTATTCACTTTCTGAAATTGTGACGCGGCAGATCCTTCCCCCGTCTGCTCATCACAGAAGACCATTTTTTTCAGACGAAACCCCAGCATCTTTTGAATCGCGTCCTGTGCCAGGCGGGTGATTTCATCAAATTTACCCGCATAAATCAAATCGGATTTCACCATCCAGCTTCCGCCGATCGCGGCCACAAAATCCGATTGCAGGTAGGCCATCATGTTCTCGCGGTTGACGCCGCCGGTGGGGATAAATTTCACATTTCCGAAGACGGCGGCCAGGGTTTTCAGGGTTTTCAAGCCGCCGCTCGCCTCTGCCGGAAAAAATTTCAAGACAGACAATCCCAATTTCAGGGCACTTTGAATTTCTGTGGCGGTCGTCACACCCGGAATAACGGGCACCTTCTGCCGGCGGCAAAATGCGACCACGTCTTCACTAAGTCCCGGTGAAACAATAAATTTTGTCCCGGCGCGGTGCGCACGGCGCGCCTGTTCCACCGTCAAAACCGTTCCGGCCCCCACCAGCATTTCAGGAAAATCCCGGGAAACGGTTCGAATGGATTCCTCGGCGGCATTCGTTCGAAACGTAATTTCGACACAGGGCAGATTGGCCTTGATTAACGCTTCCGCCAGAGCGCCGGCATGGCGCGCATTTTCAATTTTCACAACCGGAATAATACCAAAATTTGCAAGGCTTTCTAAAACAGGCCGCATCGTGCTCTTTCCTAACTAAATTGAAAATTCGACTATTTTGCGATTTCTTATTTCTTTTTATTCAGAATTTCTTCCATCTCATCCATCACATGATTCATCGTTTTCATGGTTAAATCGAAGGGCTCGGATGTCGTCAAATCCACACCGGCATCCTGAAGCATTTTTACGGGATACTTCGATCCGCCGGATTTCAGGAAACTCAAATAACGTTCTGTGGCTTCTTTATTTCCGGAGAGCACTTTGGACACCAGCGCCTGAGATGCCACAAAACTGGTGGCATATTGATACACATAAAAATCGTAATAAAAATGTGGAATGTACGCCCATTCCACAAAATAACGCGGATTGATTTTCATGACGCCTTTGTCCACACCGTAATAGGTTTTAATGATGCTGCCGTACAATTTGTTCAAATTCTCGCCGGTCAGCGATTTGCCGGCCTCCACCATCTCATGAATTTTTAGCTCAAATTCGGCGAATTGCGCCTGGCGAAAAACGGTTCCGCGGATATTTTCAAGAAAATTTCCCAACAGGGAGAGACGAACTTCCGGATCCTTTGTCTGTTCCAGAACGTAGTGCATCAGCAGCGCTTCGTTAAAGGTCGAGGCGACCTCTGCCACAAAAATCGGGTACTGGGATGTCGGGTACGGCTGATACTTATTGGATAAATAGCTCTGCATCGAGTGGCCGGATTCGTGGGCCAATGTGGACACATCGTCATAAGCACCGTTGTAATTGAGTAAAATAAACGGATGCACGTCGTAAAGGGACCCATTTGAATAAGCCCCCGATCGTTTGCCGGGCGTGGGAAACACATCCACCCAGCGATGTGCATAACCGGATTTCAGCGCGTTTAGATACTCATCCCCCAGCGGTTTTAAGGCCTTCAGCACCAACTTTTCGGCATCTGCGATGGAATAAGCCAAATTAACCCTGGCCACCAGCGGCGGGTACATATCGTAATAGCGCAGCGTATCCACACTTAGCATGCGTTTCCGAATGTCGAGATAACGATAAAGAGAGCCAAGATTTTCATGAACATCCTTGATCAAATTGGTGTACACATCCGTGGGGATATTATTGGCATCCAGCGCCGACTCCAGGCAGGTCTTGTATTTTCGAACCCGCGCATAAAACAAATCTTTTTGAATTTCGGCGTTCAATGTTGTGCCCAGCGTGCGTTTGTAATCCCCGTAAGTCTCCCAGAATTTATCGAAAACCAATTTCCGGTCTTTTCGAACCGTGGATGCCCGGTATTTTGTGTAAGCCGCCTGAGACAAATGCACGTCTTCACCGGTACTTAACCGGATTGTCGGAAAGGGCATATCGGCATTGCTGAGTACCCCATACACATTATAAGGTGTCGAAGCCATGAGCCCGGCGTCGGCAATTATTTTTTCTTCCGCCTGATTCAGAGTGTGCGGCCGCATGCGCTGAATATCGTGTAAATAAAAGGCATAAATCTTCAGCCCGGGGGCTTTCCTGATAAAATCATCCACCTTTTCAGGATTGATCTGCAGGATTTCCGGAGAAAGAAAGGACGTTTTTGCCGAAAATTGATTGCCGACCAGCTCAATTTCCTGCTTTAGGGACATGGCTTTTGAATTCCGCGTATTCAGATCGAACTTCATGCTGGCATAACTGTCCAGCCGAACCAGCTCTTTTTGAAGCTCGAACACCGTATTCAGTGCTTTCAACAGCATTTGGGGAGAATCTCCAAGATGCCCTTTATAAGCCTCTATTGCCGGAATCTTCTTTTCAAAACTCTTCCGGGCGGCTTCCCAGGCTTGATCCGACGGATACAAATCCGCTAAATTCCATTTGTATTTCTCCGGAATCTGATCTTGATTTTTATACTGGGCCGCGGCTGTTTGTTGATTCATCATCATGACTCCTATTATTAACATGTTCCAAATAAATGACATCAGCGTTTTCATTCGGCTTCCTTTCCATTATATTAAACACTTTCACTTTTTTCAAAGAAATAGGCGCCTAAAAAAATCATAAGCAAGGCGGAGGCCGCAATAATCACCAGATCTAAAAAAATCGAGAATGACGAAACGGAAATCAGCGCGCCTCTCAAACCATCCACGCCAAACGTCAGCGGATCGGCATAAGCAAAATAGCGGATGCTCATGGGCAAATTTTCGACAGGGAACAAAGCGCCCGACAAAAAAAACAATGGAAACATGACGAAGTTTATGATCAAACCAAATCCCTGGATGTCTTTCATCTTGGACGCAAATATTAACCCCAGTCCGATGAAGGTCATTGCAATCAAAATCATGAACAAAATGGCCAGCGCAAGCGACCACACGTTCCCGATTCTGAATCCCATGAGAATGGAAATGCCCAGGATTAACAGCCCCTGAATGATCGCGGTTGTAGACCCTCCGGCGATGCGCCCCAGCACAATGGATATCCGGCTCACCGGCGCCACCATTATTTCTTTCAAAAAACCAAATTCTCTGTCCCAGAGAACGGATATTCCGGCAAACATGGAAGTGAAAAGCATGGTCATCCCGATGATTCCCGGTACCAAAAAATGGATATAGTTTATATTCTGGGGCATGCCCGGAATGGCCACACCCTTGAAGCCGAATCCCAGAAACAGCAGAAAGAATAACGGCATTGCCAGGGTGCCGACGATACGGGATTTTGCTCTGACAAACCGTTTCATTTCTCTCAGCCAGAGCACATAAACGGCGATTCCATTTATCATCGGTGCATTCTCCTTTTCACGGTTTCCCGGTTCCGCTGAATCTGGCTCACTTCCTGTTCCCGAATCGTTTTTCCGGTAAAATGAAGAAATACATCCTCCAGACTGGGTTTATGTAAATTCACAGATCTCACAACGACTCCGATTTTTTGAGCTGTTGTGATGATCTCGGGGATCCTTTTCTCGGCCGTCTCCACCGTTAAATTCAAATGATCCCCATGTTTTTTCATCGTGTTTACCCATTCCAGATTCTTCAGCACGGCCATCAGATCATCCACCCGGCCGTCAAGCTCCAGAGAGATCACATCCCCCCCAAGCATTTCTTTTAATTGGTCCGGCGTGTCCAACGCCACAATTTTCCCG
This sequence comes from bacterium BMS3Bbin03, assembly GCA_002898015.1. GTDB lineage: Bacteria > Zhuqueibacterota > JdFR-76 > JdFR-76 > BMS3Abin05 > BMS3Abin05. The sequence goes on along the minus strand of BDTM01000112.1, from coordinate 12,404 downwards.
TGATCGATTATGGCCACCCGGTCGCAAAGATAATCCGCTTCTTCCATATAATGCGTGGTCAGGATAATGGTGACCTGGTTTTCTCTGTTCAGTTTTTTAATATAATCCCAGATGTGTCTTCTGGTCTGCGTATCCAGGCCCAGTGTGGGTTCATCCAGGAATAACACTTTTGGCCTGTGAATTAACCCCCGTGCGATCTCCAGCCTCCTTTTCATGCCGCCGGAATAATGATCCACCAAAACATCGATTTTAGGGGTCAGTTCAACCAACTCAACCACCCTTTTAATCCGTTTCCGTCTTTCGTCTTTATTGATCCCGTACATCATGGCGTGAAACGTTAAATTCTCTCTTCCCGTAAGCTGATTATCAAGCGCAGGTTCCTGAAACACAATGCCGATGTTTTTTCTGACCTCGTCTCTGTGATCAAAAATATCATGGCCGGAAACTTTGGCGGAACCCGACGTGGGTTTAAGTAATGTGGAGAGCAGATTGATCGTAGTGGTTTTGCCGGCGCCGTTTGGCCCAAGAAGCCCGAAAATTTCTCCCTGAGGCACACGAAATGAAATGTGGTCCACCGCCGTAAAACCATTAAACTGCTTAACTAGATTTTCAACTTTTATTGAATCCATACCTGCCGTTTCCGAAAATCGAATCCTGTTTATTAACCCGAATTATTGTTAAAAAACTTTACGATTTCACTCCACATTCCATCCCGTCACTTTCACCACCGGCTCCTGGCCGTCCAGGTCGGCGGCGGCGAAACGGGCGCTGATTTTTTTCACTTCGCCCGGCAAAAGGGGAAAATAATTATCGTCCCAATAGACCGGTAAAACCGAAGCCCCTGTTGAACCCTTTTCCACCGTCACATGGACGAAAAATGCCAGCTTGTCTGTGGGATTTTTAACCGTCACACGGGCGATTTGATTCTCCCCTTTTTTTTCAAATTTTGATTGAACGACTAACCTGACCGCCGGCAGATTCTGCAAATCCTTCAAATTACCGTAGGATTCCGTCGGTGTGACGAACCAGTTTGCGTTTTTTTCATCCAGAATGTCGGGTTTGGTCGAGAGCCAGTAGAAATTGGAACCGATTTCTTTGCCCTTTTTATCCGCCAGCCGCAAATCCAGAAAATAGGTTTGTGACAGACCGCTGATTTCCGGAAGTTTCAGCACAAATTTGCTCTCATTCTCCCCCACAGAAACGGGCATTTCCTGTTCAAATTTTTCATGGAGATTTTCGTTAAACACCCGTACGCGCACAAGAAGATTGTCGAAAGCGCTGTAAAAACCATTCACCAGGTAAATCGACCGGTCGCCGTAATCGTATTGAATATGCAGAGGCTCACAGGCTTTTTTCGCCCCGAAAAAAGCGCCTCCGGGCATGAGGTAGTAGTCGTACAATTGCCAGAGCATCGACGGCCAGGCAGAGTTGAGCATCCATTGAATCACACCCGTGGCTGTAAATTTGTTCTGTCCAAAGGCTTCAAACATGGCCCGGATGCCCTCATAATTGATCACCTGGGCTTTTTTGCAGAAATCCTGCACGTCTACGGGGGCGCCGTAACGTTCCGAAATGGCTTTTGTGTAAAAATGGAAATTCTTAAAATTGCCGCGGCCGCCGTGAAAATTCCACACATCGTCGATGGGCCAGAGATGTGCCGGCGGGATCATCTTCTTTACACTCTCCAGCGGCGGAACTTCGGCTCCCGGACCGGTTTCCGTATTAAATCCGAAATGCCCCCCGCGTGTGCTGTCCGCATACCAGTAAACCGGCGGGACCCAGGCGTAAGGCCCGTTCATTTTAACACCGGTCGGACCGCTGACTTCCGTGGGTTTACCCGCAGCCGACGACAAAAACGGGCGGTTGGGATCGTAACGCTTCAGCACTTCGAGGTAGCGCTTTTCCAGCGCCGGGCGCGGCGGTTTATCGCTGCCGTAAAGCCACACCAAAATAGACGGGTGATTCCGCAGGCGCAAAATCTGATCTTTCCAGGACCGAACCGCCAGATCCATTTGAAGCGGTGTCTGAATCCCCCCGAATTCATCACTGGCCGTTCCGATGAGATTCTCCCATTCCCACTGACACGACCAGCCCACCCACACCAAAAGGCCGTTTTCATCGCAAAGGCGGTACAGGTCGTCCGTGCCCCAGACGCCCTCGAGCCGGATGGTATTCAGGTTCATGGCCTTCGCATAGCCGACTTTTGCCCGTAATGTGCGGGGTGTATCCGCCAGCAGCAGGTCATCCGTCCAGCCGCCGCCGCGAATGAGGATGGGCTTTCCGTTAACGGTGAACACCCGGTAGCCTTTTTTATCAAAATAGGATCCCACTTCCCGAATCCCGAACCGTGTGGAAATCCTGTCCGAAACCTCACCGTTTATGAGAAATGTGAATTGCAGATCATACATATTTTGAGGTCCTGCAAGGTTTGGCCACCAAAGCCTCGGATTTCGGAAAATTAAGGCCTTAAATTTTGCGGGATCAAAGACAATTTCGCGCACTTCACCTGCCGCCAATTTTACGGTTTGTGCAACGGTGAGATCTCCGATTCGGATTTCCGCCGTGCCCGTCACAGGATTTCCGCTGCTGTTGGCGGCTTCTGCCGTGATCGTCAGCTTTGCCTGATCCAATTTGGGAAGATTGAGTTTGGTGATCACGTACGGATGACGCAGCTTAACAGGTGCGCTGAACCGCAGTTCCACCGCCTGCCAGATCCCCAGATTCTTGTCCGGCGCCGGCGGATTCCAATCCACAAACCCGATCGAAAGATCACCCGGCTTCGGCGGATAGACTTCAACCGCAAGCACATTTTCGCCTTTTTTACGAACCGCATCCGTCACGTCAAACTCCCATCTTCGAAACGCGCCTGCCATCGTATCGGCCGATACGATTTTTTTGCCGTTCAGCCAGACATTCGCGCGATAAACAATACCATTAAATCGAAGCCAGATTTTTTCGTCCTTTTTTTCCTCAGACAATTGAAATGCTTTGCGAAACCACCAGGGGTGCTGAAATTGCTGCGTGGGAATTTCCGCCAGATTCATTCCGTAGTAGATATTCTTATAAACCCCATCTGCAACCAGCGCCGCCATTACCGTAGACGGCACCGATGCGGGCAGCCAGTCGTTCGGTTTGAAAGCGGCTGTTGAAATCATTTCTCCTCCGGCCGCCACCCGGGCAGAATCCTGAATCACCCAGCCCTTTTGCAGCAGCCGGCGGAATTGGTTTCCCACCCGCTTTGGTTTTTGTGAAGGGGCACAGCTCACGAATACGATCAAAAAAAGCAGCGCGGGAACAGCCAACAGGGCGAATCGTTTCATGATGATACCTTTCATTTTTTGATTGCTGAAATTCGTGAACCTGCGGCTAAGTTTATTTATAGCCAATGCTCACATAGCCCACCCAATGATGCAAGTTCGCCGGTGCGGTAACGCCCAGGCCGGCTTTCCGGACATCCAATTCCCCCAATTCCACGCTGTCGCCGTAGCGCAGAAACTCACCCTGCAGCGGCTTGTGGTGCAGATCTTTCATCAAATTCACCAGGGTGTCCGTGCCGAACGGAACGGCAAATCGCCCGCACCAGGTGACTTTGTATTTGTAGATGTCGTCCGGATACAGCACCCGTGAATAAAAATCGCGAACTTTTTTTGCCGTCAGTGTGCCGCAGAGTGTTTCGCGGGCGATACTTCGGTCCAGGCCGGTTCCCTCTTTCAATCCCCTGCAGTCTGCTCCAAACGGCGCAAAATTGCGGCCGCCCCAGCCCTGGTTGCCGTAGTGGGAACAATCGTTTGAGATCAAAAAGGCGATGTCTTTTCCCAATTTCCAGTGGTGCGATTGAATTATTTCTCCCAGTACGTTTGCCAGATCGGTTGAAAGCCCGGCCAGTTTCCCCCAGTTCATGTAGGGCGCCAGGATCGAGACGATCTCCACATCCCGGTTGTAGTACTGCAGCCAGGGGACGAGTGCTTCAACGGAATGTTCCTCCGCCTGCATGGAATTGCTGACGATGTAGTCCGCTTTGGGAAGTTTAGCGAGAATTTCTTCCCGCATGTCCGAAACTTTCACCCTCCCGTACGGACCGCGCCACTGCCTGAAGGCATCGAAAATTAACGTGTTCGCCACCTTCCGGCGTCGGGCATAATGCGACACGCCGAAAATGATCACCCGTTTCGCCCTCAGATAAGGATACAAATGCGCGTACACCGGCCCGGCATAAATATAATCATCGTGCGGTGAGATTCCGGCGATATAATCACTTCCGGGAACGAGATGGTATTTTTTGGCGCCGGCTTTTAATTGTGGTGCATCCGCCTCCCGGCTCAATTTCACCACCAAATTCATTTCGGCAGGGGAAATCGCAAAACCGACCGTGTCCTTTAACCCCCGCACAAATTGAGTGGAAGGAACAGCAGTTTTGGGAAGTTTGTGCGCCTGTGCAAATGAAACGGTGGTCACGAACAACATCACCCCCAAAATCGTAAAACACCTTTTTAATACGTTCATTTTGTCCCTCTTTCAGTTTATGCAGCCCTCTGAAATAGCGATAATGAATTCCTTTCTTTCCCTGTTTTCTTCGTAATCTCTGTGATTAAACCTGTTTTTACAATTTAAATTAATTCTTCGGGAACGGCGGCGCCGTTAATTTCGGCGGCGGGTTCGTCTTAAGCTCTTTCAGCAGTACGTCAATGGCTTTGTCCAATTGCGGATCTCTGCCCGTCAGAAAGTCCTTCGGTGTTTTTTCGATATAAATATCCGGATCCACGCCGTGATTCTCCACCACCCATTGGCCCTGCAAATTAGCGAACCCCACGTTCGATTGCGTGATCATTCCGCCGTCCACCAGCGGAATCATGTTGATGATACCAATTAATCCGCCCCAGGTTCTTGTGCCGATGACGAGGCCGAGTTTTTGATCTTTGAAATTTTCACTGAACACTTCGCCGTCCGAACCCGTGCCCGAATTACACAAAACGACCATTGGGCCGGGGTGAACACCGTGGGGATAATACATCGGATGGAAATCCCGCGTTTGGGTCAGGAACATCAGCTTGCGCTCCAATTTATCGATGATGAACCAGTTGACAAATCCGCCGCCGTTGTTGCGTACATCGATAATTAATCCGTCGCGATACCGCTCCGCCCGGAAGCCCTGCTCAAACTGCTCCAGGCCCTTCCGGTCCATATCGCTCAGATGGATGTAACCCACACGGCCTTTTGTTTTGGTTTTCACATAGCGGTAATTCTTTTCCACCCATTCGTAATAGCGGATCCGGTAATCGCTGTACAGCGTGCGAATCCTGTAGGTGCGGGCCGTTTTCATATCAGGCGTGCTGTTTACCGTAATTTGAATATCTGTGCCGGCTTTATCTTGTAAATACTTGAACACATTTTCTTTCGGAGAAATTCGTTTTCCGTCGATGGCCAGCAGATAGTCGCCCTCCTTCACCTGCACATTCGGCGCCAGCAGGGGGTTTTGCGTTCCGCTTTTCCAGTGAGAGCCCTTTAAAATATGCGCAAAGCGATACGCCCCCGCCTTGAAATCCGGCACCAGATCGGCACCAAGCAAGCCCACGGAAATGCGTTCGTAGGATTCCCGTTTCGGCCCGCCGCGCCCGACGATGTATTCGTGCGAAGCCGTTAACTCACCGATCATTTGTCCCAGCAGATAATTCAAATCCGCCCGCGTGCCCACATAAGGAATTAATGCCGCATATTTCTGCCCGATTGCTTTCCAATTTTTTCCGTGAAGATGGGGATCGTAAAAGAAATCCCGGATTTGCCGCCAGGCTTCCCAATAAATCTGATGATATTCTTCCGAAAAATGAACAGACTGTTTCAGTCCGTTCCAATCCAATAAGCCTTCACCCACAAAACTTTCGTCATCCGTAGAAATCACACCGGCCGTTTTGCCGCTTAAATACGATGCCCGCCCGCCGTCCGACGAGATAGCGTAACTCCCGATTCCGCTTATGACCGATTTCGTGCGCTTTGTTTTGAAATTGAAACGCTTTAATGTGTAAAAGGTCACCGTTTTAGGATAGAAGAATTCCTCGATCCCGGGAAACCCAAAGTTTTTTCTTGAAAGAAAAAAGATTTTTCCTTTCGCCGCCTGAAGCGATTTGTAAGTGCCGGCCGCCACGGGGGCCGTGTAAATCCGATCTGATAATCCCTTTAAATCTATGCGGTTGACGTCTATTTTTTCGGTTTTTGAGTTCTCTTCCGCATCTTCTTCGAACGGCGGCTTTTCCCCCGACTGCAACTGCACCACCATCAACTGGGTCATGTGGACATTCACATTGTTGTCCATAAACGGATCCAATTGGGGTTCAAAATGGCGATTGGATAGAAAATACAGGTATTTCCCGGCCCGGTCAAACGCCGGACTGAAATCATCGTAACGGTCGCCTGTGAGCCGGATTCGCTGTTTCGATTTCAGATTGTAAATGTAAATCGAGCTGTTCAGATTTTGGTTCGTTTTGGAATAGGTGATCCATTTGCTGTCCGGCGACCAGTCGTAGTCGCTGATTTCCCAATAGATTTCATTATCTTTTTGATACAGGCAGCGATCCACTTCGGTCACATTTCGGGTGTCGATGTCCGCGTAATACGTGATGAAACGCTTATCGCCGAATAGTATTTTTTTGCCGTCCGGCGACCACTTCAGATGGTAGTAATAGGTTTTGGAATGTGCTGTAATTTGCCGCCAGGGCTGATTGGGTTCCGTGCGGGTGATGTACAATTCATAATCGCCCGATTTATCCGAAAAAAAGGCCAGCCGCTTGCCGTCCGGAGAAAGGGACGGGAAGATCTCCCGGCTTCCGGATGTGTTTGTCAGATTGACGGCACGGCTCTTTTGGGTGGAAAGCAGATAAATGTCACCCCTCGCCTGAACCACGGCTGTGTCGCCCTTTGCAGAGAGCGTCACATCCTGCACATAATCGGCCGGATCGACAAAACTGTTTCGAACCCGCCACCGGTCCGAGGGAATCCGAATGTCTAATTTTTGATTTTCGCGGGTCGATAGATTAAACGTCCACAGGTAGCCTTTGCAGCCGTAAACAATTTTCCCATTGCCGTAAGATGGAAATTCCACATCCCAATTTTTAAAATAGGTCAGCCGGTCAAATTTTTGGGCAGCCGGGGAATAGCGGTAAAGATTCATCCGCCCGTCTTTTCGATCAGATGCAAAATAAACGGCATTTTTGACCCACATGGGAAAAATGTCGTATCCCGGCCAGTGCGTTATTCGCCGGAAGTTTTCGGTTTGCAGATTCCCAACCCAGACATCCTGCTGTGCGCCGCCCTTGTAGCCCTTCCAGTTCATCCGGTCGGAGTCAAAACGGTTGAAGGCAATCTGTCTGCCATCCGGCGAAAGGGAAGCATACCGCACCCGGTCAACCGGAAGCCGTACCGGATAACCACCCGAAAGGGCGACTTTGTAGAGCCCGGGCTTCATCGTTCGGCGGGACCGGAAGAGCACAAATCGGCTGTCAGGCGTCCAGCCGAGAACCGCGTCGGCCGCAGGATGGTAGGTTAACCGCACCGGCACACCGCCGTCGGAAGGCATCACATACACATCATTTCCGCCGTCGTAACTTCCTGTGAAGGCAATCCACTTACCGTCGGGTGAAAATTTGGCGAACCGCTCCACACCGGGGAAATCCGTGAGACGTGAAGCCGTACCGCCTGTTTCAGGAACCAGCCAGAGATCATCTTCGTAGGTGAACACAATTTTTCCGCGGGTGATGTCCGGATAGCGGAGCAGCCGTCCGGCATCCCTGCTTTTCCCCAACCCGGTTCCGGCCAGCGCTGCAAGCATTACCGCCAAAATGCCAAAATAAAATCTTTGCCGCGTTCTTCCCATTTATCTCTCCAAATATAAAATCCTGCCATACATAACAGGGGTGGCAGCCGTTAATCTTTTTACTGTAAATATACAGAAATCTTCCAAAATTGCAACAAGATTTTTTGAATAAAGTCAAACTTTATGCAAAGACATCAAATAAAAGAATTTGTATTTCCTGAATACACAAATAGTTATAAATGTTGAGCAGGCATTTCACATTTTTTCTTGACAAAAACAACCAGATTGATTTATATTTAAATATAAAACCGTTCTTTTGCACAGGGAACCCACCCGCTTACACCAGAAAAACGGCTTCTTCATCCGGGATATCAACATAAAATCTTCGATATTCTTAATTCAAACGGGTCCCTTGTTTTTCCATTTTTTCCCAACAGGGTAAGCACAACATCACAAATTTTATTTGATCGCAGAATGCTTCGAATTCGCGGGAGAGATGACTTTTTCCGGTTTCATCCTGCTCTCACCGTTCTGTACGGCTAAACTAAATACGGTCATTGTCCTGCAGCGTAAACAATTTCGAACGAAATTAGTATGAACCATTTTTTTTACAGGATGCCGTTATGAACCGCATGAAAGACATCGTTTTTTTATGGAGCGTCTGCTGGCTTTTACAAATCGTCCTGTATTCTCCGGCCCGGGGGCAGACCCGTTACACGGTTACGCGCATCTCCGGCCCGGTAAAACTGGATGGATTGAGTATTGAACCGGCATGGCAGACGGTAAAACCGCTTCCGGTTATCATGCAGGAGCCCAATTACGGCAAAAACCCATCTGAAAAAACAGAAGTACGGATTGCCTACGACGATGATTATCTTTATGTGGCGGCCCGTTGTTATGATCATGATCCCTCTAAAATACAGGCGCCTTCTAAAAAACGGGATGAGATGAGTCTCAATAATGACTGGTTCGGCATTATTATCGATACGTTTAACGACAAAGAAAATGCCCTGGCATTCTTTACCACCCCAGCCGGTCTGCGGCTGGACATGACCGTCTTCAACGATGCCCAGGGAGATTTTCCTCTCAATAGCAGTTGGAATACTTTCTGGGATGTCGCTTCGCAGCAAAATGAGGAGGGATGGCATACGGAAATGCGCATCCCGCTTTCAAGTCTGCGCTTTCAGGATGATAACGGTACGGTGGTGATGGGATTTATCACCTGGCGCTGGATCGCCCGAAAACAAGAGGTGGTGCTATTCCCGCAGATTTCGCAGCAATGGGGCTTTTGGGGCAAATTTAAGCCTTCCCAGGCGCGGGAAATTGTATTTAACGGTGTGCACAGCCGGAATCCTCTTTACATCACACCCTATCTTTTAGGCGGCATCAGCCGGACCGCCCGCTTAAATGAGGCGGAAACGGCGTACGATCACCGGGATAAACCCGCTCGTGAAATAGGGCTGGATGTCAAATACGGATTGACCAGCAACCTCACGATGGATGTCACCGTAAATACGGATTTCGCCCAGGTAGAAGCCGATAACCAGCAAATCAATTTGACGCGTTTTTCGCTATTCTTCCCGGAAAAGCGGCTCTTTTTCCAGGAAAGATCCAGTAATTTTGAATTTAACTTCGGCGGATCCGACCGGCTTTTTTACAGCCGCCGCATCGGAATACAGGACGGAAAGCGCGTCCCTATTTATGGCGGTGCCCGCATGGTGGGCCGCGTGGGGCACTGGGATGTGGGTTTCCTGAGCATGCAAACCGCACCGCTTGATTCCCTGCGATCGGAAAACTTCAGCGTCCTGCGCCTGCGCCGCCAGATTGTAAACGAGAATACGTATGTCGGCGGTATCCTTACCAGCCGGCTGGCAAGGGGCGGCAATTACAATTCGGCCTATGGCCTGGATGGCGTAATTCGCATCTTTTCCGACGATTATCTGACCCTGCACTGGGCGCAGACTTTCGAGAATAACCGCTCTAATCATCTATTTTCTCTGCAGCCGGCGCGCATCAGCATGGATTGGGAGCGGCGTACCCTAAAAGGATTGGGCTATCTGTTCTACTATTCCAGAGCCGGAAAATTATACAATCCCGGTATCGGATTTGAGCGGCGTGAAAATTTCAGCCGCTACGAAGGGCATTTGCTGTTTGGCTGGCTGCCCGGAGAAAAATCTTCACTTCTGCGACACCAGATTTATCTTAACGGCTTTTTAACCCGGAATAACCGGAGCGGCTTAACGGAATCCGCCGAAAGCGGTCCCAGTTGGCAGTTCGTTACAAAAACCGGCTATACGGGAGAGATTGAAATAAAACTTTATTATGAGGACATACCGGATACTTTTTCTCTATCGGATCAGGCAGAGGTGCCCACCGGCCGGTACACTTTTACCGCATTGAATATCGATCTTGGTATTCCCTCTTCGGGATTATTCAACATCAATGGGAGTTTTAATTTCGGCTCGTTTTATGACGGCAGAAAATTGTCTTTTGAAATAGCGCCGGCCTGGAGTATTTCTTCCTCGATAAGATTAAGCGGTTTTTATCAATTTAATTCTATCACCTTTCCCGGTCGCGCTCAGAGTTTCACCGCCCACATCTCACGGCTGCGGGCCAGGCTGATGTTGAACACAAAATTTGCCGTGGGGGCTTTTGTCCAGTATAACAGCGCTGGCGATGCCGTCGTCGCCAACATCCGGTTCCGGTATAATCCGCGTGAAGGCAATGATCTGTATCTGGTTTACGACGGAGGATTCAATACCAATCGCTTCCGCGACATGCCGGTACTTCCTGTTGCAAGCAACCGAACGGTTCTTTTGAAATATTCTTATACATTCAATTTATGAAGTAATATCGTTCAGGGAGTTTCTTTGACCGTTGATCTATTTTAGTTTATTCGGCAAATAGGCTGTAATTCTTAAAATAATCAGCTTCATCGTGAGCCTGATTAGAAGCACAGATCGATATTTCCAAACATAAGGAGGAAAGAATATGACATCGTTCCGTAAGGCGCTGCTCTTCGGCGTCATCATTTGGGTCATCCCGTTTACGGTGGCCCTTTTCATTTTCCCTCTCCGTGAATCGTGGCGGGCTTTGTTCGAATCGATTATGCCGCTTGTGATCACAATCACGACGGTATCCCTTGGAGTGGCTTATTTTAAGAAAGTCGAAAGCGGTTTCATAAAAGAGGGTGTCGTCGTTGGCTTGCTGTGGCTGATCATCTGTTTGGTGATTGATCTGCCGCTGATGCTGAGCAGCCCGATGAATATGAGCCTGGTCGATTATATGGCCGATGTAGGGCTTACATATTTAATCATTCCGGCGATTACGATGAGTTTAGGAATGACGCTTAAATCCAGAGCAATTGAATAATTGTCGATTGTCTGACAAAAGTCTTCACAAACCTGCCAAAAAGGAGGAAAGCAAAATGGGAAACAACAAGAAATGGATCGGCTGGAATAAACCAATCACTGTTTTAACACTGTCGGCGATTGTGATTCTGGCCGCTATTTATTTTCTGATTATCGGCCGGGCAAAGGCGCCCGGGTGTTTTCAATTCAATGACGGTACCCTGCAAAAATGGACACTGGATCAATTATACGACACCTATTCAAAACCATACAAGAAAATAGCCACGTTTATTCCGGGGACTCCGCCCACTTACAAAACTTATACGCCGTTCAGTCTGGTAAATTACCAAAATATTGCTCTGGCAGCCGCCACAAATTTGTACCTGGTTAGTGATCCGAAAGTAAAAAGCGCCGACATTATTCTGGAATCACCCAACCTTTCTAAAGACCCAAACTGGCAAAATAGTGTGGGTTACAGTATCGATGTGAGAAGAGAGTTTTATAGCCCCTGCTTCGATCCGCCGAAAAGCTTCTTTGCGCAGCTACAATTGAAGATTATAGACACGTCCGATAATTCGGAGCATTTGCTGGCTGAAAGGGATCAGACAGGGAATTTTAAATTTCATGAAATTAAATTCAACAAGCCTTATTCTCTTAAGTGGAAATGGGGGAAAACATTGAAACTAAAAACGAAATCATTGTCTCCTTCCGGTTACAAAGTGAAACACATAAGAATTAGATTTACCATGCCCGGATGGATTAGTAAAGAAGAATGTTTTTTTAGAGGAAAATGGAAAATCGGTAATGTTTGTCCGTTAAAATGATGCGTTACCGGATTGGCCGTCATTGAAAAATAAAACAAGAAAAAGGGAGAAATTTATCATGGGATCAAACAAACCAATAAAATCAGCGCTGCTGGCTATGGGGCTCCTGGTTTCTGTCTCTGTATTGGGTTGTAAAGTCATCCCCGGCGTCAGCGTCTTCGGACATTCCTGGAATGCGACGATTAAATCGCCGTTCGGCCTGACGGGGACTATTGGGAAACCCCATATTTTTAAAGAAGTGGTCAGGATGTATGGTTCTTTTGGACCTGTTGTCAATTCTAAATATCTGGATAAATACTATTTCTCCTTCCACTCCAAATATTTGGAAATCACAAACGACACCGTTAATCCCAATGACCCCAATGATAATTTGAACAAGATATGGACCGGGTACGGAGATTCCGGTCAAAAATCCAATGGTTCACA
>BDTM01000111.1 GCA_002898015.1 bacterium BMS3Bbin03 | reverse complement strand
TCAAAACTTACGGTTTTTTCATTGCCGTTTTCTTCACAATAAATAAGAGCTTTATTTTCATTACCGCGTGCCATAAGATCAAAATAATCTAGTGCCCAATTAAATTTTGTGATATGCGGCCAATTAAATCCTTTATAAGCCTCATCGTAACTTTTTACATTTAAAAGAAAATCTCTTAATTCCAAAAACTTATTTACTTCTTTCTCCATCAGGAACCTCCTCTTGTAAATATCGAACACCGATTAATCCCGCCTGGGCGGGATTAATCGATATTCGATATTCAATTTATCATTCGCTTTTTTCTTGACAGGTTTTGTTCTCTTCCTGTTTTTTCATAAATCTTTTGAGAATCGGCTCATGACTATTTCAAAAATAATTGCGCGCCGCTTATTCCCTGCAAGACCATTTGTGTTCCAATTACAGCCAATATTAATCCCATCAGCCGGGTGATCACTTTTATTCCGCTGTCTCCAATAAACCTGACAAATTTCTGACCGAATAAGAAAAACAGATAAGTAATTAAACAGAGCAGCGCAAAAACAACAATTGTAATAATAACTTGCAATATATTTCCTGTTGAAGAAAAGCTCATTGCAGTGGCAATTGTGCCCGGGCCGGCCAAAATAGGCATTGCCAATGGCGAGATCGCCACACTTAATTGGGAATCCTTGCTATTTTGATTGTCTTCTTCGGTCGGACTGTGCATTTTAGATTGTTCGCCGTGAAGCATTTGAACCCCTATGATAAAGACCAAAATTCCGCCTGCAATACGAAAAGCCGGCAGCGTAATGCCGAATAATTTAAAAATAAGTTTTCCTAAAATACAAAAGAACGTCACCAGCAAAAAAGCAATGATCAACGATCTTAATGCAACGGCTTTTCGGGTAGCGGCGTTATCTTCAGCCGTTAATCCTAAAAAAATAGGCGTGTTCGCAATCGGGTTCATGATTGCAAAAAAGCCGAAAAAAACAGTTATTGAATTTGTAATTATATTTTCCATTTTCAGGCTTCTTTTAGTTGGTTCATTGCAAAAATGCGTCCCTGAATTATTTGAATCACAGATGTGAATAGGATAATATTTCTAACCTGAAAAATAGGCGCCTCCAATATTTGTTTGGTGACGGACGATTTAAAACCTGCCATAAATGATGAAACGGATTTGGGCATGCGCGTGACCGCCGTTTTTTTGCGGGATCGGATTTGATGGTAGAGACGCACGATCCCGTAGAGACGCACGATCGTGCGTCTCTACGCATGTATCACCACAAAACAATTCCGATCGGATTTCAAATGATTTGTTCCATTCCCGCAATACGATTTCTCCAATTTCCGATAATTACATTTGCCCATAAACAATGTTTCCAAATAAACATTCGCGGTTTTTGGTGCAGATTGTAATGTAATAATATCCGTTTGCCGAATAATCCCAATTTTTCAGACGGGTCGACTCAACGCGATATTTATTTTTACAAGGTCATTTCGATTTCTCCGTAACCGTGAGACACATGCCCGTCACGATGTTGGGGGCATGCCCGGTATGCTTGAATATAATGAAAATTAAGGCCTTTTATTATGAATGTCAAGCGAAATATTTCACCCCGACAGCAAAATATTTCTTGTATTTAGACGACAAGATTGCTATATTTCATACTAAACTATGCCCCTGTAGCTCAGGTGGATAGAGCAGCGGTTTCCTAAACCGCGCGTCGGGTGTTCGAGTCACCCCAGGGGCACAACGCTGATTTCTGTTTTGACGGGTGATTTTTTAAAAGACGTTTCAGTCGTTTTTCAAAAAGGCAATCGAAAAGATTTTAATATTTTTCTTGCATAACGGTTATTTTTTTCCTATATTAACTGGCGAAGTGGGTTCAAAAGACCCACTTTTTTATTGGATTGGATTTTGAAATGATTGATAAAATCAAAAGAATTGTTGAGCCGGTCGTTCAGGATTTCAATGCTGAACTCGTCGGGGTGACGTTAAAAGGGGCAAAGCGAAATTACATTCTTATCGTATTTGTCGATAGAATCGGGGGTGTCACAATTGAGGATTGCACAAAAATTTCCAGGCAATTGAGCACAAAGCAAGAATTGGATGATCTGCTTGGAAATAATTACCGGCTGGAAGTTTCATCTCCCGGAATGGATCGTCCGTTAAAAACGCCTCAGGATTTTAAGAGAAATGTAGGGCGTTTTCTGGAAATTGAATTTGAGGATAAGGCGGGCCTGCACAAATTGAAGGGCAATTTAAAAAAAGCGGATGAAAAATTAATCACATTAGAGGATAAGAATGGTGCACATGACGTGCCTATTCATTCTATTATAAAGGCCATACAGGGCATTAAATGGTGAAACTATTTTGGAGGTTTAATCGGTAATGAAAATCGAGATTGCCGAAGCCATTTCGGAATTAACAAAAGCAAAGAAGATCGACAGAGAGCAGCTTGCTGATATTTTAGAAAGCGTCATGCTCTCTATGATTAAGAAAAAATATGGAACAGCAGACAATTTTGATGTGTTTGTGAATCTCGACAAGGGCGAGATTGAAATCTACCAGAATAAAGTCATCGTCGATGCGGTTACCGATGAGATGGCTGAGATCGACATTAAAACGGCACAAAATGTTGAGCCGGATCTTGAAATTGGTGATGAATTTCTCGAATTGGTAGATCCCCGTAAATTTGGCAGAAGATTGATCGCATCTGCGAAACAGAATCTGAGCCAGAAATTGCGTGATCTGGAAAAAGAGGGTATTTTAGAGGAATTTCAGAATCGGTTGGGCGAGATTATCATAGGCGATATTCGGCAGGTTAACCGGGATGAGATCTACATCAATATTGACAAAATAGAGGTTGTCCTTCCAAGGGATGAACAAATTCAGAATGAGCGGTATCGTCGCGGCGAGAGTATTCGTGCTGTTGTGAAAGAGGTGCGCCGTTCGAGCAGAGGCCCGGAAATTGTGGTGTCCCGCAGGGATCCCAAATTTTTAGTCCGGCTTCTTGAACTTGAAGTGCCTGAGATTTATGACGGCATTATTGAGATTAAAGATGTCGCCCGTGAAGCGGGTGAACGCGCCAAAATCGCCGTGTTTTCAAATGACAAACGGATCGATGCCGTGGGCGCCTGTGTGGGAATGAAAGGCATTCGAATTCAGGAAATTGTCAGAGAATTGAATAATGAAAAAATTGATGTGATTAATTGGAATGCCGATGCACAAGTCTATATTTCAAGAGCTTTAAGTCCGGCAAAACCATCTTACATCATTGTTAACAATGAGAATAAGTCGGCCATCGCCATTATTCCGGATGAATATATTTCGCTGGCAATCGGAAAGGGGGGTGTCAATCGACGCCTGGCCTCACAACTGACCGGATATGAGATTGAAACCATAAAAGAAAGCGATTATCAAAACATGATGGCCCGGGCAAAAGAGGATCTGGATCCTAAAAAATTACCCGGCGTTGGAAAAGCCGCATTAGAAAAGCTGAAAGAACAGGATATTAAAACTCCCGAGGACGCTCTTAAAGCGGGGAAGGATAAATTAATGGAGATTCCCGGGATTGGTGAGAAAACTGCTGGAAAAATAATTGAATCCGTGAAAAATTATATCGAGAAATAATGGAAGTTGTCGAAGAAAAAATTGTTCAAACCAAAAAGAGAAAAGTCAGAGTTTTTCAGGTCGCAAAGGAATTTAATATTTCCATTGAATCAATCCTGAAATTTCTGAAGCTGCAAAAGTATCCGGTAAAGAATCAAATGAGCTTGATTTCGGATGAGATGTATCTGGAGCTTTCCGCTAAGTTCGGAAAGGAAAAAGCGCCCATTAAGACCGCTGAACTAGATTATCAGAAGAAATTGCGTGAAAAGCACCAACAGGAAGAGCTTCGAAAACAGTTCATCAATAAAGAAATTGAAGAGTTAGTGACTTCCGTCCCCGGCCCTATTGTCATCGAAAAGAAAAAAGTCAAACCCGTCAAGAAGAAGCCGGTCGAGCCAAAAGAGCCTGAGAAAAAGGCTGCCAAAAAAGAGGACAAACGCCTTGAATCTATTCTGGCGTCGGAAGTCACCACGACTGAACATTATATTCCTGAAAAAGAAAAGCCGAAACGGGAAAAAGCCCCAAAAATCTCCGAAGGCAAAGCACCCGGAGAAAAAGAGAAAAAGACTCAACCCAAAACGGAAGCCGGCCCAAAAGTACGGGTTCATATGATTTCGAAGGACGAGAAAAAGGATAAAGAAGAAAAGGCAAAGGCTCCCGGCGAAGAGCTGAAAAAGAAGAAAAAGAAGAAAAGAAAAGAACGGCTCAAAGAAGAAGCCGCAAAAAGAGCCCAGGAAAAGGGCAGAAAAAGGAAGAAAAAAGAGCCCAAACATAAAATTTCCGCAGAAGAGGTTGAAGCGGCCGTGAAACGTACGATGGCGGCAATGGAAGAGAAGTCAGGGCGTCCGAAACATCGAAAGAAAGTAGCCCAAAATGAAGAGGATTCTGTTGAAGAAGCCAAAAACATCCTTCGTGTCAGTGAATTTATTTCTGTCGGGGAATTGGCCCGGGCGATGGATGTGGAGCCGAATGAAGTGATCCGCGGGCTGATGAGTTTAGGGATGCTTGTGTCGATTAACCAGCGTCTGGATATGGATACGATTATCACAATAGCGGACGAATTTGGTTTCGATGTTGAACCTCAGGAAGAATATGGTGTTGAGATTACCGAACAGTTGGATCAGGAAGACGAGGATGAATCAAAACTCGAACCTCGACCGCCGATCGTAACGATTATGGGCCATGTGGATCACGGGAAAACGTCTCTTCTCGATTTTATCCGGAGAAGCAAAATTGTGGCCGGTGAAGTGGGCGGCATTACGCAGCACATTGGCGCCTATGTCGTCGAGATTGATGGGAAACGGGTCACTTTTCTCGACACACCGGGCCATGAGGCTTTTACGGCGATGCGGGCCCGGGGCGCTCAAGTGACCGATATCGTTATATTAATTGTGGCGGCCGATGACAGTGTCATGCCGCAGACGATTGAAGCCATCAACCATGCAAAAGCCGCGGACGTCCCCATCATTGTGGCAATCAATAAAATCGACAAACCGAATGCCAATATCGATCTTGTTAAAAAACAACTGGCGGACGCCGGTATATTAATTGAAGAGTGGGGCGGACATTACCCGTCGGCAGATATTTCTGCAAAGACCGGCCAAAATATAGATCAACTCCTTGAACTGATTTTACTGCAGGCTGAGGTCCTTGAATTAAAAGCGAATCCCCATCGCCCGGCAAGGGGTATCATTTTAGAATCGCGTTTGGATAAAGGCAAGGGTGCCGTCGCCACCGTTCTTGTCCAAACCGGAACACTAAAGGTGGGCACGCCGGTTATCGCCGGACATCATCACGGAAAAATTCGAGCCATGTACGACGAACGCGGGAAACGCGTCACGAGTGTCGGACCTTCCATCCCGGCGCAAGTCGTCGGTTTTTCGGATGTGCCCGGTACGGGAGATGTTCTTTATGCCCTCAAATCCGATCGGGAGGCGAAAGAAATCAGTGCAAAACGCCATCAGCTTAAACGTGAACAGGAATTGCGAACGCAAGGCCCCATCAGTTTGGATGAGTTCTCTAAGCGCGTGAAACAAATGAAGCTCAAAGAGTTAAAGTTAATACTTAAAGCGGATGTTATGGGCTCTGCAGAGGCACTAAGTGATGCGCTTATGCAATTAAGCAATGAAGAAGTGAAGGTCAATATTATCCACAAAAATGTAGGGGCTATTTCCGAGACAGACGTTCTGTTAGCCGCCGCCTCGGATGCCATTGTGATTGGTTTCCAGGTGCGTCCCAACCCGAAGGCATGGGACGTGGCCCGGCTGGAAGGGGTGGATATTCAACTGTATTCCATTATTTACAAGGCTATTGAAGACATTAAATTAGCCCTGGAGGGGATGCTGCAGCCGGAAGAAAAAGAAGAAGTTCTCGGAGATGCCGAAGTCAGAGAGGTATTTCGTATTCCAAAGATAGGCACAATAGCAGGTTGCTACGTGGTTTCCGGCAAGATTAAACGCAATGACCGCGTCCGTGTTCTTCGGGAAGGAAAAATGGTGTATGAAGGTGAAATTGCATCGCTAAAGCGCTTCAAGGATGATGTAAAGGAAGTGGCTTCGGGCTACGAATGCGGTATCGGCGTGGCCGGATTCAATGACATTAAAGAGAGCGACATCCTGGAAACGTACCAGATCATTAAAATCAAAAAACATTTGTAAATTTGCGAAATGGTTGGATTTTGTCAAATTGACCTGTTTATTCCCGCATGTCATTCTTTGAAAGAAAAGCGTTTTGCTGTCAAAAGCATCAAAACGAGGGTTCTGAATAAATTTAACGTCTCTGTTTCGGAATTGGATGGCCAGGATAAATGGCAGCGGGTGGTGTTGGGAATCGCTCTCGTCACAAATGATCAAAAAATTGTAGATTCAACATTTTCAAAAATATTGCATTTCATCGATAATGACGGCCGGGTTGAAATAATCGACCACTTTATCGATATTTTATAAGAGACAAAAATGGCAGTGCCGCGTTCATTAAAAGTGGGGGATTTGTTAAAGCATGAAATCAGTAACATTATGCTTCGTGAAATCAAAGATCCCCGTGTGAAATTCAGCACAATTACCGCCGTTAAAGTGAGCAATGATCTGAAAAATGCGTGGGTTTACATCTCTGTGATGGCCGAAGAAGAAGAAAAAGCATCGGAGCTTCAGGCTCTCAATCATGCTGAAAGTTTTGTTAGAAATCTTTTAAAAACGAGGGTTACGTTAAAATATATTCCGCATCTGGAATTTAGGCTGGATGAAACGCTGGATTATGCAGAAAAGATTGAGCGTTTGATTGACCAAATCAAAAAAGAAGATGTTTGATTTTGAAGCCGGTGAGATCCTTCTGATCGCCAAGCCAATCGGCTGGACCTCTTTCGATGTGGTTAACAAGCTCAAAAAGGCTTTGAAAATAAAAAAAGTGGGGCATACAGGAACCCTTGATCCATTTGCAGCCGGCCTTTTAATTGTGCTCACGGGGAGAAAAACGAAGGAATCCGCCGCTTTTCAGCAACTTCCCAAAACATACAGAGGCATCCTCGAATTAGGGAAAACAACGGATACGCTTGATATTGAAGGGAAAACTACGGAAACTAAACCGGTTCCGGATTTAACAAAAGAGCATGTTGAAAAGGTTTTAAAGAGTTTTATGGGGGAATCCTTACAGGTTCCGCCGGTTTACTCAGCCCTTAAGATTCGGGGAGAACGGGCCTACA
Organism: bacterium BMS3Bbin03; assembly: GCA_002898015.1. Classification (GTDB taxonomy): domain Bacteria; phylum Zhuqueibacterota; class JdFR-76; order JdFR-76; family BMS3Abin05; genus BMS3Abin05. The sequence goes on along the minus strand of BDTM01000111.1, from coordinate 5,461 downwards.
AACTGGCCCGAAGAAATAAGCCGGTGCATTTAGAGCCGCGGAAAATTGAAATTTACGCCATTCAGTTATTGGATTTTTTAGGGGATAAAATTTATTTTCAGGTGAATTGTTCAAAAGGAACTTATATTCGTTCTTTAGGCAGAGATATTGCCGAACGGCTGGAGACTGTGGGATATATCAAAGCGCTGGTTCGAACGCAGATCGGACAATACTCGCTGGATGACGCCGTTGACGTCAATGAATTTATAGATTCGGTAGGGCAGAAGGACCATTAGATTATAGATGCATATTTATTTGGATATTAATTCTATTCCCAAAACGAATTTTCCTGTTATTACCATTGGGACATTTGATGGGATTCATTTGGGGCATCAAAAATTAATTAAACATTTGTTGGAAAAGAAAAGCCGTTACCACGGAACCGCTTTCCTGGTCACATTTGAACCCCATCCGCAACTGGTTCTCAATAATAAAAATCGGCCCATTTCAATTTTAACAACGCTTGAAGAAAAAGTTGAGATTTTGAAGAAATTTTCCCTCGATGGTGTTGTGGTGATTCCGTTTACCAAAGCGTTATCGGAACTTTCCGGAAAATTATTCATTAAAAGTATATTAATTGATAAAATTGGTTTTAAAGACGTCGTCATCGGCTACGATCATGCTTTTGGCAAAAACAGATCGGGAAATGCAGAAACTTTAAAAAAAATGAGTCGTGAGTTCGGTTTTCGTGTGAATGTGGTGGAGCCAGTATCTCTGGATGGTCAAATTGTCAAAAGCACCTCGATCCGAAGTGCCTTAAAAGAGGGTGACGTTAAAAAAGCCGCCGCATTTCTTGGCCGTCCCTATCAGCTTACCGGAAAAGTTTCAGAAGGGGCGGGGCGCGGAAAACGTGTCCTGTTTCCGACAGCAAACCTTGAAATTTCAAACCCGAAGAAGCTCATCCCGAAAAACGGCGTTTATGTTGTTGAAGCCGTTTTGGATGACCGGCCGCTGCCCGCCATTGCAAATATCGGCACCCGCCCGACTTTCGATGAGACTGTTCGTACCATTGAAGCGCATATTTTTAATTTTAATGCCGATATTTACGGCCGGAGTTTAACCCTATCTCTTTTATCCCGAATCAGAGGTGAAGAAAAGTTTGATTCAGTTGAGTCGCTTATTAATCAGATTAAAAAAGACATAAAAATCGCGAAAAGATATTTTCAGTCAATTAATTGATGGACGGAGGAAATATGCCTTTAACAAAAGAAAAAAAACAAGAGATTATGAAAAAATTCGGACTGCATGAGCTTGATACCGGTTCTGTCGAGGTGCGTGTGGCCATGCTCACACAAAGAATTAACGATCTGATCGAACATTTTCGGGCGCATCCGAAAGACCATCATTCAAGAAGAGGTTTGTTGAAGATGGTCGGCCAGAGACGGCGTTTGCTAAATTATTTGAACCGGCGCGATGTTGAAAAATATCGATCATTAATTAAAGAATTGGGTATTAGACGTTAAGAAACGGAGGTGGATCCATTGATCGAGGTAAAGAATCTTACACGGTATTTTGGCCAAAAACCTGCGATTCAGGATATTACGTTCAATGTCGAGAAAGGTGAAGTTCTCGGTTTTTTGGGTCCGAATGCTGCCGGTAAAACAACAACCATGCGTATTTTGACCTGTTTTATACCGGCAACCAGCGGCACTGCAAAAGTCGCAGGTTTCGATGTTTTTGAACAATCCATGGATGTTCGAAAACACATTGGATATCTGCCCGAGAATCCGCCCCTTTATCTTGAAATGACGGTAGAATCATACCTGAAATTTGTGGGTAAAATCAAAGGGGTCGATTCAAAAAATATGAAAAAGCAGGTTGACAAGGTGATGGATCTTGCAAACATCGAAAATGTGCGAAGCACCATTATCGGAAAGCTCTCAAAGGGATACCGCCAGCGCGTGGGGCTTGCTCAGGCACTGGTTCATGATCCGGAAGTGCTTATTCTGGATGAACCCACGGCCGGGCTCGATCCAAAGCAGATAATCGATGTGCGAAAGTTAATCAAGAACCTTGGCGGGGAACGCACCGTTATTTTAAGCACGCATATTCTTCCGGAAGCGAGCCAAACCTGCAGCCGGATTGTTATTATTAATGAAGGAAGAGTCGTGGCGGAGGATTCGCCCGAAAATTTAATGCGGCGACTGCAGGGCAATGAAAAAATTTATGTTGAAGTGGCCGGCCCGGAAGAGGCTGTTGCAAATGAACTGCAGGGCCTGGATAGTGTGGCGTCTGTGGCTCGCGAGAAAGAAACAAATGGAAAAATCGCTTTTATTGTGGAAAGTATTCCCAACAGAGACATTCGCGCTGAACTTGCCAAAACCATTGTTCAAAAAGGGTGGGGTCTCTTTGAAATGAGACCGATAGGGATGAGTCTCGAAGACGTATTTCTGCGGCTGACGACGAAAGAAGAGGAGGTGTTGTACTCGTGAGGAACTATTTTGCCATAACCAACCGGGAGCTGAAATCCTATTTTGTGTCTCCCATTGCTTATGTGGTAATCGCTCTTTTTGTGCTCATTACGGCCATTTTTTTCTATTTGATCATTTCAAATTTTGTGCAATTGAGTTTTCGCTACACCATGCAGGCGCAGTACTATCGAATGGCGCCCCCTAAATTGAATGTGAACAGCATGGCCATTCGTCCCTTGCTTCATAATATCAGTCTATTTGCGTTGTTTTGGCTGCCTTTGCTGACGATGCGTTTGTTCGCCGAAGAGAAAAAGTCCGGAACAATTGAGCTTCTGTTCACTTCTCCGGTTAAAACGATTCAAATGGTTCTGGCAAAATTTACGGCGAGTTCAATCCTGTTTGCGGTAATGCTGGTGCTCACGTTTTTTTACATCATTTCCCTGTTCTTTTTTGGGAATCCTGAATTGGGACCCATTTTATCCGGCTATTTAGGCCTTCTTCTCATCGGAATGAGCTACATCGCTTTTGGTCTGTTTTTCTCATCCATTACGGATAACCAAATTATCGCCGCCGTGGCCACATTCGCTTTCATTCTTTTTTTCTGGGCGATCGGCTGGATGTCCGGTTTTGTCAGCCCGGGTGCAGGCGCTTTTCTCGAAAAACTATCGCTCATTAATCATTTTGATGATTTTGCAAAAGGTGTGATTGATTCGGGAAATGTAATTTACTATCTGAGTTTCACATTTTTTGGAATCTTTCTAACCTATATTTCTCTGGAATCTAAGAAGTGGAGGTTGTAAACGGATGAAACGGCTGCTGAATTATTCGGGTATTTTGGGGCTTTTATTGCTTATCGCCGGAGGTTTAATTTATGTGATAACGACAACCTCGTCCTGGTTGATTACCACATTTTTAATTCTGGGTGGAATTTTGATTCTGGTGTATGTCGTTGGAAATTTGCAGAAAATTCAAAGTTATTTTTCAAAACGATCCACAAAATACAGCACCAACGCGATTGTCATTTCGATCATCGTCCTGGTTATTTTGGGTCTCGTGAACTTTGTGGCCTACCGGCACACCTATCGCATCGACACCACAGCGAATCACCAATACAGTCTGTCGGAACAAACGCACAAGGTGTTAACCCATTTAAAGAAGGATGTTCATGTCATCGGTTTTTTCCGGACGGAAGAAAACAGACGGGCTAAAGATCTTTTCACGGAATATGCCCATATTTCCTCCAAATTTTCTTATGAATTAGTAGATCCGGATAAACGGCCGGCCATTGCAAGAAAATACGGCCGGATTTCTTACGGGACCATTGTGGTTCAGGGCCCCCAGAAAATCGAGAGAATTAATAAAACCACAGAAGAAGAATTAACAAATGCCATCATCAAAGTGACGCGTAAAGGCAAGAAATGGATTTACTTTCTGGAAGGACACGGCGAGCATGATATCGATCAGGCGTTATCCGGCCCGAAAGGACGCGAAGGGATGGCTGTGGCAAAGAAAGCCCTGATGAGCCAATATTACGGCGTCAAAAAACTGATGCTGATTAGCGAAAAGAAAATTCCGGAAGATTGTGCCGTGCTGGTCATTGCAGGGCCTCGAACGGGGCTTCTTCAAATAGAAAGAAACATCATTGAAAATTATCTGGATAAAGGCGGAAAAGCACTGATCATGATTGACCCCGCGCCCTCCGCAAGTCTGCAGGACGTGCTTTCCCCGTGGGGAATTCATGCGGACAATGATGTGATTCTGGATGTTTCCGGTGTGGGACAACTCTTTGGTGCAGGGCCGTCCATCCCGGTTGTGACGAACTACGGCAGCAGCATGATTACCAAAGACTTAAAAGGCATGATTACGGCTTTTCCGCTTGCCAGATCGCTTTCAAAAGAATCGGATTCGGATAAAAAATCAGATCTGGATATTGTCGATTTGCTTAAGACCGGGCCAAAGAGCTGGGGGGAAACCAATATTTCTCTGTTCATGAATCAGAATAAAGCCGGCTTTAATGCAGGGCAGGACAAAAAAGGACCTCTCGTCCTTGGAATGGCAGTGACGAAAACGGTAGAGGCGGCTTCCGCTTCCACGCGTTCAGCCGCCGGCGCCAAAAAGAAAACCCGCCTGGTGGTTTATGGTGATTCGGATTTTGCCACCAATGCCTGGTTTCATTTTCAGAAAAATGGGGATCTATTCTTGAATTCTGTGAACTGGCTTGCCGAAGAGTCGGACCTTGTGGCCATCCGTGCCAGAAGCCCCGAGGATCGGCGCGTTAATTTAACCAAAGAACAATCCAAACTTCTTTTATGGATTGGTGTGATTTTATTCCCTCTGGCAATCGTACTGCTGGGAATTGGTGTCTATACAAAACGCCGGAAATGAGAAAGAAGAGGGCAAAAAATGAAGGCCAAAAATACACTCATCTTGTTGGCAGTGCTTGTTGCAATCGTTGCCTACGTGTATTTTTACGAAATAAAGGGCGGTGAAGAACGAAAGAAGGAGAAAGAAGCGGCCTCTGAACTGCTCCCGATCAAAAAAGAAGATGTCAGCGGATTGATTCTGGAAAGACCGGCCGAAAATATAAAAATTAAGGCCGTAAAAAAGGATGATCAATGGGAAATTACAGAACCCGTAAAAACAGCGGGAGATCGATTTGCGATCGAAGGGGTCATTAATTCTGTTCTGAATTCCAAAATAGAGCGGGTGGTTGCAAAAGACACGGCGTCCCTGAAGGATTTTGGCTTAAAACCGCCCGAGGCCGTTTTAATTTTGATTGAAAAATCGGGAAAGAAGGATACGGTCTCCATCGGAAGCAAGAACCCGACCAACGCCTATCTTTATATTCGCAGAGACCATCGGCCAAAGGTGGAACTGACCTCCGCGTCCATGTCGTATCAGACGTCGAAAAAACTCATCGATCTTAGAGACAAAACCGTCTTGAAATTTGAAAATGAGAACGTCGAAAGACTGGTTCTAAAAACGAAAACCGGCCGTTTTGTGCTTGAAAA
>BDTM01000110.1 GCA_002898015.1 bacterium BMS3Bbin03 | reverse complement strand
CCCGTTAGATAAAGTATTTGCATTTTTTATCCATAGTCAGACACCCTTCTGTTTCTGAAAAATCATATTATCCTGTTCAGTATCTAACGGGGCAAGAATGACCCAATAACAAAATTGATTGTTTCTTTTTTGGACGAAGAATAGAGGAAAAAGTAAACGTCAATTCCTGAGCTTCCTTCCACAATGTTCTGCCTGCTGTCCTTTCCTCCAAATCCTATTTCAGTTTTGCATTTGAATTTTGAGCTTTATTTGACATCGGCGTTTTTGAATTTTGTATTTGGTGTCAGCAAAATGCGGACTCTTTTTTTCGTGTTCGTTCGTGTCAATTCGTGGGAAGAAAAAGGCCCACGAATGTGCACGAATTTTTCACTAATTTAATTTTTTAAACAAAAAACTTAGGATGAATCAAAATTTTACTTGACTCCGTACTATGGTACAGGCCTTATATTATAACAGAATAACCAAGGAGGATCATAAAATGCATGATTATTTTGTGGGCCAGTTAGCGAAGAGAGTGGGAATCAATACGGAAGCCATTCGTTATTATGAGCGAATTCATCTTCTTCCCAGGCCGGCACGAAAGGAATCCGGATACAGGGTTTACGGGGAAACTGATTTTAAACGGCTCCTCTTTATTAAACGTGCAAAAGAGCTTGGTTTCACTCTGAAAGAAGTTAAGGAGCTTCTTGATTTGAAGGTTGATTCGGATGCCCATTGTGGTGATGTGAAACAGCTCGCGGAGCGGAAAATGGCCATTATCGAACAGAAATTAAAAGACTTAAAAAGAATAAAAATGGTACTGGAGAAACTGATTCATCAATGTGTGCACGAAGAAATTTCATCGGACGCATGCCCCATATTGGAATCAATTGAACTTGAAGCAGAATAAAAAGGAGTTCCGAAGAATGAAAGATAAACTCGTATCCGGCGGAGGGATCCTTACCGCCCTGCTGGCCTCTCTTTGCTGTATTACGCCGGTACTGGCCGTGCTTGGCGGATTGGGTGGTGTTGCGACCGCTTTTTCTTTTTTGAATCCATTTCGGCTTTATTTTATCGTATTCACAATCATTATTCTGGGATACGCCTTTTACAGGGTTTATCGGCCTGTAAAGAAAAATGCCGCCGATTGCGATTGTGAAGGTGATGAAAACGGAAACGGGAAAAGAAAATCGTTCCTCAATTCAAAGAAATTTCTCTGGATAGTGACGTTTGTCAGCGCTTTATTGATTACCTTTCCTTATTATTCACACGTATTATTTCCTGCTGCAGCACAAAAACCCGCGGTGATCACATCAGCCACAACCGCTGAATTACAAATCGAAGGAATGACGTGTACCTCATGTGAAACCTCTGTAAACAACGCCTTAAAATCCCGGCAGGGGGTAATCTGGGCAGAATCCTCTTTCAAAGACGGAAAAGCGGAGGTCGAATATGACAAAAATAAAGTTAACATCACACAGCTTAAAAAGGCAATTGAAAAAGCCGGTTATAAAGTGACTGCCGTTAAGAAGATAAAATAAGGTTCTTCGCGAGAATGCGTACTTTTTAAATGATGGACAGCGATCATTCCGGATCAAAATGGAATGAGATATTGATTGCCAGAAATGTGTGGATTTGGGTTTTTGAATTTGGTATTTGGTGTCAGCAAAATTGAGACTCTTTTTTCGTGTTCGGTCGTGTCAATTCGTGGGAAGAAAAAGGCCCACGAATGTGCACGAATTTTTCACTAATTTTTAAAACAAAAAACTTAGGATGAATCCAAAATAAAGATAGGAGATATTACCATGACGACGCAAAATATTCAATTAAGGATTACCGGAATGACCTGTGATGACTGTGCCCGAACCATTGAAAAGAGACTGGATGAAACAAAAGGGGTTCACGCCGGAAAAATAAGCTTTCCCGGCGGCCGGGGAGAGGTCGAATTCGATCCCTCGGTCATTTCAAAAGCGGGAATCATCGAGGCGATTAATACGATTGGGGACTACAGGGCCAGGGAGTGGCAAAGTGATTCGGCTCCGGCGGCAAAAGATGCGCATTTGATTATTGTGGGCGGCGGTTCGGCAGCGTTTGCAGCAACCCTTAAAGCGCATGAGCTGGGAGCAAGGGTTACCATGATTAATGCCGGCTTGCCGATTGGCGGAACGTGTGTGAATGTGGGGTGTGTCCCGTCTAAGAATCTCATTCGAGCCGCCGAAACGCTGCACCGTGCTCAAACCGCCCCATTCAACGGCATTCTAACAAAGGGGAAATTAATTGACTTTGGAAAGGTCATCCGGCAAAAACGGGACCTGGTTCAAACCCTGCGGCAGGAAAAATACATCAATGTGGTAAAAAATATGGAGGCTTTTACTCTTATTGAAGGGCGGGCGCGCTTAACGGCGCACAATCGTGTTGAGGTAAACGGAGAAGAAATTGCCGGCGATGCCATTCTTATCGCGACGGGCGCCACATCCGGTATTCCGCCTATCCCGGGCCTGAAAGAGACGGGATATTTAACAAACGAATCGGCCTTTGAACTGGAGGAATTGCCGGAACATCTGGCAATCTTAGGGGGGAATTATATCGGTTTGGAGAACGCACAGTTGTTCTCCCGATTGGGCAGCCGGGTGTCTGTGGTGGAATTACTGCCGCAAATCCTTCCCACAGAAACCCCGGATGTTTCGCGTGAAATTCAAAACCACCTGGAGGCCGAAGGGGTTCATTTTTACACCCATGCCCGGACCTCACGGATTTATAAAGATGGAAACGAGACCGTCCTCGAGATTTCTGCAGATGGCGGGAAGCAGGAGCTCCGTTGTTCGCATCTATTGGTGGCTGCCGGCAGAAGAGCCAATACCGCCGATATGGGTCTGGAAGAGGCCGAAGTACAGCTAACCGACCGCGGTTTTCTAAAAGTGGATGCCCAATTGCGGACAAGCCGTGAAGCCGTTTACGGCGCAGGGGATGTCATTGGCGGCGCCATGTTTGTTTATGCTGCGGCTTACGAAGGGAAATTGGCGGCGCACAATGCCCTTTCAAGCGATAAAAAGAGCGTGGATTACACGGCATTACCCTGGGTTGTTTTTACCGATCCGCAGGTAGCAGGCATCGGTTTGGATGAAAGACAGGCCAAGGACAAAGGGATGGATGCCGAAACCGCCACACTGCCGCTGCGTTATGTGCCTCGCTCGATTGCCGCAAGAGATATGAGAGGGTTTATTAAGTTAATTAGGGACAGGAAAACGGATGCACTGTTAGGCGCCCGAATCGTTGCCCCGGAAGGATCGGAATTGTTGATGGAACTGGCTGTCGCCATTAAATACGGGATCACAGTGGAGCAGTTAAAGGAGATGTTTCATCCGTACCTAACGCTGTCCGAAGGCATTAAACTGGCGGCTATTACCTTTAGCAAAAGCGTTTCTGACTTGAGCTGCTGCGCCACCTGAAAATGAGTTTTGCATTGTAAACCCTCCCTGTTCAGGAGAATTTTATAAACCGCGGAGGACGCAGAGTGCGCCGCGTTATTTCGATTAAGATTAATCGTAACGATTCAGTCAATTATTCGGGGTTAAAACCCCTAAAATATGAAATGGATTGTTATCCACGAGCTGAAGCTCGTAGCAATTCAGCTTAGGCTGAGGCCAATTGCCAAAGGCAGAGAGCTCCGCCGAGGGTAATAGCCGTCAACCTAAGTAAGGGCGATGCATTCGGTGGCAAAATTATTGCAAATGGACAAATCATTTCCTGCGAATGCATCGCCCCAACAGATGGAATAATAGCCTTAAAATACGATCTTGCGAAACCATCTAAACGCAGTCCCAATAGCTTAAACTTCATATCTTTCCTTTGCGGCTGAATCGTCAAAATCAGCCATTCCGGCAGAATTCTATTCATCATTGAATTGTAGAATATTCTACAAATTCTCAGGAAACTATACGGCCGTTGTCGGAAAAATTTCAAATATATCAATCATAACTGCCAACATAACAATAAGATACAATCCATATTTATTTATGGCACGGTAATTGAACCACCTTTAAATAAATAGGAATATTGTTCACTTAAAATCGGGAGGTTTAAGATGAGACAAAATATGATCATGGTGTTTGCAATTGTGTTGAGTTTATTCGTACTGAATGAATGGAGTTTCGCCCAGGAAAGTGAACAAGCCGCTCAGCCAGTGCCCATAAAAAACAGCATGATGCAAACGGGTTCTAAAATGATGGGTTCTGAAACTGCTCCACAGGGGAAAATAGCGCCGCGAGGTATGATGCAGGGCGGCATGATGGGCCATATGTCCGGTACCGGCATGATGGGTGTGCAGGATCCGCTGTTCAAAATCCTGTACAGCTATGGCTGTCCGCAGTTTTTGCTTAACTCGGCTGAGCCGCTGGGATTCTCGCAAAAACAAATTCAAAGACTGGAAACACTCAAACTTGAATTTAAAAAAGCGGCTGTGGAAAACAAAGCCGACCGTCAGATCGCTACAATCGAACTGAAGGCACTTCTAAATTCCGATCCGCCTAATTTTAAAAAAGCAAAAGCAAAAATCAATGAAATTAGCGCATTAGAGCAGCAATTGCGGCTGACTTTTTTTAACACGGTTATTCAGGGACGAAAGGTGTTGACGCCTGAGCAATTGAAAAAATTAAAAGGCCTGGCGGCACAATGTCCCACGGGTACGGGGGCCCACGGCACGACGAAATAAGTTTAATTGAAATTAATCGGAGGGTGAGGCCATCGCGCTTGCCCCCGATTTTAAATAAATTTTAAAGATGAAAGGGATAAAAAATGATGCACGGATTTGGCTGGGGCGGAATGTGGTTCGGTCCTGTTATAGGGCTTTTAATTTTAGGTTTAATTTTATGGCTTGTGATTTCATTATTAAAGAACAGCCGAAGACAGAATCAGAATAATCGGATTTCATCTGACATAAGCCTATTGGATATTTTGAAAAAGCGCTACGCAAGGGGCAAAATTACCAAAGATGAGTTTGAATGGATGAAGCGGGAACTCATGTAACTGGGAAAACTGGTCGGGCTGGTTAATCCGGCCCCAAAACAGGTAACATCCCGCTGCCGGTGTTTAACAAAAATAAAATGAACGATCCGTTTTCCCGAAAAACAAGGCTCAAAAAATGAAAGACAAAACAATCCACATCATCGGCGCCGGGCCCGCCGGCCTGGCTGCCGCCATCAACCTCGCTAAAGCGGGTTACGAGGCTATTGTGCACGAAAAGCATGACGATGTCGGCAATCGCTTCGACGGCGATTTTCAGGGAATCGAAAATTGGTCTTCAAAAGAGGATGCGCTCTCTTTCCTGAAAAAAATCGGAATTCAAATTAACTTCATATGTGCGCCTTACCGGACCGGCCATTTCTACGGCCCGAATTTAAAACAAGTCGAGATTAAAGCCAGCCGTCCGCTATTTTATCTCATCGAACGCGGCGTCGGTACGGGGTCTTTTGATCAGGGCTTAAAACAACAGGCATTGGCGGCCGGCGTGCAATTTATATGGAACGACAATGTGCAAAAGCTGCCTTCCGAAAAAACAATCGTCGGCACCGGGCCGAAAGCGGCGGACGTTATTGCCAAAGGCATCCTGTTCAAGACCTCTCACCCGAATGCTTATTACGGCTTTCTGGATGACCGGATCGCGCCGAAAGGCTACGCCTATTTGCTGATCAACGAGGGGAAAGCGACTTTTGCCACCTGTATGTTTGAGAATTTTCGCGATTCAGACCACTATTTTGAAGGCGCCTTAAAAATGATGCAGAAAACCGTGAACATCGACATTCAAGAGCCTGTCCCCTTTGGCGGATTCGGAAACTTTTTTCTGCCCGCCTCGAAGCACAAGAATGATAAGGCGCTTTATGTGGGCGAATCGGCAGGCTTCCAGGATGCGCTGTGGGGGTTTGGTATTCGTTACGCCTTGCTGTCCGGTTATCTGGCTGCGAGAAGTATCCTTAACGGCGAGGATTATGAAAAACTGACCCGGCGCTACATCCTGCCGTCGCAAAAAGCGTCCCTCGCAAACCGCCTGGTCTTCGACCGGTTTGGTAATTGGGGCCACCAACGGATGTTAAACCACATGAGCCGATCGGACGATGCGCTCGGTATCTTACAAGGGTATTATCAATTATCCCTTTCAAGACGGCTGCTCTTCCGGATTGCAAAGCGCTGGTACCATACCCGCCTAATCGACAAACAATGTATGCACAAAAATTGTAATTGTATCTGGTGCCGCTGCGGCAAAGAGGATGACACGAGAAAGGCGGAACTTGAAAAAATGATGATCGCTTAAAATTTAAAGAGATTTAAGAAATGAAAGAAACATCACTGAAAGGGCGTATTATCTCGCCGGGCATTGCCATAGGAAAAACATTTCTGGTCACCGAGCCTTCGACGGTTTTCAGCGATAAACAGGACATCAATGTTGAAACAGAGCTGCAAAGATTTGACGAGCAGGTAAACCATATTGCCTCCGAATTATCGGCGTTATTTCTGCGCATTTCCAAAGAGACGGACATAAAAGATGCCGAGATCATCCAAACGCATCAGATGATTCTGGCGGACGAGGGGTTTAAAAAAAAGGTGATCAATCTCATCTCCGAGGAGTTCATCCCGGTTGAAACGGCGGTGGAACGCGTCATGAACAATTTCTCCCAGCGGCTGGCGGCTTCTTCCAACGAGTTTATGCGGGAACGTGCGATCGACTTTGTCGACCTCGCCACCTATTTTAAAAATCAATCGATTGAAAAACTGGGAATCCCGGAAGATAAAATAGACAAAGAGACCATTTTAATTGTCGGAGAACTATTCCTGTCGATCGTTCTGACGTGTAAACGGCTTGCAACAAAAGGAATTCTGGCCGGAAGTGCCGCCCCGACTTCTCATGCGGCCATTCTGGCGCGATCGTTCGGCATTCCCGTGCTGGTCGGTCCGCCCGATGTGTCAAAAATGATCGGCAACGGTACGCGAATCATTATCGACGCCTACAACGGCAGCATCACGCTCAATCCGAACCTTGAGACTTTGGATCAATACAAAAAACGCCTCGAAGTTGTTTGGCAAACATCCCAGGAGTACAAAAAAATCAAAAAGCTTCCGGCCAAGACGATGGATGGAACGAAGATTTCCCTCGGCGTCAATATTGAGCGACTGGACGAGCTGCACCTGTTTTCACCGGAAGAGATCGATGATGTGGGGCTTTTTCGCACCGAGTTTTTATTCATGTTCGATCAGAGCAATTTTCCGTCATTCGAACAGCAGGTCCGGTGGTATGAAAAAATCGTCAAGTTTATGGATGGTAAACCGGTCACGTTCCGCGTTCTGGATGTCGGGGGAGACAAGTTTTTGCCCTATTTCTCCATGGGCAAGCAGAGCAATCCCTACCTGGGTTTGCGGGCGCATCGCGTCTTTCAGTATCATCCGGAAATTCTGGAGACGCAGTTGCGGGCAATCCTGCAGGCGGCAAAATTCGGCCCGGTCAGAATTCTCTACCCCATGATCAACAATCTGGAAGAGATAGAATACTTGAACAGAATTTTGGCCCACATCGATATTGAGGGTGCGACGTTCGAATTGGGCATCATGGTCGAGACGCCGGCCTCTGTTTTCATGATCCGGGAACTGATGCGGCACGTGGACTTTGTCAGCATCGGCACCAACGACCTGGTGCAATATACCCTGACGGTAGACCGAAACAACGAGAATGTGATACCTTTCTACCAGCCTTTTCACCCGCTCATTTTACGCATGCTGAAGCAGGTGGTGAATACCGCGGCAGACTTTGACAAACCGGTTTCGATATGCGGTGAAATCGCCTCCGACCCGCGCTGGACGCCGATGCTGTTGGGGCTGGGCATTCGCTCCCTGAGCATGGCGCCGCTGCTGCTGCCGCCGATCAAAAAGCAGATACTCTCTCTGGATCTTGAGCAATGCCTGGATCTGGCGGAGAAGAGCCTGGCGGCGAATTATGAAATCGACGTTCAACGGTATTTAGATGACTTTTTTGCAGGAAAGGGAGATGAAAATGTTAAAAATAGCTGATTTTGTCATCCGACACCGCATTGCCGTAATTTTCAGTATTCTTGCGATAACCGGTCTGCTGGGCTGGCAGGCCCTGCGGGTGGGTCTGAATGCGGATTTTTCGACCTATCTTCGGGAAGATGATCCCCTCGTCCGACAATACAATCAAATCGGCACTATTTTTGGCGGCAATTCCATCGGCATCGCTCTGATCACGGCCGACAATGTCTTTTCGAAGCCGAGTTTTGAGCTCATTAAAAAATTGACCGAAGCCTACAGCAATATGGATGGGATTAGCTATGTGACCAGTTTGACCAATGTGGTGGATTTTCGTAAGACAAACTGGGGTTTTCAGGTGGGTAACCTGCTGGACAAGAACAAAATCCCTCAAACGCCGGAAGAATTTTCCTCCCTTAAATCTTATGTCATGAGCAAAGACCGTTATGTGGGAAATCTGGTCAGCCGGGATGCAAAAGCAACCGCGATTGTTCTGCGTTTTGCGAATATGGACAACAAAGCCGTCACGCATTTCACAACCTCTCTCAAAGTCAAACAGGTCACGGATTCGATTATCCGGCCTGAAGAATTGTCTCGGAATAATACCAAAATTTACTTTGGCGGAATGCCCTTCCTTATTTATAATATGACCACGCTCATAACGCATAACATGGAATTGCTGCTGCCGTTAATGATCTTAATCTTGATGCTCATTCTCTACCTGGGATTCCGCAGTTGGGCCGGTGTGGTGTTTCCGCTGCTGGTTGTTTCCATCAGTGTCACATGGGTCGTAGGATTGATGGGCATTTTCAATTTGCAATTCGACCTGCTCACGGGAATAATGCCTGTTGTTCTGTTGGCGCTGGGCAGCGCCGACGGCATTCATCTTTTAAAGCGCTATTTTGAACGGCGCCGGCAAAACGAATCCCCGCGGAATGCCGCCCGCCTGATCTACAAGGAGATGGGCACTCCCATCATTTTAACAACTGTAACCACCATGGTGGGATTTTCTTCTCTGGCGATTTCCGACTTTACCGTTATCCGTCAATTTGGCTTGTTAACGGCATTGGGTGTGCTGTTGGCCCTGGTGATCACCATGACTCTTTTGCCCGCGCTTCTCTCATTTGGCATTCACTACAGACACGGCAAATCAGTTGTTTCCTCTCACTTACGGGTCATGGACAGCCTGGCTGTTTTTATCTACCGAGATAAAATCGGTATACTCGTCGCCAGTCTGGCGGTGATTATTGTTTCTCTCATTGCCATCCCCCGCATCGTCAAAGACGTGGATTGGTCGCTGTGCCTGGCAAAAGGCAGTTCCGCCTATCATGCCGAAATGATCCTGAGAAATAAATTTGGCGGCTCGCTTCCCGTCCAGATTCTCGTTGACGGCGATCTGAAAGACCCTGCTGTTTTGAAAACCATGCGGGTCATCGAACGCAAGCTGGAAACAATCCCCATGGTGAACAAGCCGAGCTCTATTGCGTCTGTCATCGCCGAGATGAATTTGGTGATGAATGATCGCTATGTCATCCCCGAAAGCCGGCAGGGTGTGGCCAACCTGTGGTTTCTGATCGAGAGCAAAGATATGATGAAACAGATGGTCGCCAAAGGCGATAAGGAAGCGCTCCTGCAGGCCAAACTGGACACCTGGCGAACCGCTGCACAGGTGACGGCGGTGGACAGCATTAACGCCTTTCTGGCCACGCTGCCGGCCAAACTGGCGGTTGTGGATTTATCCTCAGCGCCGCCGTCTTTGCGGCCCGCACTGCTGCAAATCAGAAAACAGATTATGGTGAAAAACCTGAGCCGGGACTTGCAGAAATATGGGCTTGACCCATCGGTGGGTGAAGTGCAGCAGATCGTCGGTTCCGTGCTCGATGCGGGCCTGGATGAGTCGGCACAGCAAAACATCCGGCGCAGCGTCAAAAGCTACCTGCAGAGTCCCGAAGCGGAGATTGCCTTATCGGGTTATTCCGCCCGCCGCGTCAACGACGCCATTGCCGGCAGTTTACAAAAAGGGCAAATCCCGCAGAAGGACGCCCTGAAGCGAATCATTACCCGGCAGGTCTCCGGAGCGGATGCCGCAGATGCCGGCCTGCTGGCGGAATCTTTGGCACAGGTCGTGCGGGTGGCTGCCGGAGAGAGCCGTCTCGCTCCCGCCCTCGAATCCGTTAAAAAGCGCTTTGGGGGATTTCGGGGCAGCCGGGAGGGTTTTTTGCGCGATGTGAAAGGGAGCCTGTGGGAGGCCAATGAAAACTATTTGGTACTGGATGCCCGACAGGCGAAACGGCTTTTTGCCGGCGAGAAACCGGGATTGTACCGGGAGATCTCGTGGCGTTCCTCCCAGACAGGTCTGGCTTCGGTGCTGAACCGCATGGAGGAGGAGCTGACCCCGACACAGACGGAAAGCCTGCTGGCCACACTAATCATTGTTATCCTGCTGCTGTCCCTGATCTTTCGCTCCCCCCTGGGCGGGGTGCTGGCCGTTGTGCCCATCACCATCACGATTCTGGTTAATTTTGCCGTCATGGGTTACTCCGGCATCGGCCTGGACTCCTTTACGGCCATGATCGCCTCCATCGCCATCGGCCTGGGCATCGACTATGCCATTCATTTCCTGACCAGATTTCGGGACGAACTAAAAGTGGACGGCGATGAATTGGCCGCCCTGCAGCGCACCCTGGGCACAACCGGAATTTCGATTCTCATCAATACCCTTTCCGTCGGTCTGGGTTTTTCGGTGCTTCTGGCTGCGGGCGGACAGCATATTCGCCGCTTCGGCGGACTCACCGCCATGACAATGATTGTGAGCGCCATTTTCACCCTGCTGCTGCTGCCGTCTTTGTTTTTGTTGATAAAACCCAAATTCCTGAAACAGGCCATTCAACACTCAAAGTTGACTGAAACAGGAGAAAGACCTGAAACAACATTACATCCCGATGCCGGGTAGATCGAAAGGAGTAACAATGAAAACATTCAAAAGACATTTATTCCTGCTTCTGTTCATTTTTCTTGCCGGAAATGCCCTGGCGCAATCCGGCCGGGTCATCCTCGCCAGGATTGATTCGGTGCTCAACGCGCCGAAGGACATGGTCGCCACCGAAAATATGATGCTGATCGACAAAGACGGCTCGCAAAAAGTCCGCAAAATCAAAATTTACCAGAAAGGCAGCGAAAAGCGCCTGGTGCGTTTTCTTTCGCCGGCCGATGTCCGCGGCGTCGGATTTCTGCGCCTGACCAAAGACCGCCTTTACCTCTACCTGCCCGCGTTTCGCCGGGTGCGGCGCATTGCGTCTTCCGTGAAAAACGAGAATTTCATGGGCACCGACTTTACTTACGAAGATATGTCGCAAGGCGAATACGGGAAGGATTATGCCGCAAAATCGGTGCGGGCGACTGCCAAGCAATACATCCTAAAATTAGTCCCGCGACCCGGTGCGGATGTGAGCTACGGAAAGCTTGTGCTTACTGCGGATAAATCCAATAACGTGGTGCGGAAAGTCGAATATTACAGTCCGGCGGGCACTTTGCAAAAAATCCTGAAAATTGACGGCGTTAAAAAAATAGACGGCTACTGGTTCGGCACGCGTATGGAAATGCAGACCGTCAAAAGCGGACACCGGACACGGTTGGAAATGTCAAAGATTCAATTCGACCGGGGCTTGAAAGCCGGTTTTTTCAGCGAAAGGAATTTAAAAAGGGCTGAGTGATGCTTAATTTAAAAAGAAGACCGGACAATAGGTCCATTGCGTGGTTTACCAAAGCCATAGGATGGCTGCTTGTCGCGCTCGTTTTTTTTACGGCTTCTTCGGTTTCTGCTCAAAAACTCCGTTACAGCGGATTTTTGCAACTGGACAAGCGCTTTACCGTCAGCGGCGACAGCGTTGGCATTGCCGACTTTTACAACCGTTTTCGCCTGGAATTGGCGGCACCCATGAACAACCGGCTGTTTGCATTTGCCAGCGTGGATTTCCGCTTTTATGACTTGCCCAGGGTCGGCACACTCTCGCAACTGGAAGATCTGAGCCGTGACTATCCCACTGAATTGTCCATCTGGGAAGCCTATGTGGATGTTTACGGTTTCCTGTCGAAAAATTTTGATCTGCGCATCGGCAAGCAGCGGCTGGCGTGGGGGACTGCGGACAAACTCAATCCCACCGACAATCTGAATCCCGATGATTTCTCCGACCTGGTGAATTTCGCCGAAAAAATCCCGACATGGGCTATAACCGGAAACTACTACCTGGGAGATTTTACTTTGACCGGTGTGTGGCTGCCGTCTCTGACGCCGGTACTCCTGCCGCGGCACGGGGCCGATTTGTTTCTCGGCAGTCAGGCCTCCGAATTTCAGGATACGCTGGCGCTTCCGGCGCCGCGATTAAACAGGAGCATGTTCGCTTTTAAAATCGGCGGAAACCTGGGCAAATGGGATTATTCATTGAGCTATTTCAACGGTTTCGATGACATCCCGATTTTGACCGGCGTGAAAATAAAAAGCCTTACAAATGCAAAGCTCTATCTAAACTTCCCTAAAATACAGGTGGTGGGAGCGGATTTCGCCACCGAACTTTCCGGCGTGGGACTCTGGGGAGAAGGCGCCCTGTTTCTGCCGAAAAAAGTGATCACACGGAAAGTTATGGGCCAGTTTACCAGCAGCAGTGTGGCGCTGGAGGACAAGCCCTATTTTAAATTCACCCTCGGGGGCGACTACACTTTCCCCGGCGGCTGGTATATCAACAGCCAATGGATGCACGGGTTCTTCACCGAACGGGGCGAAGATTCTCTGCATGATTATTTCATCCTCCTGCTGGAAAAACAATTGCTGCAGAACCGAATCAAAGTTTCGCTTGGCGGCGGACTGGAGGTCGCCGACTGGCAGGAGGCGCAAAATAATTACGGATTCGGACTTTTCCCGGAATTGACCTACCAGGCGATTGATAACCTGGAATTATCCGTCGGCAGTTTCAGTACCGGCGGAAAACCCTCCACTTTGTTTGGAAGCTGGAAAAATGCCGACCAAATTTATTTGCGGGCAAAAATTAGCTTTTAAATTCCGCTGAATGTCACTATATTTAATAAATGATTCTTTCAGCAGCTCAGTAAAAGCGAAATTTATATTTTTATTTTTTTTAATCTCAGCGATCTCTGGTGCGCGCTGCGGTTTAACCCTGAATAAAACGGATATGCACCGATCTTCTAATCGTTAAGCGTCTAAAGCCAATATTATTACTGAGATAATAACAGCCTGCACAAAATAAGCTAAAGGTAAACAAAATGCCCGAAAATTTAATCTGGTTTGTGTGGTCGCTGGGCCTCATACTGGTCTGGCTCGTCGTTTTCGTGTTTTATCGGCAAGGCCGGCGCCGGATGCTGTGGGCCAGTTTGTTAACAGCCCCCTTCGGATTAACGGAACCGATCTTTGTCCCGGCGTATTGGAATCCGCCCTCTCTGTTCAATCTGGCTCGAACCACCGGTTTTGACATCGAAAGCCTGATCTTCTCATTTGGCATTGGCGGACTGGGAATCATTCTTTATGATGTCATCTTTAAAATTAAACATGAAAAAATGAGTTCGGCGGAAAGACATCACAAACATCATCGCTTCCATATCTGGACGCTGCTGTCGCCCGTCATCCTATTTCCGCTGCTCTATTTTTTGACCGGCTGGAATCCCATTTACAGCGCAACCGTCACCATGTTTCTGGCGGGCCTGGCGGCGTTGTGGTGCCGGCCGGATTTAAAAATCAAAATCTGGGTCAGCGGTCTCATTTTTCTGCTTTTCTATACTATCTACTTTCTGTCGCTAAATCTGGCGTTTCCCGGCTATGTGGAAAAGGTCTGGACTCTGTCCGATATTTCAAATTTTTTCATTCTCGGAATTCCGATCGAGGAACTCATTTTCGCCTTTACCTTTGGTATGTTGTGGTCAAGCTATTACGAACATCTGTTGTGGCTGAAAATTATTCCCAAAAAAGAGACCGCCTGATCTGCCGGCAATCGTGCTCGGGGAATGTTGCATTTCTCGTAATGATTCAGCCGCAAAATCAACAAACCACATTTACGGCAAACATAGACCTGAATCGTGGCCCGTTTATCTATCTCTCCCTGATAGACCGGACAAATGATTCTTGCCGTTCTCTTTGCGGGCAAATAATACTTGACACTGCATCTGCAGATTTTTATATTTAAAAAAGCGAATTTTACAGTTCCAATGCTATAAACTGCAGGGTGCAACGGAGGACGCCGAGTTATTTCCATTAAGATTAATCATGAACGAAAACATTAGTTCCCATCCGAATGCTCCCTGAAAAGATGCTGTCATTATTTTAAATAACCTCTGCGGTGAATTATTCAGGTTAGAATAGTTTACACCTGCAACTCCTAAAACGAGTCTGTTTAAATTATTTTTTCGATATTGTACAATTCATTAATCGAAAGGGGTTTCCAATGAAAGAGCACGATCATTCAAGCCATTCTGAGCATTCTCACGATTCGTCCGACCAGCCGCATCATCATGAAACTCACAATGAGCACGAGGACCCGGCAAAACATCAGGAAATGAAACGCGAGCACGCCGGGCATGAAAGTCATGCGGAACACAAAGGGCATCACGATCATCATGCGCATATGGTTCAGGATTTCCGTAAACGTTTCTGGATTTCTTTGGCGCTTACCGTGCCTGTACTTTTGCTTTCGCCGATGATCCAGGAGGTTATCGGTCTGGGTACGGCACTGCGTTTTAGCGGGGATATGCTGATCTCTTTTTTCTTGTCCAGTGTGATCTTCTTTTATGGAGGCTGGCCGTTCTTGAAAGGAATGGTCGGCGAGTTGAAGAAAAAAACGCCGGGCATGATGACCCTTATTGCTCTGGCAATAACTGTGGCATATATTTACAGCAGTGCGGTGGTTTTCGGATTGGGCGGGAAGGTCTTTTTCTGGGAATTGGCGACATTAATCGACATTATGCTGTTGGGTCACTGGATTGAAATGAAATCGGTGATGGGCGCATCGCGGGCTCTGGAGGCGCTGGCAGAGCTTATGCCGTCCGATGCGCATTTGATTTTAGACGATGGCGTGATGCAGGATGTACCTCTCAGTGAGCTGAAAAAGGGCAACCGTGTGCTGGTTAAACCGGGGGAAAAGGTCCCTGCCGACGGGGTGGTGGCTGAAGGGCAATCTTCAGTGAATGAATCCATGTTGACCGGCGAATCCCAGCCGGTGTCCAAAAAAGCCGGCGATAAGGTGATCGGCGGCGCCATCAATGGTGAAGGTTCTCTAACCGTGCTGGTGGAAAAAACCGGCAAGGATTCCTTTTTATCACAGGTGATCGATCTGGTTAAGCAGGCTCAGGAGAGCAAATCTAAAACACAGGATCTGGCCAGCAGGGCTGCGTTCTGGCTAACCCTGATTGCCATCGGCGCCGGAGCAGTGACCCTGTTCATCTGGCTTGCCATTATGCATCAGGATCTGGCCTTTGCCCTGGAACGCACGGTTACGGTGATGGTCATTACCTGTCCCCATGCTCTGGGTTTAGCTGTGCCGCTGGTGGTCGCCGTATCAACCGCCATTTCGGCCAGAAACGGTCTGCTGATCCGTCACCGCGGCGCTTTTGAACAGGCCCGCAAACTGCAGGCGGTGATTTTCGACAAAACCGGCACGTTAACTTTGGGGAAATTCGGGGTTACCGACACGATCGTTTTTGACAACCGGTTGAATGCCGGTGAACTGATGCGCAGTGCAGCAGCCGTAGAAGCCCATTCCGAGCATCCCATTGCCAGGAGCATCGTGCAGTCGGTTGCGGATTTTCCACAGGTGACGGAGTTTAAAGCCCTGCCGGGCAAAGGAGCCGGAGGCAGGGTGGAAGGACGGGATGTGCTGGTCGTCAGTCCCGGTTATCTGCGCGAGAATAATATTACGATGGACGATGAGCGTATCGAACGGCTTAGTGCACAGGGTAAAACGGTTATTTTTGTGGTGATTGATGGATTGGTCAGCGGGGCGGTTGCTCTGGCTGATATTATTCGCCCGGAATCCAGAGAGGCGATCGAAGGTTTTAAAAAGATGGGTATCCGTACCATGATGCTCACCGGCGACAACAAGCAGGTTGCCAGATGGGTAGCGGATGAACTGGGACTGGACGAGTATTTTGCTGAAGTGCTGCCGCATGAGAAGGCGGACAAGGTAAGAGAAATTCAATCCCGCGGTTTGACCGTGGCCATGACAGGCGACGGCGTGAACGACGCCCCGGCTCTGGCGCAGGCGGATGTGGGCATTGCCATTGGTGCCGGAACGGATGTGGCCGTCGAATCGGCGGACATTGTGCTGGTGCGCAGCAATCCGCTGGATGTGGTGGCCATTATCGGCCTGGCCAAAGCCACCTACAAAAAGATGGTGCAGAACCTGGCGTGGGCAACCGGCTACAACGCCTTCGCCATTCCCCTGGCGGCCGGAGTTCTGTACAGCTACGGAATCCTGCTCAGTCCCGCCATGGGTGCCGTGCTGATGTCTTTAAGCACGGTGATCGTGTCTATTAACGCACGCTTTTTAAAATTAAAAAAGTAACCGAAGAACTCAAAAAGAGGGTCTTTGGCACTTTAACGGAAATCGACATCAAGGAGAGGCTGAAAAAAAGCCGGATGTGGTTTTTTCATAGGGCACCAGGTAAATTGAATATTAATGCCGCGAATTCACAAATTTTATACGAATAAAAATATAATTCGTGCATTCGCGTATAATTTTCATTATTTTATAAAATTATGAAAACGATCCATTTTAAATCCCAGAAGCTTTCTTTCCCTCTTTTTGCTTTAATCGCCGCTTCCTTTTTGCTGCTTACCATTGTAAGCATCCTTACCTATCTGAACTTCAATCGCGAGAAGGAACTGCTCAAGCACCATCTGCTTCGCCAGGGCATCACCATCATCCGCTGCCTGGAAGCCGGGGCGCGCACCGGTATGATGGAAATGATGTGGGGCGAAAGCCAGGTGCAGACGCTTTTTACAGAGACCGCAAAAGGACCGAATATCGAACAGATTACACTGGTGGATAAAGACGGACGAATTCTTATGCGCAGCACGCCGGCACCGGCCGGCGCCAGGCTGACCGGCTTTCGCAGGCCGAATCGCAAAGACGAAGCGCCTTTCCTGATTCTGAAAAATAAAAACAATGAAAATATTTTCCGGGTGATTAAACAGTTCGAGCCGCTGAAAACGGAGCAGAACACCATGATGAACCGGATGATGGGACGCCGGATGCAAAGGAAAAGCGGTGCGGACAAAGAGCGCTACATCGCCCTGGACCTGAAGATGCAGGAGTACCAGGCCGCCCAGAAGGGAGACATCCGCATGGGCGTTATCCTGGCCGTCATTTTGCTGATATTAGGCTCCGCTTCTTTTTACTTTTTGCTGATTGCACAAAACTATTATGTGGCCAACCGCACGCTGAAAACGATGGAGAGCTACACGCAGAACGTCGTGGAAAGCATGCCCAACGGGTTGATTTCGCTGGACAAGGACGGGCGCATCGAAACCATCAACCAGAAGGCGCAGGACTTGCTTGGCCTGAACGCCGATGAGGTGAAAGGCAAGCCGCTCGATGAAGTGATGTTCCGATGCAATCTGCCCAAGACGCTTCTGCCCCGGGAGGACATTGTCGAACGGCAGATGGAATGCCATTTAAACAACGGCACGGTCATTCCCATGAGCACCACGTCCAGTCGATTAAAGGATGAGAACGGCAGCAGCATCGGCACGGTCATTATCCTGCGGGATTTGCGGGATATTCGTTCCCTGGAAAAAGAAGTGCAGCGCTCCGAGCGACTGGCCAGCCTGGGCCGCATGGCCGCCGGCATTGCTCACGAAATCCGCAATCCGCTCAGCTCCATCAAAGGGTTTGCCCAGTATTTTCGCAACAAATTCCCGCCGGACTCCGAGGACCGCAGCTATGCCACGGTCATGACCGATGAAGTGGACCGCCTGAACCGCGTCATCCAGGACCTGCTGAATTTTGCCGGACCGCAGGAACCCAACCTGAAGCCGATCGACGTCCTGCCGCTGATCCGCCACGCACTGCGGCTCATCCAATCCGACATCCGCGAGAAAAAGATTCAGGTCGTAGAAGACGTTCCGCGCAACACGGATTTTACCATTGCCGGGGACGGCGACATGCTGACCCAGGTCTTTCTCAACCTGTTTCTCAACGCAATCGAAGCCATGCCAACCGGAGGCCGGCTGAAGATCGCTTTGAGAAGACATCAACAGGCTGTGGAAATAGAAATCAGCGACAGCGGAGGCGGCATCCCGAGGGAAAATCTGACGCGAATCTTTGACCCGTTTTTCACCTCTAAAAAGGGCGGCACCGGACTCGGGCTGGCGATTGTCTACCGGATCATAGAAAACCATCAGGGCGAAATCAAAGTCGAGAGCGAACCCGGGAAAGGGAGCACTTTTGTTTTGCGTTTTCCTTTGGGCTAAGTTTTGAACCGCTGAGGTCGCGGAGGACGCAGAGAAAAATAATTATGCTGAAAAAATGGTTCATCATAATTTTATTTGTCTTGTGATCTTCCATAAATTATCACATTATAATTTTAATGAAACCTCTCTGCGATCCCCGTGCCCTCTGCGGTAAAATAAGAATTAAATTAGACGGGGAGCAATCATGGAAAATCACAAGATTAACGATTTGACCGGCAAAATCATAGGGCTGGCAATAAAAGTTCATCGCAAACTTGGGCCCGGCTTCCTTGAATCAGTCTATCAGGCGGCAATGGCTTATGAACTGACCAAAGCAGGTATCGCCTTTGAAAGGGAAAAGGCGTTACCGGTCATTTATGGAGATGTTAAGCTTGATGTCGGCTTTAGATGCGATTTTTTGATTGAAGACAGGGTGATTCTTGAGTGTAAGGCGGTTAATAAAATAATGCCCATTGACGAGGCCCAACTTTTGAACTATCTGAAAATAACAAAATTAACGGTTGGGCTCTTGATTAATTTCAATGTTCTGGTTTTAAAAAACGGTATTAAACGAATGGCAGATCATTTTCCCGAATAGGTTTTTCTCTGCGGTTTAAACTCTTAACCGCCGAGGTCGCTGAGAGCGCAGAGGGCTTTAGTTGTCGGGCGCCAAATCGTTTTGTCCAAAATCGTTTTGCCTTTAATTATTTTGTCCTAAATTATTTTGTTTTTTCTCAGCGGTCACCGCGCCCTCAGCGGTTAAAACAATAATCTCTTATCAAAGGTAATTTGAAAATGAAGATCCAATCAAAGAAAAAAATCTTACTCGTCGACGATGACGCCGGGCATCGCATGATGCTCAAGGCGACGCTCTCCGGTGAGGGCTATGAAATCTTTGAAGCATCCGACGGCGGCCAGGCCGTCCGCATGGTGGAGGAGCAGTTCTTCGACCTGATCATGCTCGATCTCAAAATGAAAAAGGTGGACGGCATCGAGGCGCTGCAGCGGATCAAACAGATCAGCCCGGCGATCCCGGTGCTGATCATGACCGCCTACGCCTCGGTCAAAACCGCAGTTGAGGGATTAAAGCTGGGCGCTTTTGATTACATGGTCAAACCGCTGGATACGGATGAAGTCAAATTGACCATCGAAAAAACCCTGAACTACCAGCAGATGAAAATCGAGAATAAAGTCCTGAAAGAACGGCTGGACCTGGAATTTGACTTTTCCTCTATCATCGGCAAGAGCAAAAAGATGCGCGATGTGTTCGAGGTGCTGGCCATGGCCGCACCCAGCGACGCCACCATCCTCATCCTCGGCGAAAGCGGCACCGGTAAGGAGATCATCGCCAACGCCATTCACCAGAACAGTTTGCGCAAGGACAAAGCGTTCATCAAAGTGAACTGTGCGGCATTGCCGGAAAACCTGCTGGAGAGCGAGCTGTTCGGCCACGAAAAGGGCGCTTTTACCGGGGCGGTCGCCCGGCGGCTGGGACGCTTTGAGCAGGCGCACGGCGGCACGCTCTTTCTGGACGAAATCGGCGACATGACCCTGGCGACCCAGGCTAAAATACTGCGCGTGCTGCAGGAAGGCGAATTCGAACGGCTCGGCGGTGAAAAGACGATTCGTGTGGATGTGCGAATTATCGCCGCCACCAACAAAGACCTGGATTCCGAGGTTTCGGAGGGCCGGTTCCGCAAAGACCTGTTCTTCCGCCTGAGCGTGGTGCCCATCACCCTGCCGCCGCTGCGGGAGCGCAAGGAGGATATCCCGCCGTTGGCAGAGCATTTCCTGAGAAAATACGCCGAGAAAAATCACCGCCTTTTGCGCGGTTTTACACCCGCAGCCCTCGATTTGCTGATGCGCTACGACTGGCCCGGCAATGTGCGGGAACTGGAAAATGCCGTCGAACGGGCGGTTATCATGTCGCGGGAAAAGATGATCACCCCGGAGGTGCTGCCGGCCGGACTCAAGCGTCTGACCCAGGACCGGCCGGACTCGCCGGCGGATGCTTTTGTGGGCCGTTCGATCAAAGACGTTGAAAAGGAACTGGTCATTAAAACATTGGAACAAACCGGGCACAACATCACCCATGCCGCCGAATTGCTGGGCATATCCCGCCGCGGTTTGCAGTATAAGCTGAAGGAATTGGGGATCAAATAGTGTGAAATAATATCGCAGTTAACCTCCCCAACCCTGCTGAAAACGCGAAATCATTTCACGCCATTTTCCAGGTACTTTTCCGCCTTTCTCCGGACATCGCCCCATAATACATTGAATATTCAGACTTTAACGATGGGCAATATTTTCTGGCACGGGAGTTGATTATATCCCTGTAAAAGAAGATGATAAAAGGATGTTACAAATGGATTGCTCATTGTGGGGACCCGGTTACTGGGTCGAATGGTTTTGGACAGGTCGAATATTCTGGCTGCTGCTGTTGGCGGCGATCGGATTGTTGGTTTTCTTCGCCGTCCGCAGCGGTCGTCGACGCTCCGGCGAAAATCCCGGCGCCGGCTCTTCCGCACATTCGATAAAACAGGGGAAATGTCCCAAGTGCGGCGAGCCGGTGGAGGAGGCCTATCTGTGCTGCCCGGAATGCCATTACCGGCTCAAAGTAAACTGTCCGTCTTGCGGCAAACTGGTGAAAACAAGCTGGGATATTTGTCCCTACTGTGAAGAAAATCTATCTGAAGTAAAAGAAGCAGGCGTTATCAATCAAATACAATCAAACCCAAAAAGGAGGTAGTTATGTTAAAATTCAAGGTGTTGTTCATTTCGGCGGTGTTCGGTCTTGCGGCACTGTCAACTCAGGCTTTTTCCCAAGGTTCCTGTTATTGGGATAATGGGCAGGTCAATGCCGGACCGGCCTGGCGGAACAACAATGTCCCGGCGCAATATGCCTTAACGGCCGATCAGATCACGAAAATCGAGAAGACCCGTGTCAAATACAACGAAAAGATTCTGCCGCTGCAAAATAAGCTGCGCGCGTTGCGAATCGAGTTTCGCGGTTATGACTCCCGATACGACGCTGAAATCGGCAAGATCAAATCTCATCGCACACAGATACGCAATCTCGAAGACAAAATCTACGACCTGCGTTTGAACGCACGCGGTGAAATCAACAAGCTGCTGACCAAAGAACAAAAACTGTATTTTTATAACAGTGGTCACGGAATGATGAATTACGGTCAAATGGGAAGTCAGATGATGGGCTCCGGCCGCATGGGAGGCCAGATGATGGGTTCCGGCCGCATGGGAAATCAGATGATGGGTTCCGGTAATATGGGAAGCCAGATGATGAATATGAACACGGGATGCAGTGGTAACCGGCAGTAAAATGAGTCGTTATTTGGGGGCAGGTTCTTTCTGCCCCTCTTTTATTAATTCACAAATCAAAATCGGAGGACAGAAAAATGAATTATACAGGTTATGGCTTCACCAGGAATGTGGATTTATCCTACGAACAAGCCATTGAAAAAGTGACCGAGGAACTCAAAAAAGAGGGCTTTGGTATTTTGACGGAAATCGATGTGACGGCCACGCTGAAAAAGAAACTGGATGTGGATTTCAAGCCTTACAAAATCCTGGGCGCATGCAACCCGCCTTTCGCCTACAAAGCCTTGCAGGCAGAAGAGCAGATCGGTTTGATGCTCCCCTGCAATGTGATCGTTTACGTGAACGACAGCGGGGAAACCGTCGTGTCGGCAGTGGATCCGGTTGCCTCAATGCAGGCTGTGGATAATCCGGGATTGGGTGAGGTGGCGCAGACGATTCAGGGCAAATTAAAATTGGTTATTGAACGGCTGTAAAAAATTCAAAACCGGAAACGTTAAGAATTAAATGCCCATACCCCGAAGTTTTTAAGGCTCCGGGGTATGGTGGCATAATTTTGGAGGGTGAGCATCGGGATGAACGGAATGGACTGGGGCGGTATCTGGTTTGGTCCGTTTGCAAACAACAATCGGCGGCGGGATGGAAGCGACTTTTTGGGAATCAACGAAGGAGGCTGGAGATGAAAATCTTGAGAAACCCTTCAATTTTATTATTGGCGGGAATACTTGTATTTGTGTTGGAAACGTGTTCCAAATCGAAGACTGAGGCGAGCGGGAATACGCCGGTTAAAACAGAGAATACAGTTGTGGCTAAGAAACCGGCACAAATGAATGCACTTATGAATACGCTTGGAATTCAGCGGTTTCAGAAGACAATAATTGCCCCGGATTTTGAACTGAAAAATTTAGACGGCAAATTAGTAAGCCTGAAAGATTACCGCGGCAAATTTGTACTGCTTAATTTTATGGCGACCTGGTGTCATTGGTGCCGCAAAGAGATGCCCCATCTGCAGAAACTGCATGATCAATTTAAGGACAAGGATTTTGTTATTATAGCGGTTTTCAGTGACCGCGAAGGCGTAAAAGTGGTAAAACCATTCATAAAAAAGTCGGGATACACGTTTACAAACAATTCAGGTACCTATAATTCCGCACTCTTGGATCCGACAGGCAGAGTCACCAGCATGTACAGGGTAACCGGCACGCCGACGACCTATTTTATAGACAAAAACGGAAAAACGATTGGCGCGGCGATAGGCTACAGAGATTGGTCACAAAAGGATGCAATCGATTTGATTGGAAATTTTATTAATGCCAAATAGATGTAAAAGGTGAACCTTGATGGACCAGAATATTTCATTGTTTATTGCATTTGCAGCCGGGTTTTTATCTTTTATCGCCCCCTGCGCTTTACCTCTTGTCCCATCCTATCTTTCCTATATTACCGGACTAACTTTTAAGGATTTGACGGGAAAAGGGGTAAGAATACTAACGATTAAACATTCGCTTCTTTTTATCGCAGGATTTTCCACGGTGTTTATTTTGTTAGGTGCTACGGCAAGTTCATTGGGGAATATGTTAAGGGATTATCAAACTATTTTACGCTGGATCGGCGGGATTATTATTATCTTTTTCGGATTTTATATCATGGGTCTGCTGAAGCTGAATTTTTTAAGCAGAAGCAAAAAGTTTGAATTCGAAAAAAAGCCCCCCGGCTTATTGGGCTCGTTTTTAGTGGGAAGCAGCTTTGCCATTGGCTGGACTGCTTGCGTCGGCCCCATACTGGGAACGATCCTGTTTTATGCGGGCTCGACCGGAACGGTGAGTCAAGGCGTAAAACTGCTGGCAGCCTATTCTCTTGGTCTTGGAATCCCATTTTTCCTTACTTCACTGGCTGTAAATTCTTTTTTATCGGCTTTTAAAAGAATTAGAAAATACATGCATTTGATTGAGATTATCTCAGGCGTTTTCTTGCTAATTGTCGGAGTATTAATATTAACCAATTATTTTGTCATACTGTCTTCATATTTACAATCTATTGGAATAGGCTATATGAAATAGAGAGACGATTCGGCCGCAAAGGAATATAAATTTTATGCGGTTTTAGAGTATCCCTCATTAAAAATAGGATTGGAATCTTACGCCCCGGCATCTGCGAAAAATTGTAGAAAATGGGGCACCGGTCAACTTACGGGTTCAACTATTGATAATGGAATTTCTATCATATGAATGAGATATGCCATTAGGTTGAAGGCTATTGCTCTTGGTGCCTTCAATACTTTGTGGCAAATATGTACCTAAATCATTACGGATTACACAGTGCGATGCCTGAAGGCTTCGCACACCAAATTTTGAATATCTGAAAAGGAGAAAATATCATGATGGGTGGAATGGGCTGGGGCGGCATGTGGTTCGGCTGGATTTTCTGGTTGGTAATTATCGCCGTTGTAATATGGGCCGTCGTCACATTTAGCAACAATAGCCGGGATCGTGAACAACGCAGCGCTTTTCCCAGACAGGAAAGTGCGCTGGACATTTTAAAAAAGCGCTACGCCAAAGGTGAAATCACCAAAGAAGAGTTTGAGCGCATCAAAAAAGATTTACAGTAGTAAAGCTCACCCCAAACAGGGGGATAAAAGGATCCCGTTGTGTCTTCTCGATTTCGCGGCAAGAATTCGTGAATAATACAGGCTAAATAAGTAAAGGAGGTAAAAATGAGAATTATTTCAATAGCTTTTTCCATAGCCTTATTGGTTTTGATTTCGGCGCTGAACCTGGTTGCCGGAGAAATTACCGGAACGGTTACCGTTAAAGGGGCTGCGGATAATGGCGGCGCTGTTGTGTATATTGCAAAAAATAAAGACATGAAATTCCCGGCCCCTGTACAGGAACCGGCCATGAATCAGAAAAATCTGAAGTTTGCACCCCACGTGCTGCCGGTGATGGTCGGCACCACAGTAAAATTTAAAAATAACGACAAGGTTGCGCACAATATCTTCACACCTTCACCGGCAGGTGACATGTTCAATTTGGGGACGTGGAAAGGCGACCAGGTTAAGACCCATACTTTCAATAAAAGCGGTGAAGTGGTGCTGCTGTGCAACCTGCACCCCGAAATGGAGGGCTTTATTTATGTAGCGCCCACGCCGTATTTCGCCATGACCGATGCAACGGGGAGATACAAGATAGAGAATGTGCCGGCGGGTTCTTACACGATTAAAGTGTGGTCGGAACACGGAAACGCCCGGCCGCAAAAAGTGAAGATTCCGGAAAAGGGAACGGTCACCGTAAATTTTACAGTAAAATGAGGAAAAATTAAAAATGCAACGGCTGAAAGAAAAAACAATCTGGGGATTGATTCTTGCTTTCGTATTTATTTTCGCCGCCTGCGGCAGCAATTCCAATGAAAATAGGAATGACCGCATGATGCGGGGCGGGCAAATGGGAAACGGCGGCATGATGGGAGGCGGCCGGAACAGGATGGGGGCTTCTCGAGGCGGGAGACAGTCGGGAGCATCCCGTAATTTTCAACAGACTATCGACAAAAAAAAGGCCTTTGAATTAGCGCAGGCGTATCTGAAATCCACCGGTAACACCGCTTACAAAATAGGCAAAAGCAGCGAACGGAATGGTGCGTTTGAATTTCCGCTGATTCGCAAATCGGACGGCAGCCGTGTGGCCGGCCTTTTCGTGGACAAGAAAACCGGTAAAGTGCGCTCGGCGAAATAAATATTTGAAATGAGGAGGAATCGTTATGAAAAAATCGCTACTGCTGTCTCTTTTCCTGATCTTTGGTATCAGCGTTCCCCTAATTCTGGCTCAATCCAATGCCGTGATTACCGGCCGGGTGAGCGACGGTATTCTACCCATTGCCGGCGCAAGGGTAATCATTCAGGCCGATACGGCCTGGGTTACAACAGACAGCCAGGGTCGTTTTCGTCTTCCGGTGGATCGGTACCGGAGCAATCCGGTGCCTGTTATGGTGGGAAAGAAGGGTTGGTTTAACGGCAGTTGGCGGCTGGAGAAGGGGCGGCGAAATGCGGAGCTGATATTGGCGCCGGTTCCGCAGGGAGATAATCCGCATTACCGCTGGATTGATCCCGCGCCCTCTTCCGGAGGAATGATGGGCACAATGATGGGGGGCGGAAGTCAAACCTGCGGCAGTTGCCACGAGAATTATTACGACTGGTGGAAAGAATCCTCCATGGCAAAGACAACCCGCAATCAACGCGTATTGGATCAATATAAAGATGCCGGGGCTGCCCGAAAAATTTGTGCGGATTGCCACGCCCCGGCGGCCGCCGTTCAGGCGCCGGGTCAAACCGATTTACTTAAAGTGGCTCAGCAGGGCGGTGTGGAAACGGAGGGTGTATTCTGCGATTTTTGCCATAAAATTAAGGACGTGAAGGTGAGCTTCAAGCCCGGGGTACAAACCCTGAAATTCAGCCGGATTGAAAGACCCTCCCGACGGCTGGGAATGATGAGCACACGGCCGGTAATGGCTTACGGCAGTCTGGCGGATGTCGTCACGCCGCCCATGGCGGCCGGCTTTAATCCTGCATTAAGCAAGAGTGAGTTCTGCTCATCCTGCCATCTGAACGGGCGGGAACTGCCGGGCAAAAAAACCTGGGATTATAAGGCCGTTTATCCGGATGCGTCGCCGGAAGAGTTTCAGAACGGCCGGATCGTGCCCAATCAGTGGACCTACCGGGAGTGGAAAAACTGGCAGGAGAGCCTGGCTGCAAATGATCCCAATAAGGGACAGCAATGCCAGGACTGTCACATGAACTGGACGCAGGATATGCTGCCGTACGACAAATACATTGTTCGGTCGGCCGGCGGCGGTATGATGAATATAATGATTCGCCGTTTGAGAGTCCGCCGGGATCCGTCCACGATCCATCCCCATAAATTTGAAGGAGCGACCGTGAAACGGCTGCAGAATACTGCTTTCCTGCTGCTGCGTCCCAGTTTGCAGGGCAACCGGCTGTCGGTGATGGTCAGCGTGACGAATACCAATGCCGGTCACCGCCTCCCAACCGGTGTAACGTTCCGCAATATGCTTTTACTGGTGCAGGCAACCGATTCCACCGGAAAAATTTTATCCCAGACCGGCGGACCTAAGATTCCCGAATGGGCCGGAAAGGGCAGCCCGGGGAAAGGGAATTACGCCGGACTTCCCGGTGTGGGCTATGCCCGTATCACCGCAGATGATCATGGAAATATCAACGTTCCGTTTTGGGAAGCCACCAAAATTGTTCAGGACAACCGTTTGGTCCCCCGGAAACAGGATGTGCAGAATTTCGTTTTTAACGCTGCGAAAACCCGGAATTATATCACGGTGAAGGCGACACTCATTTACCGCAAATCCTTTAAGAAGATGGCCGACAAATATGGCTGGGATACCGGTGACGTTGTGATGGAAAAAACATCAAAGGTTGTTTATAAATAAATTGAGGTTGTTTTAAAATTCGACTGGGAGTTGACAACCAAAACCGAGGACGTAAAAATGAAACGCTTTATTGCTTCTCTTGGAGTATTTTTTTTCAGCTTTGTGCTTTTCCTGGCATTCAATGAACCCGCTCAAGCCATCCCGGCGTTCGCCCGGAAATATCGGACCAGTTGCGCCACCTGCCATGCGGCCTTCCCAAAACTGAACGCTTTCGGGCAGGCATTCCGGCGTCTGGGGTATCATTTTCCCCAGGGACAGGATGCACAGATGATCAAGGAGAAACCCATCAGCATGGGGGCAAACGCCTACAAGCGGCTCTGGCCGGATGCGGTCTGGCCGTCCACTATTCCGGGGACTGCACCAATTGGGGTGATGCTGGAGAGTGAAATCAGTGTTGGTACCGAGGCGGACCGTACGAATGTGGATTTTTCTCAACTGATGAGTGAAATAGAAGTGCTGACAGGGGGGAATATCGGCGATGATATCAATTTCTTGACATCGCTGTCCATTGGTGAAGGCAGCGTCGACCTGGAAATGGGCTATGTGGGATTTTACAATATTATAAATGAGGCCCGGCTCAATTTGAAGATCGGAAAATTACCTCCCGAAGTGCTCTTTGTGACCAACCACCGGCGTTTTGGACCGCCTTACTGGATTACCACCCGCACAGTGGGAGACAATGAGTGGTCTTTGGAAAACAGCCAGAAAGGGTTGGAAGCCAGCGGTATTTTAGCTTCCGGCCGGCTTGGTTACAATGTCGGTTTGGTGGAAGGGCGGGGCAATCTGCTGAATCCTTTCAAAGAGCCCTATTTTCACGTCGCCTATAAATTCGGCGGATTGCCTTATAACGGTGTTAATCAAGGAACCGAAAGCGCCGGCCGGCAAAGCTGGGGGGACAATGCGCTGCAAATCGGTGCTTTTGCTTATATTGGCAAAGCCGAACTGAAGGTGAACCGGGAGGATGCTTTCCGCATGCTGGGCGGCGACTTTGATGCCAATTACCGGCATTTGAAACTTGTGGGTGGATTTTCTTACCGGACGGACGATAAGCCTTCCGAAGAATTTTCCACCGGTACAACAAACAGGATCTATTATCTGGAGGGGTATTACATGCTCTACCCCTGGCTGATTCCCACCCTTCGCTGGGAAGAGTGGCGGCTTAAGCGAAATGACAGTGGAACTACCACCTCCGACTACCGGTTTGTGCCGGCACTGCAGGTACTGCTTCGGGCGAATGTTCGTTCTTACGTCAGTGCGGAAATTAAGAAATCAAACGGATTGTATGATTTTGGTAATGTTAAATTTGGATTGTTGCTGGGATTTTAAACCCTGAAATATCTTGGGTGCATGCAATCCGCCCGACGCTTATAAGGCTTTGCAGGGGGAGGAGCCGGACCGGCTCATGGCAAGTTAAAAAATAATAATGCCGCGAATTCACAAATATTATACGAATAAAAAAATACAAGTCGTGCATTCGCGGCTAATACGAAAATATTTTTTCAAGATAAATCGGCGTCAGGCGATGAAACCAGTGATAAGGCAAAAAAACGATTTTTGTGTTTGCAATTTTAGTTTCGGAGAATAATTTTGTGTTGGCCACAAGCAGCAGATTCGGCGAGTACTGCTTTATAAAGCTCAGGGCCGACGATTGCAATTGGGGCCGTTTGAGCAGGGATTTGCATTCAACCGGAATGATTTGGCGCCCCTTTTCGATGATGAAATCGATCTCAGCGCCGATCTTGGTTCGCCAGAATTTCAATTGAAAGTCGGCACCCATAATAGTCTTGATGCCGCGAAAAATAAATTGCTCCTGCAGAAAACCGGCATCCGCACGGAAAGTGATGTCGTTAAAATTGTTTACGGCGTGATTGTAAAGTCCCGGATCGAGAAAATAAATTTTCGGATTCTTAACGATTTCTTTTGATTTGTTGGAAAAAAACGGATGGACTGTTTCGATCACAAAAGTGTCCTGCAGGATTTGTAAATATTTTTCAAGAGTTTGATAATTAATGCCGGCATTCAGCGAAAGATTTGATTTGTTGACAACTTGCCCGGAAGTGAACGCGAGAAGTTGGGTCAGTTTGTTGAAACCGGATATATTTTCTATCTTTAAAAAATCAGTAACATCTTTTTTAATATAACTATCGTAAATTTCTTTAATGATTACTCTTTTTTTATCGGATAAATCTGTCAACAATTGGCGCGGATAGCCGCCAAACATCAAATATTGTTTCAGACTGTTTTCCAACGCCTTTCCCCATATTCGATCGAAATGGGGAAAATTATCAACTATTTCGTGTGCCGGAATTTTTTGCAGTTCATCAAAGCTCTCGGATGCAGCCAGAAATTCATTAAGGTCAAAAGGCAGGACAAGGAATTGAATTTTTCTCCCGGTGAGAGACTCTTTAATCTTCGAACGAATATCGAGAGATGAAGAGCCTGATACTATGATTTTGTATCCCAAGTTGAGATCGTAAATTTGTTTTAAAAAAATCCCCGGATTTTCGATTCTTTGTATTTCATCGATAAAAATAAATGGCTTCCGGTCATTTGTCATCTGTTTGATGAATTGGATAAAACCCGGTATGTCGTTAAAAATTGATCGGACATTCACGTCATCGCAATTAAAATAGAAAAGAGAGTCGGCGGGAATGTCGTGAGCAATAAAATTCTCAACAAGCTTGAAAAGAATTGTTGTTTTACCGCTCTGTCGCGGACCGATTATCACAATAATTTCCGGTTCCCGCACCCATTTTTCTATTTCCGTGATAACGGATCGCTTAAGAAAGGGATGGATGCGAAATGAAAGATCATGT
>BDTM01000109.1 GCA_002898015.1 bacterium BMS3Bbin03 | reverse complement strand
TCTTCACCGGATCGGATTCGGCCTATGTAGGGCGGGTCAATTCACGATCGATTCACGATGAAACGGGAAGGAGAATTCCGAGAGCGGAAATCCTGAACCACCAGTCATTCAGCTTCTACGTATTGAATAAATCTTTCAAAGATTCTCTGGGACATTATGAAATGATGGATTTAATTGCTCAGGATATGGATGCAGACGGAAAATTTAATCTGTTGAAAGACCGCGTGCTGGTGGGGCCGGTGAATGAGAAAAACGGATGGGCCGGAACGGCATTTATTATCGATTTTAGGAGCGTGCTCGACCGTACAAATCTTCCAAAACCGAACGATGTGTATTACATCACATTCAAACGGCCTTTTCTGGCATCGGATTCCGTGCTGTTTACCGTACACCCCGCAGGCAAACTGAATGCGGCGGCTCTGAAAAGCACGATGGCTAACATTCGAGTGGTCCCCAATCCCTACGTGGCCACAAACGCCATGGAGCCCGCTGTTGCCAATTATTTTTTAAATCAGCGGCGGCGGATTTTATTTACGCATTTACCGGCACAATGTACCATTAAAATATTTACGATCAGCGGGGTTCTGATACAGGCGATCGATGTGAACAATCCGGCGGACGATGGTGTGGCTCACTGGAACCTCCGGTCACGGGAAGGATTAGAGATTGCCGCAGGGATGTATATTTATTATGTGAAAGCGAAAGCCACAGGCGACGAAAAAATGGGAAAATTTGCAATTATTAAATAAATTACAAACGCTTGACCATTCGATGAAAGGTAGTAGTGATGGTTAGATTTCGAATAATCGGATTTGTGCTGATTTTTCTGACAACCGTTCTGGTTTCCGCTTTTCCTGCGGCGGCACAGAAGCCTTACCGGGTGGGAACGACGGCCGCCAATTTCCTGGAGGTGGGTTATGGCTCGGCCGGGAGTGCCATGGGAGATGCCTATGTGAGTGTGGCAAACGATCTTTCGGCGCTTTACTGGAACCCGGCAGGCCTGGCATTTATGAAGCAAAATGAAGCGCAGTTCAGCTATCAGCCCTGGCTGGTGGGAATTCAGACATCGTTCACGAGTGTGGGACTCGCGCTTCCGGGAATTGGTTCGCTGGCGATTGGAATGATTCAAGTCAATTACGGCAGCATGGATGTCACCTCGCTGCAAATGCAGGAGGGTACCGGCGAGCAATTTACGGCCAATGATTACGCCGTGAGCCTGTCCTATTCCAGAAAAATCACACAGTGGTTCTCGTTTGGAGTCTCTGCCAAATACATTGCTTCGCAGATCTGGCACGAACATGCGTCGGCGATGGCGCTGGATTTGGGTGTGATTGTGAAGACATCCTTTCTCTCACCAACCGGCAAGCGCATGGACGGATTGAATATCGGCATGAGCATTTCCAATTACGGCACCCGCATGAAATACGACGGCATCGATTTGACGCGCCCCATCGATATTCTGCCTCGTGAAAACGGGAATTATTCGGAAGTTCCCGGGCAATTTCAGTCACGGGAGTGGGAATTGCCCCTGCTTTTCCGGATTGGTGTTTCTGTGTATCCCTTTGTTCATGGGAATAATCGTATAACATTTGCGGTCGATGCCATTCATCCCAACAACAACAGCGAGTCCGTAAATGTGGGCGCGCAGTACGAGTTAACCCTCCCTTCCGCAGGAACATTTTATCTGCGCTCCGGGTACAAGGCATTGTTTATGGACGAATCGCAGTATGGATTCTCATTTGGCGGAGGCATGACCCTTCGGATGATGCACAATGTGGCGTTGAAATTGGAGTATGCTTACCGCGGGATCGGTTTGTTGGGAAAAATCAATTCCTATTCCGTGGGTGTGGTTTTCTAGTTTGTGGAAGTGGAATTCGTGCTTTTTGCAAAACACTTTTGGGAAAGTCTGTGGTCGCCGGTCATCCTGAATCCAACTCCGGCCATTGGCGTCAATCTAAAAAATTTATTAAAATATGTTCATTCGTTGTATCCATGTTAACCAGAAATTGCTTAACTCAGCGAGGAGGGAAGTCCCCTCTATCAAGAGGGGATTTAGGGGTGTGTTATTTTTTAACGCATCAAATAATTAAGTGACACACCCCGATCCGTCCGATAGCTGGCGGACGGATCACCCCTTTTTTAGAGGGGAATTTTGCTTGGGTGCGAAAAAATAGATTATCACAATGCCTAAAAAATATAGTTTTTGGGGAGTTATTATATTTCATTATAAAACAGAGTGTTAAATAAAACTCGCAACGGCAGAGATTAGATCGATAAGTTGACGTCAATGGCCAGAAGAGCGTTAGGGTCAAAGAGAACAAAGAGGAACAGAACCATTCAAAGAAAACCACCTGTTTTCAAGTTTCTTCCATTTTCAGGCGTTTTGTTTTTAATTTTGGCGGCGGGTTTACTTTTTTCCTGTTCACGCCGCACGGCCCGGCAGCCCGAAGAGAAAATTTTAGCCAAAATTGGGGATCGGACCCTTTCGGTGAATGAATTTATTCGCCGGGCGGAATACACCATTCGCCCCCCGTATTGCCGCAGCGATAATTACATTCACCGAAAAATTGTGCTTAATTCCCTGATTGCTGAAAAACTGCTGGCGCTTGAGGCGGGGGCAGACAATCCGCTTACCCAAAACGAGGAATTTCAGGATTTTCTGGAAGGCCGAAAAGAACAGGCCATGCGCCAGTGGTTATTTGCACACGATTTCTACCAAAAGGTGAAATTGGACACCCACCGGGTGAAGCAGGTTTACAAACTGGCGGGGCGCACCTACCGAATTGCCTATTTCAGCGTTAAAACACCTATAGCAGCAAACGTTGTGCGGGATAAACTAAAGACGGGTGAACCCTTTAAGCAAGTTTTCCGGGATTTCGGCGGACTGAAAAAGCTGCCCCGGCGGCAAGTGAAATGGACCGACCCGGAGAACAAAGCCATTGAACAGGCTCTGTTTTCTGCCCCTTTGAAAAAGAATCAAATCGTCGGTCCGCTAAAGGTGGGGGACAATTTTTTTACCACCATCGAGGTGCTGGGCTGGACGGACGAGGCGGCGGTGTCCAATTCGCAAATTCAGCAGCGCTGGAAGGATGTAACGGACCGGCTTCGGGAACGCGAGGCCCTGAACAGCTACCGGCAGTTTGCGGCCCGACTCATGCACGGCAAGCGGGTGGTGTTCAATCAAAAAACATTTCAGGCGCTGGTTAAAATTTACCTGCCCATCTATTTAAAATCGAACAAAGAAAAAAAACAGACCTTCAACCAATTGTTCTGGGAGAAGAAATCACCTGAAAAAGTCCTGAGCAATCGTTCCGGGGAACAGATCGTCCGGATTTTAAACGAGCCTTTGCTTCGTCTGAACAACGCCACATGGACGGTTGCCCGGTTTCTAAAAGAGGCGAGAAGGCACCCGCCGGTATTCCGGAAGCGGCACATGAGCGGGAGGGAATTCCCCGAGCAGTTCAAACTGGCTATTGTGGATTTAATTCAGGATAAATTTGTGGCACAAGCCGCCGAAAAAAAAGGCTACGACAAAGTCAATTTGGTGAAGCGAAATGTGGCCATGTGGCGGGACAACCTCCTGGCCCTCTACGGGCGAAACAAATTCCTGGATTCGATTGGTAAAAAGGACGCTTTTTACAAAGACCAATCGAAAATTCTTCAAAACGATTTAAATCCGTACATTCGAAAATTGCAGCGGAAATACGCCGGTCAAATTGAAATCAACACCGACGCATTTGAAAAAATCCATTTAACCCGAATCGACATGATGGTTCTCCAGAAAAATGTTCCCTTCCCGGTTGTGGTACCCGGTTTCCCGATTCTGACGACTCTCAATAAACTGGATTACGGCCGGAAAATGACATCTGCGGCCGCCGGTTCCGGCAAATAAGTGAGGGATTTTTTATGAAGCGCCTGCTTCTGTTAATTGTTTTATTTTCAAGCATTTTCCAGTCCGCCAGGGCCAAGACCCTTAAAGGGGCGGAGCTTCGAACACTGGATTCCTTTACCTACGGGCGCTTCGAGGTTCGGTACCGTTCGTTTCAGGCAGGCGGTGCATTAGCGTCCTTCTTTACATTCCACGACAATATATCAAGCACAAAGGACTGGAATGAAATTGACATCGAAATTATGGGGCGCTACACCGATGAAGTGCAATTGAACACGATCACGGCCGGGCAAACGAGCCATGTGTACCCACAGTGGGTGAATTTCAATCCGGCAGCCGGTTTTCACAGGTACGCCATCGAGTGGACGCCCGGTTACGTGGCCTGGTTTATCGATGGAAAAGAGGCTGTGAGACAAACCGGCCCCCACATTGCAGCGTTAAATAAAGCCCAAAAGATTATGATGAATGTCTGGCAGCCTGCCTACCCCAATTGGGCGGGAGACTGGAATCCGGCCGTGCTTCCCCTTTTTGCCTATTATGATTGGGTCAGCTACGCCTCCTACACACCGGGCCGCGGAAATGTGGGTACCGGCACTAATTTTACGCTTCAATGGCGGGATGATTTTGATACCTGGAATCGCTCCCGATGGGCGAAAGCCACACACACCTTTTCCGGAAACAACTGCGATTTTACGCCGGAAAATGCGGTTTTCAAAAACGGGTATCTGATTTTGTGCCTGACAGACGCCGGGCACACCGGTTTTGTAGATAAAAATCCTCCCACGGTTTTGTGGGCGCGTGCTGCTTTGGGAAAGGTGACGGTGCGCTTTTCCGAAGCCGTGAACCAGGTAAGCGCAGAAACACTTTCGCACTATTCTATCCCCGGTGCGTCCATTCAATCGGCGGTCCTTCAGGAGGATGCCCATACCGTGATTTTGCACCTGGCGGATCCGGATATTACAAAAGCAGCCAATCTCGTTGTGCTGGGGATTAAAGACCGGGCCTCGCTGCCCAATCTTCTTACCGGCAAGATGGTGTCCATCATCAAACCGCAGCCATTGGCGTTTCCGATAAAAATTAATGTGGGCGGCCCGGCCGTGCTCGGATTTCTATCCGATCAGGAGTGGGGCCCCGAAGTGGAATACGGCTTTGAAGATGGCCGGACAACCGCGGTTTCCCCCGGAATTGACATCAGGAAAACCGATCTGGATGCCGTTTACCGGAGCGAACGCTACGGATTGGTTGCCTATCGCGTGCGTGTGCCCAACGGCACGTACAAAGTCACGTTGATGATGGCGGAAAACAGCTTTCAAGCCGGGGGCAAGCGCGTGTTCGATGTCGCCATCGAAGGCCAAAAGGTGATTGACCGCTTAGACCTTTTCCGTGCGGCGGGTTTCCACACTGCCTACGAAACACAAGTGAAGGGGATTCAAGTGACGGACGGTATATTAGACCTCTATTTTGCCGCCGAGGTGAATCACCCGTTATTAAATGGACTGGTGATTGAACCCGGGCAGACGCAGGTCGGGTCGTCGGAAACGCCGGTTCCCAACAGGTTTTATCTGTTTAGCAGTTATCCCAATCCCTTTTCACAAACCACCTGTATTTCGTTCCGTATTCCGGCTCAGGGAAACATTCAAGTGAAAATTTACAATATCTTGGGGGAAGAGGTCGCCGTTCTTTTAAATCAAATAAAACCGCCGGGGGTGTACCGTTTGCAATGGCATCCCCAATTAAGAAGCGGTGTTTATTTTTGCCGGGCCGACTGGCTTTTTAGGGGGAACCATCTCTCAAAAATACAGAAACTCCTGCTGCTGCATTAATCGGATGAACCATTATTAAATATTGAATTGTTTTTTCTATCGGTTACGGTCGCGTTCCCATTTTGCGGGATTGTTGCGAATATATTGCCGAATACGAAACAATTCCGGTTCATTGCGGATAATATGATCATGAAACCGCGATTGCCATTGAAATTCGGGGTCATTCACGGCGCGGATTCGTTTGGTGCAAACCGATTTGAATTGCCCGATAATCGAACCCAATGAATTTGATTTTAACGTGGTTTTTCGTTCCGGTTCCGTTGCGGTTTTGGTAGAGACGACC
This sequence comes from bacterium BMS3Bbin03, assembly GCA_002898015.1. Taxonomy (GTDB): domain Bacteria; phylum Zhuqueibacterota; class JdFR-76; order JdFR-76; family BMS3Abin05; genus BMS3Abin05. The sequence goes on along the minus strand of BDTM01000109.1, from coordinate 7,154 downwards.
CGGCGGGTCGTCTCTACCACGTTTGGGCGGATTGTCCGCACATCATCATTTTTAATAATCAAAATCCCGTGAAAATGATTGGGCATAACCACAAATTCGTCCAATTTCACGTTGGGGCGAATTTTGGGGGTTTTCGCCCATTCATCGTGAACAATTTTACCGATATCCGACAAAACCATTTTCCCATTTTTCACCCCACCAAACCAACACACCCTATTCCTCGTACAGATGGTCACAAAATAGGCGCCGGGGCGGGAATAATCCCATCCCACCAGCCGCGCCGACGGAATGCGATATTTGTTTCTGAATAATTGGGACATGGTAGAAATTTAACCCTGCTAATAGTTGAATGCCGCTGTTGGGAAAACAATCAACTGATTACGGCCGCTTTTTAAAATCATTTTTCGGGGAAATGGGAAACGTGTGTCCCAAAATCCCCTTTTCAGCAGTATTAATCACAATCAATGATAAAAAATTGATGGAAATGAGCAAATTAACGCTATTGATCAATCCAATATTTTACTATTTATTCTATTTCTCTGTTTAATTAGGTTCTTCAGAATTTATAAATTAGCGGTACGTTCTCTGAAAATTTTCATTGTATCTTCTGTTTGAGGCAAAGAATTGAAAAGATAGCGATGGATCTTCAATAAGCCATCAACCTGACGTTGCCAGACACAATAGTATCTTGCATAGATGGTCATTTTGGTTTTACCTTTAGGCACAAAGGTGTGTTCTAACAATCCTAATTCAAATATTTTATTTGTACAAACATCAACTTCAAGCGTTGTGTAAATAATTTTTTTGTTTTCAATGTTAGCAAACATCCCGGTAAATGCACCTTTAACTGCTTCGTTACCTTCCATTGTCGGAATGTCATCCGGCATATTAAGACAATCTTTCGTGTACCAATCCGATGAAGCTGCAGGATCACTCGTCATCCAGATTTCGGAAAACTTATTCCATGTTTGCTGGATTTCTTCTTTTACATCAGCAATTTTTTGTTCAGTCATTTTACTTTTCTCCTTTTGTTTACATCCGATAACTAAAAAATGATTGGAAAAGTTAAGCAAAATATCATTGAATTTCGCTTCATTTATAAGCTCCTTTCTTAATGAATTAAAATTATATGTTTATGAAACGATAGGAAAGTGAGTTTTTCCATTTTTCCTGATGGTTCTCTTTCTATCTTAATATCAAGGCAATGGCAGTAATATTTACAGGAAATAATGTTCATTAATAAAATAATAGAACAAGTACGTGAATCATCACCTTCTCTTTCATTGTTGATAAATGATTTTCATTTTATCTACTTTTTCGGCGGTGGTCCTAAAGGAACACCCAGTAGTATTTTTCCTATTATCGATTTTATCATTGTCATAGCCGGAGGTGCCATAAACAGTGTCTTGGCATCCCTGAAATAACGTTCCAAAGGAAAATCTATTGTACAGCCATATCCGCCCAAAAGCGTGATCGCTTTTCCTGTAACATCAATTGCCATTTCTTTGGCTTGAATGGCAGCCATTAATGGCCGAGGATCCATTCCCGGTTTCTCCGGGGGCATCACACTGCCGTAATTATAATAGCGCGCACTTTCAACAGCGATAGCCATTTCGGTAATAGTTGACTGTACAACATCGATATTCGCTAATGTTGACGGTGCAACAACAGTTCTTTCTTTGACGTACGTTTTAGTCTCATCCAGTGCTGCCTGTGCCAGTCCCACTGCTGCCGCTGCCTGCCCTGCGCAATCCAGTCCACCGTTAGCAAAAGCGATTTTCATGACATCGCCTTCCTGTCCCAGCATGTTTTGTTTAGGCACGCGGCAATTATCGAGCAGTAACTCGGCAGTGGGGTCTCCCCGCAAACCCAATTTCTTCTCTACCGTACCAATTGAAAATCCCGGCGTATCTTTTTCAACGATAAAAGCCGAAATTCCGCCGGGCCCTTTGGCGGGGTCTGTTCTTGCCACCACGATATAAACACCTGCTTCACCAGCATTACTGATAAACACTTTTGAACCATTAATAACATAAGAATCCCCGTCAAGAACTGCTCGGGTGCTTGTCGTTTGTGTCCAGTTGGCGCCCCCTCCCGGCTCTGCCAAAGCAAAAGATGCTAACATTTCTCCATTCGCCAATGAAGGCAAATATTTGTTTTTCTGCTCATCTGTGCCAAATGCAAGAATACAAAATGACGCAGCCGTACTTGCCGATAAACAGGCAGCCACTGAAGCGCTGCCTTTTGCTATCTCTTCAACAGCCAGCAAGAAATCAACTCTTTGTCTGCCTAACCCTCCAAAAGCTGGGGGAAGAAGAATAGCAAAGATATCAAGTTCAGCCATTTTTTTTAAAATTTCTCTTGGGAATAGACTTTTGTTATCAATTTCTTCAGCAACAGGGGCAATTTCATTTACAGAATATTCTGCAAATGTTTTTTTAATCATTTGTTGTTCTTCTGATAGTATAAAATCCATTGCGTCTCTCCTCAATATTATGTTGTTGGATTAATTGGGTATGATATGAGAAATATTGTTATCGTTTTCCATGATACTTCAATAAACCCAATTTATTTTGCTCCTATTTTTATTTATCACCATTATTTTTGTAAAATTATATAGCGATAACCTCAAATCAGCTACCCGAGGGCTTAGAGGCACAGAGCGTTGTTATTTTACATAACTTTATTTGCTGCACTTATGGTTCGGATTTCATCAAATCGCCCTCGGGACAGATGAATGCATAGTTAGGCAGCTATTTGCAGTGATTGATTTATATAATTCTTTGCAAATACACTACTTCTATTCAAACATCAACATGATAGGTTTTTCTATTATTATTGTTCGCTCTGTTCCTGCGGTGGAGTAAGCGTAAAGCCGAGCTGTTGATAGAAACCCAATACGTTCCAAAATGTCTCATCCTCTACTATCTTTCCGTTAGCGACACGGGTAATAGCAAGTCCTGTTACATGAAATTTCTTGCCTGTGGCAGGAATGTCACCTAATGGACCTGTGTTTACGCCTTCCATCGAAAAACGACACCAAATCTTATCACCTTTGGCAATGATCTCCTCTATAGTGGCATTGAAGTCAGAAAAAGTATTCGATGTATTTGTCACCATGGTCTTATAATTTTCGATGCCCACAAGGGGTTCTGGTAAAAAGGGAGTGAGAAGCACAAATTCAGGGGAAATAATTTCATCTACCAAATCCAAGTCAGCTCTATTCATGGTTTCCATATAACGCTCCATAAAGACTTTCGCCTCTTTCAATATTGAGTCGTTATAGTTTTGAGCAACCCGGCGCCTGGGAGTTGAGCGGCGGCGGGCCACCAGGCCCGGTGTCAGCTCCAACGACTTGTTGAAATAAGCCCCGTTTTACGGGGCAGTTTTTTCTCCGGTGCCACTTTTAAAATTACCTTCCAATTTATCGAGTACTTTTCGTGGCCAATATAATGCCCCGCGCTTATTGGTCTCATGCGTCCCCCTAAAAAAATCAAATTGGGAAAACAATCAACTGATTACGGCCACATTCATCAATCCAATATTTAATTTTTTTTCTGAATCTCTTTCCCAATACACCCCATTCTTCCCGGGGTCGTATTTCATTTGTTGTCCGTTTTTTGTTTTTTGTAGGGCAAAGCATCCCCGTATGATTCTCTTTTAATAGTGGAACTGTTTCTGTAAGAATGCTTTGCCCTACTTTTTTATCCATTTTTATGTGCCCCATCAATTCCCGGATCATTCGGATACTGTAGTGCTTCATCCGAAAAACAGCACGAACCCGGTTTAATCAATCAGGCTTTTTGGGCAGCAGGCGTTCGAGATGTCAGAATTTCTATGGATTTCGTCACCCAACCGGTTGAGAAAGACAAAGGGAAAGCCCAATTTGAACGCAGGAAAAAGTGATCAGACGATAAAGCATCCGTTGAAAGGGGACGTACGGGATTGGGTTTCCCGAAAAGTGGAGTATTTATTTTTCTTAATGTAAAAAAATCAAAGTATTTTGTCAAGAACTAATTTCAAAATTCAAAATAAAAACGTTCTGATTTGAATCATACCGGATGAAATAGTTTGGTTTAGGGAAAATTCATCTCCAATTGTAATTATAAAACGAATGCTAATAAAAATAAATGGTCCTTTCATAATCTCCCCCTTTTTCTTTTATTGTTGAGTAGTATCATGACCCTAACCATTACTAACCGCCCATCCTGTTTGAGACTCCACAAAATCAACTCAAATATCTTCTTGAACAAGAGTAATCGTATCTAAGGCTGCAGGAACATAATTGGGTCTATTATTCCATGTGATGGAAAACTCACCCCAATTACTTGTAACCTCGTGAATACTGATATCAAAAGGAGCAGACTGTAATCCGGTAAAATACAATTTGAAGGTTGCATTTGTTATCGAATCTGCATATTGAGACGTAATAAAAGGTGGAATTGGAATTCGAAAATAAGTGCATTCAATATTATTATTATTCGTAAAATAAGTAACATTTCCCCACACGTCTCCACCACCATTAAAACCCGGCGCAATAGATACAATACGTGCATCATCCACTATATTACCATTATATTGGATTGTTACCGTTCCCGCAATAACATGATCTGCAATAAATATCAAAAAAATCGAGAGGCATAGTTTCAATTTCAGCATAAAGGATTTTATGTGTCTACCCCTTATTAATACATTTTAATATGGCGGCTTCGCAAGGCAAGCCATTCAGTCCTCACTTCTTCTATCTGTCTGATATTATTCCTAACACAGGATTTAAGGAAATCCTGTATTTCAATTTCACGCTCTAACGGTTTGCGGTACCGGCTAAGTTCCCTCCAGCCTTCCTCTTCCGGATTATCATAATAGAATATTCTGTTAACCTCCCTTTTCCATCCGCGTAAAGTAATAGGAACAAATATACCGCATGTATTAAACTGATGTTCCGGTACTCCATTCTCCATAACAATCTGATGCTTTGCCTCTCCAAGTGTATCCGCATGCAGATTGGCAGCTATCTTAAATCCCAGATCTGTCATAGCAAACATTTCTCTTACAGCCTTACCCCATACATACCCTTCATAAAAAGCAGGACTTATTTCATAGGAAACCATATATTTATTGCAGGCAGAGTTGCTGCTTCTGCCTGCAGCAGCCGAGTCTTGTTGCTCGTCCGTTGTTTCGAGCCTACTCCTGCTGGTTGTACGATCACCTGCAAGATAGAGCTGGGCGCCGGGAGGAAGCATCACAAGCAGAGCACCCATGACCGTAGTTTTTCCGGCACCGCCGGGCTTTGCACCAACTAAAAAAGAGGAACCGCTTTCTATCCGAGAAATAAGCCATCCGGATTTATCAAGGTCAAGCGTACCCGCCTCTATCAAATCGATAATGGAAAGCATCCTGCCCCCTCGCTGATTGCTTCTCTTTACCATAGAAATAATATTATCCAACAGCTCTCTCCTCTCAGGCCAACCTAAGATAGCTTCCTATCAAACCTATATCAGACCGGCGGGATTTTTTCCAGCCGCAGCGGACAATGAGGCCGTCGAAATCGCTTAAGGGAAGAATGGAAATGCAGCAGAAATCGAAGCCACTCCGAACAGAAACATCAATTACCTGCCGGCCGTATAGACGAGGGTACAGCCTTAGACCTTTTTTTCGTAAAAAGGTTTTTCTAAGAAACGGTTTCATCGTAGCAGATAAACCCTTTAAGCGATTTCGAAAACAGAAGAGGGACACAGAGAATTCCAATCACGATAAATGAAGAGGATATAATATATTAGGGAAAAACTCACCCAGAACTCCGCCTACGGCCATGGCAATGGGTGTAAGGCTCTGTGAAAGGGTGTCTAAAAAACCCATAACTTTCACCCGCATATTTTGAGGAACCATTAATTGAACAACGGAGTTTGTAAGTACATTAACGATTGAATTAAAAAAACCGCCTGCAAGAATTAAAACAATCATCAAAATCACATTATTCCAAAGAGGAAACAGAGCCCAAAAAACGGACATTGCAATCGCACTAATGCCGAAATATACTTAAATGAAATTGGTTTGCCACTTTTTAGCTAGAATCAATAATTTGAAATTTGAGTGTTAATAAACTTTTAAGTTCTTTTTCATAGATGTTGATATTTTTAAAAAAGTCAAGTAATTTCTCTCGGAATTCAGTTGATTTTTCATAGTATTTATTATTTTCATAGTATTTATTATTAATGACAGTTTTTATCATAAACTTCCATAAACGTTCTATCAAGTTCAAGTTAGGTGAATATGGCGGTAAAAATATCACCTCTATTTTTGATTGTTCCAGATACTTTGTTACCTTTTTATTGCGGTAGTATCTTGCATTATCTAAAATTATATAGATTCTTGATTTATCATGATTTAGTTGTTCTATTTTCTTGAAAAACTTAATCGTTTCTGACGCATCCAACGTGTTATGTTCTTTGACAATAATATCTTTAACATCATGCGCATTAACTACACCATGTAAATTTATTCGTGTCCGTCCGGTGTTGCTCTTTATCTCTTTTTCTTTTCCTTTCGCAATCCATGCGTAGGCTGGACGGGTATTATGCTGAGGATGAACACCATCACCAAAATAAATGACTTCATTTTCCTTAAGATTACTCTCTAATTTTCTAAATGAGTTAACAAATTCTCTTTGTGCTGCCTCATCAGCTTTACCGGGAATTAATTTAGTTTTCTTATAGGAAAAACCCAGCTTCTTCAAAAGCTGTCTTACGCTGTTAGATTTATAACGAATTTCAAATGTCAGGTATATCCAATCTGCAACTTGTGTTGTTGTCGCATAAAGGTTGTTATTTAACTCCCTTACTAAAAGTAATAGCTGTTGCGAATTAAGTGCCCCTGAATAGGGTTTGTATGCATCTTCCAAATATTTTTTTAAGCCTTGTTTTAAGAATTTCTTTTTATAACGTTTAATCGTTGATTCATCCAAACCTAAGGTTGAAACTAACTGTTGAACAGTCAAATTGATGTCTAATCCCAATATTACCGAGACTTTACGATACAATCTTTTGTCCTTGGTTTTTCGTTGAATTGTCTTTAGAAAGTTTCTTTGTTCACTTGAAAGTTGTATCTTATTCATAACATTATAAGATACAATATATTATCCTAAAATGCTATTT
>BDTM01000108.1 GCA_002898015.1 bacterium BMS3Bbin03 | reverse complement strand
TTGAACCCCCTCAAGGTGAACCTTGAGGCTAAGTCAAGCAAGGATTCTAAAGAATCCTGTAATCCTCTATTTCACAACCACTATGAGCATCCTTCAGGATGCTTCCTTTTACTTAGCCCGGAGGTTTGCCTCCGGGCAGAAGCAGAAATACGGATTTAATTTAATTGAACCCCCTCAAGGTGAACCTTGAGGCTAAGTCAAGCAAGGATTCTAAAGAATCCTGTAATCCTCTATTTCACAACCACTATGAGCATCCTTCAGGATGCTTCCTTTTACTTAGCCCGGAGGTTTACCTCCGGGTGAGAAGTCTCAAAAATCTTTGAAACTAATTTTTCGTACAGTACGGGGATTTTGGAAACCGGGAACAAAAAGATTTTTTTTCCAATGGGATAGATTTCGTCGCCGGGATAGACAACGATTCCAATCCGGCAGTTAAGGTCATCAAAAGCATTATAAAACCCCTTGCCCAGTCGCGGGTTCAGGGAATATTTTATTTCAACCGCACACAAACACTGGTTGGCATCCGCCAGAATCAGATCGATTTCCGCACCGGCGTTTGTGCGATAGAAATAAGGTGTAATTCGATCGGGGAGAATGCGAATGATTTGTTCAATTACAAAACCCTCGAAAGAATTTCCAAGAATGGGATGTGCCTGGAGTGCATCAAACGAAAAAATATTCAATAGGGTGTGTAATAATCCGGTGTCCCGTAGATAAACTTTGGGTCTTTTAACCAGGCGTTTTTTAACATTGGCAAAATAGGGCATAAGCCGGCGAGCCACGAATGAATCGTGTAAAATGTCCAGGTAAGTTTTTACCATCGGTGAACTGATATCTAAACTGCCGGATATCTGGGTGGCGTTCCACAATTGGCTGTGGTAATGGGCAAGCATTGTCCAAAAGCGTCTGAGTCGCAGGGCGGGAATTCGAAATCCCAATTGTGGAATATCTCTTTCCAGATAGGTGCGGATAAAAGCTTCACGCCATTGAAAACTGATTTCATCTGCAGACGCAAGAAAACTGTCGGGATATCCTCCTCGAAGCCAGAGCTTAACAATAGAATCCCGGTCGGTTCCGACTTCTTCAATCATAAATGGCGGCAGCTCATGATAAATAATGCGCCCGGCAAGCGTTTCAGATGCATCCCTAATTAATTTAGGGGAAGCCGATCCGAGAATCAGAAAACGTCCCGGTTTTTTCCTTTGATCCACCAATGAACGCAGAATGGGAAATAGTTTAGGCATTCGTTGTATTTCATCGAGAATAACCAGTTTTTCTTCAAATTGACGCAAATAAAGTTCCGGTTCCTGCAATTTATTCGCATCTGAAGGCAATTCCAGATCAATGTAAATGCTTTCAGGAAATCGCTTTTGAATAACCTTCGCAAGGGTTGTTTTCCCGACTTGACGAGAACCCAGAATCCCGACAATTGGAAAATGAGTAAGCGAATGAATGATGATTTTTTCCAGTTTTCTTTTTATCATGCTTGAAATATAAAAATAATATTTTATATTTGCAAGGATAATTTATCTTTAATTCAATACAATCTGTTTTTAGCTTGGATTATTCAGGTTGGACGGCTTTGGCCGGGCAGATTGTTTTGCGTTTTCAGAAATTAAGAGCTTGCATTTTATTGGAGAACACGCTATTTTTAGGGAAAATACGGGACAATACAGCATGAAGTATTTGAAAATTCCTTTAGCCGAAATTTGCCTTTTTATCGGTACCCAAATGACAGGTGAAAAATGAATCTGAACGAAACCATTAACCTTCTTCTGATTGAAGATGAAGCCTACGATGTGAAGCGTATCCGGAACACCCTGCGGCCATTTGAAAAAAACATCCACATTCGGGAGGTGGTTTCCGACGGCCGCGTGGCTGTGGAGCTTCTGGAAAAAGGCCATCGGCTTTACGATGTGGTAATCATGGATTTTCAGATTATGGGTGGATTGCGCGGGGAAAACCTGATTCGAATCATTAAGGAAATCGACCCCACGCTTCAAATTATTGTCGTGACCAAAATGACCGTCAATATTACCGACTTTGAATTTGCCAACAAATTGATCGAGGCCGGGGCAATGTGGTACTGCACCAAATATCCGGGAGACATCGAAGAGTACATCTACCAACCCACCGATTTTATTCTGAATATTTTAAATGCCTACGAGAAGAAAAAGCTCGAGAAGGAGCGATTGCGATCCAATCGCAGGTTACAGGAATCCGTTGCCAATATTCTGGAACGAAAGAAGATTATCGGAAAATCACCCTCGATTCAAAAGCTTCGCGAACAGATTGAAAGCTGTGCCCAAAATGAAGCCATTGTCCTGATTCGGGGGGCGTCGGGTACGGGGAAAGAGCTGGTCGCAAAAAATATTCACTATCTGGGGAAACGCCGGTTTGAAAACTTTGTGCCGATTAATTGCGGCAGCCTGCCGGCCAACCTGATTGAGAGTGAATTGTTCGGTTTCATGCGGGGGTCTTTTACCGGCGCCAGCACGCAGAAAAAGGGGCTGTTTGAGGTGGCTCACAGGGGCACGCTTTTTCTGGACGAAATTACGGAGCTGCCATTATCGGCTCAATCCAAGCTGCTGCGGGTCATTCAGGAGGGTGAAATCGACAAAATTGGCCGCACAGGGCCTGTACGCGTGGATGTACGCATCATTGCCGCGACCAACAAGAATCTCGAACGTGAGGTCAAAAAGGGGAATTTTCGCGAGGACTTGTACTATCGCCTAAATGTTGTCTCCCTGACGGTGCCTCGCCTGTCCGAGCGCCGGGACGACATCCCCCTGCTAATCGATTATTTTCTCCATTACTTCGGTGCCAACATGGGCACGAAACTGCCGGCCATTGAAGAGGACGCTCTCGACGTGCTGGTCAATTATGAGTGGCCGGGAAACGTTCGGGAACTTCAAAATGTGATGCAGCGCCTGCTGTTAACGGGGACGGAACGGGTGCATGCTGCCCAGGCGAAAAGCGCACTGGGACTCTTACGAACCGATTGGAATCTCCAAAATTCGCAGCAGGAGGCCTTTTGGTCTCACCGGAATATGTCCCCCTGGCGGGAAGTAGAGCAGCGCATTCAGCGGGAATACTTTCAGTTTGTCAGGGAAAACACCCAATCGGATGCTGAGGCCGCACGTCTCCTGGGTCTGGCTCCCCCTAATTTTCACCGCATGTGTAAACGTCTGGGGCTGAAATAAAGAAATTCGCCAAAAAAAACATAATAAGCTTTGGTCTATCATGATTAATAAATTGGCAATTCTTTTTTAGAATTTTGAGTAAAAATAATTTGCTTTAACTCCAAAAATTTACATAAATTGAATTGGAACAAAAACCGATAACATTGCCGTTCTTGTTGTCGTTGTGATCCCGTATCTGGCGGGAGAAACATTCTCTAACTTATTTAATAATAATAGGATCAAATCATTGCCGTGCTGTCGTAATGACAATCACATTTTTAAACCTCAACGAAACCAGGCAATGGTTGGTTTTTGTCTAATCAATAAACAGACGAGTTATACGATAAATTGGGAGAAATAACATGGATAAATCACTTCTCAAAGAAGTGCTAAAAATGCCCCCTGACGAAAGAATAACTCTGGCGGAAATTATTCTTGAGAGTATTAATCGTGAAGAAAATGAAATCCGCCAAATCTGGATTCAGGAAGTAAGTGATCGAATAAAGGCTTATAGGGACGGTAAAGCCAATGTAATTGATTTTGAAGATCAGTATATTGAGAGTTGAAATACACGAATTGGCTGCCAAGGAATTTGAAGAAGCCATTGAATGGTACCAGCATCAATCCAAAGGTCTTGGAAGTCGATTTAAAAAATCCGTAATCGAACAGGTGAAAAAGATAAAAAAAAATCCGGAGTGGTTTTTAATAGAAAATGGTAATGTCTTAAAACTTACGTTCCAAAATTCCCATATAAAATACTTTTTACAATTGAGAATAAAGATTTAATCATAATTTGGGCGATTGCCCACATGCATCGAGAACCCTCATATTGGCAATCAAGGGAAAATGGGTAGGCTGGGTTTTTCCGCTTAAAGATCCTTTGTAATATGCTATCGTAAGAATTAACTAATTGATTTTGAATAGAGTTGGCAAAGAGGGAACTTGCAATGGTTTTTCAAAAGTTTAAATCTGCCTTCGCTTATTTCTCCAAATCTCTCTTCGATATTTGATCGAGAGAATTTTCTTTCCATCTTATCCAAATGATAATGAATCTTATCAATATGATAAGATAAATCGCGTCATCTCAAATATTAACTCATTAATAATATAGTATTTAGTGCAATTAATCTATCTGGTTCAATTATTGCAAAATACAGGGTGTGAAAATTGGGAGAAATCGAAGCTTGAGTTCACTCTAAAAAGGTTTCTATAAAACCGATAAAACGTTTTTTGTATTTTCTTTTTCAAGAACCCCACGACTTAAATCGCGGGCTGCCAAAACTTTTAAAAAGTTTCCAAATCAATATGAAAATTCTACGAAATTTGTTAATCCTTTTATTTTCCCTGAGCCTGGCCACACCCGGCTTTTCATTTTTGCACAGCAAGGGAGCCAAAATTGTCGATTCCAATGGAAATGAGGTTTTTCTCAAAGGCCTGGGTTTGGGCGGCTGGCTGGTTCCCGAGGGCTACATGCTGCACATTCCCGGTTACGGATCCCCTTCGGCCATTCGCCGAAAAATCCAGGCTCTCATCGGCACCGAAGCCGCCGAAGAATTCTTTTCTCGCTATCGGGCGAATTATGTGAATCGGAAGGACATCGAAAAAATTGCTTCATGGGGCTTTAATTCCATTCGGCTTCCATTCAATTACCGTCTGTTGAGTCCCGAAGACCAACCCGGGGTTTTTCTGGAAAGCGGATTCCAATTGTTGGATCGGGTGGTGCAGTGGTGCAAAGAAAATCACCTGTACCTCATTCTGGATATGCACTGTGCGCCGGGCGGCCAGAACAAAGACAACATCAGCGACAGCGACGGGAAAGAGGCGCGCCTCTGGACGGATCCTGCCAATCAGGATCGAACGGTTGAAATCTGGACAAAAATCGCCGAGCGATACGCTGACGAAGAATGGATTGGCGGGTACGATCTCCTGAACGAACCGGTTTTACCGGCAGGTTTTCCAAATACCCGGTTGCGGGCGTTTTACATGCGGCTGAGTCAGGCCATCCGGAAAGTCGATCCCAACCACCTTCTTTTTATCGAGGGGAATTGGTACGCGACGGATTTCCGCGACCTCACCCCTCCGTTTGATACCAACATGGCTTACAGTTTTCATAAATATTGGAATCCGGTCACGCAGTCCTCGATTCAATCCTATCTTCACATTCGGAACAATTACCGCGTTCCTCTGTGGCTGGGGGAATCGGGTGAGAATTCCAATCCCTGGTTTCATGAGGCTGTATCGTTAATGGAGAAAAACGATATCGGCTGGTCCTGGTGGACGCACAAGAAAATCGCCACCATTACCAGTCCCTATTCGGCGCCATTGACATCGGGCTACCGGTATGTTTTAAATTATTGGAACGGACAAGTACCAAAACCCTCGGCAGATATGGCCAAACAGGCGCTTTTTGAGATGGCCGACAACCTGGCGCTGGAGAAATGTGCCTTTCATCCCGATGTTCTGGATGCTCTTCTGCGGGATGATTTCAGTGAACAGGGCATCCCTTTTAAAAAGCAAACCATTCCCGGAACGCTGGCCTGTGTGGATTACGACATGGGCAATGTGGGTGTGAGCTATTTCGACACCGGGTACGAAAATGTGAACGGCCTCGGGAGCGGGGAATGGGGGAACCAGGGGGGCAGTTATCGAAACGATGGTGTGGACATCGAGGCAAGCAATGATTCGCAAACCTTCCCGTACAGCGTGGGCTGGATCGATGACGGCGAATGGCTTCAATTTACCGTTCACATTGCCTACGCGGGTGCCTACGCTGTCCGGCTTCGGGTGGCGTCCCCTGACGGCGGGGGAAGGCTGCAACTCTTGCTCGACGGTTCTCCCCTCGGCGATCCGGTTTCTGTTGCAGCAACAGGCGGCTGGAAAAGCTGGAAATGGCAGAGTATTTCCGCTGCTTCTCTTCCCGGGGGTGAACACAATCTGGAGCTAAAATTTCTGAAGAAGGGCTTCAATATAGCCGCCGTGCAGTTTGTTCCAAAAAGCAGCGGCGTTAAGGGTTCCTTTTTCGAACAGGTGAAACCGGATGTATTTTTGGGGCAAAATTATCCCAATCCATTCGGCAAAAAAACGGAAATTCCTATTGTGCTTTACCGGCCGGAAAAGGTTTCGGTTCAAATCTACAATATAACCGGGCAATTGGTGAAGACACTTTACGAGGGTGTACACCCGGCGGAGTTTGATCGACTGGTCTGGGATGGTACGAACAACCGAAATGTGCCTGTTCCTTCGGGGCGGTATTTTTGTCGGATGGAGGTCAATGGCACCCGGCGCGTGAAATGTATGGTATTGTTACGGAAATAGGGCGTATGGCAAAAATCAACTACGCGAATATGAGAAAACTTGCACCCACAATTTTTCTTTTTCTTCTGTTCCAGGCAGTGAGCGACCCGGCCGATGCTCAAAATTTTTCGGGCGGATTTAATTTTTATCTGCCTCCGCAGGATACAACCGCACAGCAGTTTTTGCCTGTGTTTCCGGCACACCTTATTCAGCCGGATGCGTTTGTCGAAATCAGCAGCGCCGGCCATTTTTCTGTCAAAGGAAAACGCATTCGCTTTTTTGGAACAAATGCCGTAACGGGCGGCGCTTTTCCGGATCGAACCAAGGCCTGGTTTGTGGCAGGCAGGCTCCGCAAAATGGGCTTCAATCTGGTGCGGTTCCACCACATGGACAACCATTGGAGCACGGAAAGCCTCTTCATTCGCGGACAGGGAACCCGTCATCTGAATCCCGAAACCCTCGACCGTCTGGAAAAATTCATTGCGGAGTTGAAGCGGAACGGCATCTATGCGGATATTAATCTGCATGTGAGCCGCATATTCGAGACGATTGACGGCGTGCCCGACGCCGATTCCATTCGGAATTTTGGCAAAGGGGTGAGTTATTTTGATCCCGTTTTGATTGCTTTGCAAAAGGAATACGCCCGGGAACTTCTGACCCACGTCAATCCCTACACGCGCCGGACGCTGGCCAACGACCCCGTGATGGCTCTGGTGGAAATTACCAACGAAAACTCGCTTTTTCGCATGTGGCGGGACGGCAAATTAAAGCATTTCTCCCGGGGGGGCGATCTGACAATCCGCCATGTACGCATGCTTGACAGCCTGTGGCAGGCTTTTCTCAAGGACAAATACGGCACCACAGACCATCTCCGAGTGGCCTGGCATGAGGGAAGTCGCGACACCGGAACTCAGGATTACATTTATGACGGGGGATTTGAAAAGGACCCCGCATTGAGCCGCTGGCAGCTGGAACTTCACAATGCAGTAAGGGGCAAAATGGGTATTTCAACGGCAGAGCCCTTTGCCGGCCGAATTTCCGCCGTGGTATCGGTTACCCGGGCTGACGGCATCAACTGGCACGTCCAGTGGAAGCAAACCGGATTGAGCCTCAAAAAGGATTCCCTTTACACGGTTTCGTTTGCGGCCCACTCCGATGCCCCCCGAAAAATTACCGTGGCTGTGATGAAAGATGTCAGTCCCTGGACCTCCTTTTTGGTGACCACACTTCAGGTGAATTCGAACTGGCAGAGTTACACAGTGAGTTTTCGCTCACCGGAAGACTGCAGAGGCACTGTCCGACTTTCCTTTGAACTGGGCGCTTCGACGGGAATCTACTGGTTCGATGAAATCCACGTGCGAACCAGCGGAATTGCGGGTCTTTTGTCCGACGAATCTCTTGAAAAGCACAATGTCCGGCGAATGGATTACGCGAACAGCACCTCTTTCACAGACAACCGCGTCAAGGACATGACGGCATTTTACCTGAAACTGGAAGATGATTTCTTTTCGGACATGACACAGTATTTGAAAAACGATCTGGGCGTCCGGTGCCCCATTGTGGGAACCAACTGGAATGTGGGTGTGGGCGACCTGGTTGTCCAATCCAAACTGGATTATGTGGACAATCACGCGTATTGGGATCATCCGCAGTTCCCGCATACCCCCTGGTCGGCCACGGATTGGCTGATTAACAACACACCCATGGTAACGGACAAAGACGGGGGCACAATTCCCTATCTTTTTGGGGGTGTGGGATATGTCGGCAAGCCCTTTACCGTCAGTGAGTACAATCACCCGTTTCCCAATCGTTATCAGACCGAAGGGGTGCTGTTTCTGACGGCCTACGCGGCATTTTACAACAGCGATGCCCTTATGTTTTTCGATTATTCAGATAAAAGCGACGATTGGGAAACGGACAAAATAAGCGGCTATTTCAGCCTGAACCGGAACACGGCCATGATGGCGCTTATGCCGTCCTGTGCCCGCGCCTTCCGGGAAGGCTGGATTGAGCCGGCCCGGCAAACGATTCAGCTCAATTACAGTTCAAGCCAGGTTTTACTCTCTCCCAAAAAGGATGCCGGCCATTGGCAGGGGATGGCGCTTTTCCCAAGACAACTGGCACTGCAGCATGCTGTCCGCAACGCAAGCTTCGACAGTCCGGTTCCGCTGGATCCGGCGGCGCTGCCCGCTAAACCGCAGCCGCCCTACCTGTCGGACACCGGAGAGCTCATCTGGAATACACAGGGGATTTTTCGAGTGGCCACGCTCCGCTTTGTGGGGCTGACCGGTTTTCTTCAGAATTTTCCCGGCCTTCGTTTGGGAAACCTTACCCTTCTCTCGGCAGCGGATTTTGCCACCCTGACCTGGGTGTCTCTTACCGGCGATTCTCTCAGCCGTGCACGCCGGTCGCTCCTCACGCTTTCCACGAAAGCACAGAACACCGGCATGATCTGGGACGGGATGCACACCCTTCACACCAATTGGGGTACGCCACCCACTGAGGTTTTCCCCACGCGTGTGCGCCTGGCACTCAAGATTCAAGCGGATTCCATCCGTGTTTATCCCCTGGACGAGAAAGGCCGGCCGATTGCTCATTTTGAAACGTACACTCCGGATGATCAGGGTCAATTTCGGGTGATTTTGGATCAGGTCGCCGATCAAACCGTCTGGTTTGGGATTGAAGCATTTGGGGGGTCCACCCGTGTTGCAGGCCGGAATCATTCCGGAATTCAACCGGAAGATTTTTGGGTATCCCGGAATTATCCGAATCCGGTTACAGTGGGAGCGTCCGGTTTTCGGGGAACGACGGTGAATTATTTTCTTCCCGCACCGGCGGACATTCGGATTGAACTGGTCAATATTTTAGGTCAACGGCTTTTTAGCAAACACTTTTACCGGCAGATGGAAGGCAGTCACCAATTCGTGTGGCAGGGGACCGATGAAAACGGAAACCTGCTCCGGAGTGGGGTGTACTTTTTGCGGATTTTTTATCGGACGCCTCAGCGAACAGATGAAAAGGTGCGGAAAATTCTTCTTTTTAACGGTCAAAAAATTGATTAAATTCAGGAGCAGGTGGAATGAAAAAAGGGCTTTTTCTAAAACTGGCGGGTTTAGGAATTTTGGTGATGATTACGTCAGTCTGGGGCCAACCGGCCAATCGCACAACGATCGATGAAAAAGTGGCGGCGTTGGTGTCACGAATGACCCTCGAGGAGAAGGTCGGGCAGATGACCCAGATCAGCCTCGAGGTGGTTTCCCGGGGATTCCCTGTGGTGGCGTCACCCTTGCAGTTGGATGACGCGCGCCTGCGGAATGCAATTGTTGTTCATCACATCGGATCCATTTTAAACGTGGGCACCCGCGCACACACCGTTCAAAAGTGGCGGCAAATTATCACAAAAATTCAGGATGTTGCCACCCAAGACACCCGCCTGGGAATTCCGATAATCTACGGGATCGATGCCATTCACGGGGCAAACTACACAACCGGAGCCACCCTTTTCCCACAGGCGATTGGGATGGCCGCCACCTGGAATCCTGAGCTGGTCAAAAGGGACGGACAAATCACCGCTTACGAAGTTCGTGCTTCGGGTATTCCCTGGAATTTTAATCCCGTGTTGGGTGTGGGACGGCAGCCGCTCTGGCCGCGTCTGTTCGAGACCTTTGGCGAGGATCCCTACCTGGTTTCGGTGATGGGCGCGGCGTACATCAAGGGCCTGGAGGGAGAGCAGAATACAATTTCGGACAGCGATAAGGTGGCGTCCTGCATGAAACACTACCTCGGCTACAGTTTTCCCCTCTCCGGAAAAGATCGCACCCCGGCGTGGATCCCTGAGCGGATGCTGCGGGAATATTTTCTCCCGCCCTTCCGGGCAGCCGTACGTGCCGGAAGTCACACGCTGATGGTCAATTCCTCGGAAATAAACGGCATTCCGGTGCACTCCAGTCATTTTTTGTTGACGGACGTGCTGCGGGGGGAATTGGGATTCAAGGGGTTTGTGGTGTCCGATTGGCAGGATATCGAAAATCTTTACCGGCGGGAGAAAGTTGCCTCCACACAGAAAGAAGCCGTCAAAATGGCGGTCATGGCCGGTGTAGACATGAGCATGGTACCGCTGGATTTCAGTTTTTACAATGATTTGCTGGAATTGGTGAGAAATGGAGAGGTGCCGAAATCCCGGGTGGATGAAGCTGTAACACGGATTCTGAAAGTGAAATATGAATTGGGGCTTTTTGAACATCCCTATCCGGATCCGACATTCGGGGAAAGGTTTGCGTGCAAAGAATTTCAGCAAACCAACCTTCAGGCGGCACAGGAATCGATTACGCTTTTGAAAAATATAGACGGAGTTCTCCCCCTGAAAAAGGGCGCTCGTGTCCTGATTACTGGGCCAACCGCGGATAAGATGCATGTGCTGAACAGCGGTTGGACCATTACCTGGCAGGGCAATGAGGAGTCGCTTTATCCCAAAGACAAATGGACCATTCTGCAGGCGATCCGGCATAAAATTGGAACAGACCGGGTGACGTTTGTTCCGGGAGTGTCGTTTGAAAAAGAAATGGACATCCCCGCGGCGGTCGAGGCAGCGCGTCGGGCAGATGTGGCGATTGTTTGTCTGGGCGAAGACGCCTATTGCGAATCGGAGGGAAATATTATGGATTTGACGTTATCGGAACCCCAGTTGAAATTGGCCGAAGCAATCGAGAAAACGGGCACACCCGTGGTTCTGGTGCTGACGGAAGGCCGGCCGAGAATTATTAACCGAATTACAGATGGCGCAAAAGGTATTCTCATGGCCTATTTACCGGGAATGGAGGGCGGACGGGCCATTGCGGATATTTTGTTTGGGGACGTGAATCCCTCGGGGAAATTGCCCGTCACGTACCCGCGCTACACCAACGATTTTACGCTTTACGATCATAAGCACAGCGAAAATAATGATGAAGAGCACCAATATCATCCTCAATTTCCCTTTGGATTCGGTTTGAGCTACACGAAATTTTCTTACACCAATTTGACGGTTGAACCCAAAACCGTCAAAATTGGAGACCCGGTAAGGGTTTCGGTGACCGTCAGGAATGCGGGCCGCCGTGCGGGGAAAGAGGTTGTTCAACTGTACCTGAGCGATCTTGTGGCTTCGGTTACACCCTCTGAAAAGCGGTTGAAGCGATTTAAAAAAATTGCCCTCGCTCCCGGCGAAAGTAAACGTGTTTCATTTACTCTGAACAAAAGCGATTTTGTTTTTTTCGGCCGGGACAACATGCCCACCGTAGAACCGGGTGTATTCAAAGTTTCCGTCAGCGGACGGAGCAAAGAATTCACACTAAAAAAGTAGAGTTTATTATTAATAGGATAATAAATAATTATTAAAATGATAATGCTTCTCGAGAGAATTAAAATTTCGTGATTGTAACTTCTTGATAATCAATGAATACTGTTTGGGTCGCTGCCTGGTATGCTTCTTGCGGTTTACGATTTATTTGAATGGGTGGCATTTAATGGGGACAAAAGGGGGCGTTTTCTCGCGGACATTTACCGGCACTCTGCAAAACCTTTGAGCATTTTTATCCGAAAGACGGAAATTGAACTTCTTTAAAAACGAAAAAAGTTAAGGAGGTGAAAACCAAAAACAAAGCGGTCTTTTATCGGGGAACCGGACGGGGAAAAGGAAATGAGACAATCAAGAGGGCGGACATTTCAAAATGGAGGAGGTTGTGATGAAAAAATTATTACCATTGCTTATATTTTTATGGATGATTATTCCGGGGGCGGTTCATGCCCAGCAAATGATCGAGAGTTTCGATCAGGCGCCGGCAGACACAAACTACTGGAACTGGTTTAATCCGGTCAATTCCAATGTGCACTTTGGGGCACATTATCAGACCAACGTCAGTGCCGATTCCCAGTACGGCTGGATCAAAGTCAGCTATGTGAGCGATCCGGTTACCGAAGGCACGGGAGCCATGCAGGTAGACTACAGCGTGCACAACACCGAGAGCTGGGGCGGGTACACCAAGCTGGAACACTGGAATCCCGATTCAAACGGTGTGTACGATTGGTCTGCTTACGATTCGATTTCATTCTGGTATTACAATAAGGCACCCCAGTCTCTGGCAGGCCGGGTCACGTTTCGGTTTGATCTGCAGGAAGTCGGCAATTCCCCGAATGGAAACAAAACCTATGATATCAATGATTGCGAATATTATTATTCCTTTCTTAATATTCTGGACGATGCACCGGGCTGGCATAAAATTACCATGCCTTTGAAAGCAGATCCCAATTTCTGGAGCGGAGAAGGATTCAATCGCACGGGTTGGGCCGGTATTGCCGGAAACAACCAATTGGATCTGGACAAAATCAAGGGCTGGTCCTTCGAATTCTCGATCAGCGGCGCCGGCGAAGGTGATTATTCTCAGGGCACAATTGTGCTGGATGCCATGGAATTGAAGGGATTGAAGGCTGTTTCATTGATTTTCTTTAACGGCCGCGCGATCCCGAGCAATGTAACGCTTAATCCGGGCTGGGGAGGAGGCTCTTATGAGATTACCGACAAAGAGGCTTTTGTGCCGACCACCAATTCCATTAAATGGAACACCCCTCCAAACGATTGGGCTGTGTGGGACGGACTGGTTTTCTCTCTCTCTTCTCCCAAAAATCTGGCGGCAAGCTGGCCCGTGGATTCGCTTCATTTCATGATCAAAGCGGATGCCGGACTTGATTCTCTGAAACTTGTATTGAGCGATGACGATAAGGACGGCAGTGGGCCGGATTTGGAATATGAAGCATTTTACATGTTGAAGGAGAGCGATGTCGGCTATGACGGGACGTGGAAAGCCGTTAATATTGCTCTAAAAGATTTTGATCGAAATGGCGGTGGCTGGAATGGAACGGCCATGCAATTTGATCAACTCATGGATTCCACGCGGGTCTCCAAATTAAAAATCCTGATTGCCAGCACGGCAGGCGTGGGAAAGGTGGTGTATCTGGATAACATCTGGACGGGACATCCTGTGATCGACGTCATTGCACCCGATGCACCCACCGGTGTGGCAGGCACGCCGGGAGATTATTATAATTTGGTCATTTGGCAGGATGTACCGGGCGAAAGCGGTGAAGTTTACGATGTTTATGCCAGCAAAAAACCGATTACAGATATTCATTCCCCCGATGTAGACGTCGTGGCCCGGGGTGTTAATGAAGATGTTCGAACAGCCATTCACTGGTTGTACTATCCGTTGAATGATCACGATGTGACCTATTATTATGCCGTTCAATGTCGTGATGCAGCAGGCAATATCGGCCCTATTGCGGTCTCGGCACAGCCTGCCGTCAACACAGCCAAAGGGCTTGCCACGATTTCTCTTAATCCGCCGGCAGGTTTCGCAGCCGACGGTGATTTTAAGGAATGGGAGAACAGCGGAATCAAACCCTTTGTACTGAAACCCTCCACCACGCACATTGGCGCCGGTTCATTTACGGATGACAACGACCTGACGGCGACGGTTTATATCGCAGCCGACGCCACGTATCTGTACTTTGCCGTAGACGCCATCGATGACGTCTTCAGTTTCGATCCGGCCGGCAACTGGTGGGAAGATGACGCAGTGGAATTGTTTATCGGCCTGTACAATTGGCGCGGGCCGAAGCACAGTTCATTCGAACGCGGGAACGAACCGGATTACCAGCTTCTGATTCGGGTGGACGGCTTGTACAACGGCCGCAACGGGAATGCCATGATTTACTCACCGGATTCAACGAACTATTATTTCGAGGGCCTGGGAGTTTCCGATTATGCCATTGAAGCCAGAATTCCCTGGACGAAGATTGCATTTGATGAGGATAAAGTTTTCACGCCGGTGCGCGGCATGCGCATTCCTCTGGATATTTACGTTCATGACTCCGATCAGGCCAATGTCAGTGATGGAACGCTTTCCACGTCGCCCTATGATGATGATAATTCCTGGCAATCACCCGAACACTGGTCGTATACCTGGATCGGAGACACAACAAACGTGGCCACAGCGATTCATGAAAAAGGAAATGGTGCGGTGGTAACGACCTACGAATTGGGACAAAACTACCCCAACCCATTTAACCCGACGACAACCATTGAATATTCCCTGTCCAAATCCGGTTTTGTCGCTCTGAATATTTATAACACTCTGGGACAGAAGGTAAAATCTCTGGTGAACGAAAAGCAATCGGCCGGCAAACACTTTATCCGTTTGTCTGCAGAAGACTTGTCCTCGGGAATCTATTTCTACCAAATCAAATCCGGCAGCTATTCTCAGATTAAAAAAATGATTTTACTGAAATAGTTCGAGAAAAATGCTTATATTTATAGAAGGGGTGCAGCGGTTTTTACCGCTTCACCCTTTCTTTCATATTTATTTTTGGATCAAATAAAAAATAGGCTTGATTTCCAGCTTTCCTGTTTTTAAAATCAATTGGAAAGTCATGAAAAAAGGAATCGGTTATGGTGAAAGTGAAAACTGGTTTGATTCTTCTGATGGGTGCCATTAGTACATTGTTCATATTGGAAGGCGTACTGTTTGCCCAAACGACCGGGAAAATCATCGGAAAAGTACGGGACAAACAGACCGGGCAGCCGCTGCCGGGGGCTAATGTGCTGGTGGAAGGAACCACACGGGGCGCAGCCACAGACACAGGTGGAAATTTTTTCATTATCAATTTGCCTCCCGGGGTGTACACCTTGCGCGTGCAGATGCTGGGTTATGAAACCGTTCGGGTGGAAAGGCTGCGTGTTTCGGTGAATCGAACCACCGGCGTCAGCATCAAAATGAAACCAACCGTCATCAAAGGGCAGGTGGTTGTGGTCGAAGCTCCAAAAGTGGTCATGAAGAAGGACCAGACCAGTTCCGTGCGGAACGTCTCAGCGGATGAAATCAAGGTGCTTCCTGTGGAGAATATGTCGGGCATTGTCGGGATGCAGGCGGGTGTTGTGCACGGACATTTTCGAGGGGGACGTCTGGGTGAAGTTGCCTACATGGTCGACGGTGTTCAGGTAACCAATACATTTAGCGGAACCGGCCGGTCGGTGGATTTGGAGCCGGATGCCATTAAGGACCTGGAGATCATTACGGGCACGTTTAATGCAGAATACGGCAAAGCCATGAGTGGTATTGTGAATGTTGTCACGAAAGAAGGCGGCAAGAAATTTCACGGGGCATTGTCGGCTTCCCTGGCCAATTATTTTACGAACCATCAGAACATTTTTATTGGATTAAAAGGGACCGAACTGAATCGAAATCAGGACTACAAGATTCGGTTGAGTGGTCCAATCTGGAAGGACAAAGTGACCTTTTTTGCCAATTCTCGTTTGCAAAATAACAAGAATTACCTGAATGGAATTCGCCGGTTTAATGTTTGGGATTACAGCTATTTTTCTTCCAACGATTCCACACAATGGTATTCGGAGCACACGGGCGACAATGCCTATGTTTCCATGAACGGATCAAAAGATCTTTCAATTTTCGGCAAGATTACGGCAGCCCCCTTCTCCGATTTCAAGGCGGCTCTGCTTTACACCTTCAACAAAGACAATTGGCATTCATACAATCATGAATTCAAATACAATCCTGACGGAATCGGCAGTACGCACCGTAAATCGCACATGATTTCGCTGCACATCAATCACATGTTGTCGCCAAGCATGTTCTATGAATTGAAATTATCATCGATTTATGATTATTCGGGTTGGTATGTTTTTAAGAATCCTTTCGATTCCCGTTATGTGAATGACCGGTTCCGGGTAAACGACGGGCCCGGTTTTTATACGGGCGGCCAGCAGAAAGATCATGACGAGACCACCCTGCAGGACAACAATGTCAAATTTGATTTGACCTGGCAAGTGAATCAGCATCACAGCATAAAAACGGGAGTCTCGTACGTGGCTCATGATCTGGATCACCGCTGGTACCAGATTCGCAATTATTACGCCGGTACGGATTCTGAAACGGTGGCGTACAAACCTGTCATTTTTCCGGATTCTTCTATTTACACCGATATTTATCATCACACGCCTTTTGAATTTTCATCTTATATCCAGGATAAAATGGAATTCGAAGAAATGGTCATTAATGCGGGGGTGCGCCTGGACTATTTTAATCCGAACGCTGTTTATCCGTCACAGCGGCGGAATCCGGCCAATCAATTGCGGTTCCCCAACAACCCCTCCCGCATGTCGAAATACCTGAAATCCGATCCCAAATGGCAGATCAGTCCCCGCTTGGGACTTTCTTATCAATTGGGAAAAGCGGCTTTGCTGCACTTCAGTTACGGCCATTTTTTCCAGATGCCGCCCATGTATGCGATGTACCAGAATCACTCCTTTCGGGTAGCACCGACAAATTATACAACCGTCATGGGAAATACCCAGATACGTGCTCAGAAGACCGTTCAATATGAAGTCGGATTGTGGCAGGAACTGATCAGAGGCATGGGGCTGGAAGTCACCCTGTTCTATCGGGATATCTATGATTTGCTCACTGCAAGAATCATTACAACTTACAATCAAATCAAATATGGCGTTTACGGGAATAAGGATTATGGAAATGCGCGGGGGATGGAAATCAAATACAATTTCAGACAGGGACCGCTTGCCGTTTATCTGAATTACACGCTTCAGTACACACGCGGAAATGCAGATAATCCCACGCAGACATTCACCCGGGCAGGGAACAGCATGGATCCGGTGCCGATTCTCATCCCAATGAGCTGGGATCAGCGGCATACGTTGAACGTAACCGTGGGATACAATTCTCAGAATTATGGCGCCACCTTAACCGCCTATTATAACTCCGGAACACCCTATACCTGGACGCCGATTCCTGAGAACCCCCTTTCCAGGGTGAATCTCTACCCGAACAATGCCTGGCAGCCCGGCACCTATAATGTGGACTTGAACAGCTTTTATAATGTGAAGCTTGCGGGTTCTCTGCAGGGACAGTTCAGTCTTCATGTGTACAATTTATTGGATCGGCTGAACGAGGTGTGGGTCAACAGCCAGACGGGCCGGGCGTACACCGCCATTATTCGCCGGCAGGATATTTTAAGTCACCGAAGTAATTTTAATACCTATCTGGACCGGGTGCACAATCCGGCCATGTATTCTGCACCCCGGCTGGTAAAAGTGGGATTCGGAATCATTTTCTGATCCCCCGCAGCGGGTACCCGGGACGGAACTGCTGTGTGCGCAAAAAAAATCCGGCAGGGTGCATGGGACTTCTGAGATAGAACGAGAAAAATCATGCTTGTCCAAAACAGGTTTTTAAATGTTCTTTTAGTTGGGACAGTAATGGAGGTAGATGAAATATGAAAAGAAGTTTACGAGTTTTATCTTTTCTGTTTTTGGGTATTCTGTTTGTCATACCGCCCCTGTTTTCCCAGGGGCGAAAATACCGCGGCCCGGACGATCCCGCCGGAGATATTGCGGCTATTCGAGCCGGCTACATGAATGGGAACCGCATTTTACTCTATTTCCAGAATACCACGGAGCTGTCCCACTGGCCTGAAACCAATACGTCAGAATGGCCGAACAATTACAGGGGGGTTCGGATGTTGGATGGTTTGGCCCTGCTGGTAGGCGCCCGGGTTTACATTGAAAAGACCAACGCAGCCGTTGACACCATTCCGGTCACGGATTCTCTGAACATTCGCCTTTTGAGCGCGCAGGGCAAAATAGACACACTCTATTTTCTGCAGACCCAGTACCGGGAGGAAATGGATACGGACCCCACGGGAACCCTTACATGGGGGTTTTACCCCGTTTTCGGCTATTTTAATGAGACCAGCGATTACCCCGCCATGAGTAATTTGCCCGGTTCCTGGCCGTCTGAAGGATGGCCCGCCCGGGGAAGAAGTTTGAAGTGGCCCGGCGAATGGGATGGACGTTTTGGACGGGGCGTTATTTATGCCGATCTGGAGACCTATTTTGTGGTGAATGACGCTCAGGATCAGGAATGCCTCGGCCCCGAAGATCGGGTAAAGTATTATCCCAGACCGGGTGTGAAGATTGGCGATCTTCGGCCTCAGGTCACGATTCAAAATGGCCAACCCTGGGGAGGTCTCGGCATTCGCGTGCAGACAAGAGGATTTCAATGGAATAACCCGCAGGCTCGTGACGCCCTGTTTTGGGAATACACCATCGCCAATATCTCAGATTACGATCTGCCCGATGTGGCTTTCGGTTATTGGGTGGACAACGGAATCGGCGGCCCCAATGATGACGACGAACTCGGCTATTTCGATACAAAAATCGACATGGCGTATTCATGGGATATTAACGGGGTGGGTTTTGGCGGCTTGCCGACGGGGACCATGGGATTTGCCTATCTGGAAAGCCCGGGAAGCCCCTACGATCATGTGGATAACGATCAGGACGGATTAATCGACGAAAAGCGCGATAACCCGGCGATGAAGAAAATCGGCCCTGAAGAAGGAATTGCCAATCTTCAGGATTTCCTGGATTTTTATCATCTCAAAAAAGAGGACCTGCACGAGCACTGGGACGCCGATGAAGACCAGGATTGGGAGGATGGAAACGACCTCAATGGCGACGGCATCTACGAGTCCAACGAAAACGCCGGTGACGACGTCGGATTGGACGGCGTTGGCCCCACGGAGTTAAATTACAAAGGCCCCGACCAGGGCGAGTGCAACCATAAGCCCGATTATGTGGAGGGGGTCGGCAGCGAACCCAATTTTGATGAGACGGATGTTTCAGAAAGTGATATGATCGGCCTGACCTCTTTTATGATGTTTCCCGTTCAGCCGCACGCCCCACCGTACACCAAATGGTTTCGAAACGATAAATCCATGTGGGAAATCATCGGAGAAGATCATTTAGTGGAGTACAGCGGAAAAATCTCAAACCTGATCGAAACCTTTGCCACCGGGCCGTTTCCTCTTCACAAAGGACTGACCGAGCGAATTTCCATGTCGGAATTGCATTCGTACGATCCCCTGGAAGGGCTAAATTCCGACACCCACACGGCACCGGCTCTGTATCGGCAAAAGGGGATCGTGCAGGTTATTTATGAAAAGGATTATCGCTTTGCACAGCCGCCCAAGATGCCGACTCTCTCAGCCAC
>BDTM01000107.1 GCA_002898015.1 bacterium BMS3Bbin03 | reverse complement strand
CTTCCGATTAATTGGAAAGAAAATATGAGGAATAAGCTTTTGAATTATACTTATGTGTCTTTGCCGACATAAACTTTGAAAGCGTATTCAATTATCATAATATAAAAAACAAAAAACGTGCCCCAACAAAGTGTATAAAATATAGGGCAGACAAGGGTTTTAGTGTAGCCTCTCACTTTATTTAAGCGACATTTTATAAACTTATTTAGTCATAGATTTCACAAGACATCCCATTTCATGAGGACATTTTCAAGGGTAGGGATGTCCACGATGTTCTTATTTTGCAAATAGATTTCCATCAGGCAATCATAACACAGATTATTGATAACTCTGGGTACGCCTTTAGCCTGTTGGAATATTTCGTTGATGACATCATCGGTAAAAAGATCATCGGTTCTGCCGGCGGCAGCGAGATGATGGGTGACATAGGGTTTGGCTTCACTGCAATCCAGGCCGGTGAGGTGATATTTGAAATTGATACGCTGATAGAGTGCTTTCATGGAATAAAGTTGGATGGTTTTGTAGAAGTCGGGTTGGGCGGCCAGGATGAGGTTGAGTGGAGTTTGGGAGTCGATTTTAAAGTTGGTGAAGAGTCGGAGTTCTTCGAGGATTTTGGTGGTTAGCAGTTGTGCTTCATCGATGATGAGCAGGGTGGTTTTATTAAAGTCACGGGCATTCCCTTCGATAAAATGTTTGAGTTTTTCCAATAATTGCCATTTAAAATAGCCGCCCTCGAGGTTAAGTTGAATGGCGATGGAGTTGAGGATACCGCGGATGCCGATAGTGGGGTCGGCAATGTAAGCGATATCGTAGAGGTTTTTTTCCAGTTGCTCGGTAAAGGCGCGGATGGTGGTTGATTTACCGGCGCCGATTTCGCCGGTAACCAGCGCGATGCCGCGGCGATGCAAAAAGTGTTTGAGATGCTGGAAGAGTTCTTTGATTTGTTTTGACAGGAACAGATGCTTTAGGGGCAGATTTTTATCAAAGGGCTGTCGGGTAAAACCGAGTGCTTGCATGAGGGGTAGAGATTGGTCATTCATTTTTATTTCTCCTTTTGGTTGTTTTTATTCTGATGATTCAAGTGCGAGTTTATGATAGCCTGGAGGTAGAAAGAGATATGCTGATCATATCCTTTGGCAAGGATGGCTTTGGCCAGAGCAATATGGATTAAAGGTGGCTGAAAGGGGCCGTAAGCATTCCAGGCCTGTTGGAGCAGTTGCAGTTCATTGGCATGCAACTGTTCGACTTTTCGATGAAGGGCGGTGGCGACGGCTTTAAAGAAGTGAGTCACTGTAAAGGTTTCTCTCCGAGGTGATTGACCTTGGCGTCCGAGCATCTTTTTCGCCTGATCTTTTTTGTGTTGTCTGTGTTGCTCTTCCAGATGTTCGAGGTGGTTGATGCCGGATTTAGGGGGCGGGGAGCTGGGCTTTGGCTGGTTTTGTTTTTTTGAGGTATTCCATCTGGGCAGAGTGGTTTGTCTGGCTTTTTGCAGGAATTGACCGTTTTGATAGATAAACACCTGGGAGAGATCAAAGTGATTGTACCGGATTTCCACGGTTTTGCCGACCAGGAAGGAGGCGACTTCGAATTTGAGGCCCTGAAGCGATACCTGTCCGAGTTTGTCGACCTTGCGGTTTTCGCGCCATAGAAAGATGGCCTGGAGTTGTTTTTCTTCGATTTTTCTCATAAAGGGGGTGACCTGTTGTCGCCAACGGATAGAGGGAGCCTCATTGGTAGCCGAGTGTAATTGTTGATGATATTCTTCTTCCAGCCATGCCCAGAGCTTATTGTTGAGCTGATGAAGGTGCTGGACTTTTTCGTGTTCGAGTTCGGTGAGGAAGCGGTCGCGCACGGTACGGAAGAAGCGCTCGATTTTGCCTTTGCCTTCGGGGCTGTAGGGCTGGCAGGTGATTTTACGGATGCCCAGCTCAGCGCAGATGGTATTGATCTGATGGGCGCTGAAGATCTGGCCATTGTCGACATACAGGACCTCCGGGATGCCGCGTTTCAGGATAGCCTTTTGCAGGGTGTTTTCCAGATGGGGCAGCCTCTCGTGCCAATAGAACTCGGCATGGGGAATGAGGCGGGAAAAATCGTCGATCAGAGCTACCAGGTAAGTTCGTTTTTTGGCTTCAGGCCGGTCGGGATCGGGCAGATAGGGGCCGTATATGACGTCGGACTGCCATCACGAAGTGTCGGGATGATTGGGATGCTCGGCCTGAAAGGAGCGGAAGGATTTTTGTGATTTTCTGAGCTGCTTATAAGTGAGGTCATGCTGCTTAAAGAGGCGATAAAGGGTACTGGGTTTGATGGTACCGGGCTCGACCATTTGATGTGCCTCCATAATTTGAATGATCTTTTTGGCGCTGCGGCGGGGTTCTTCGCGTTTGAGGAGAAAGGCTTTTTCAAGGACGTCTGAAGGGATTTTCTGAGATTTGCCGATATCGGAGCGGCTTTTTGGTTTAAGGCCGTCAAAGCCTTTTTCTCTGTATGCTTTGAGGTATCGTCTGATGGTGGATTCGGCCAGGGAGTTTTTTTTGGAAAAAGGCATTGACAGAGTTTGCCTGACCATGCGTTTCAAGAGTTCGCCTTTGACGCCCCATTCCAGCTCCTCCGGGGCCAGAAAAGGGACAATCAACCCATAGCGGAACAGGGCGATTTCCTCGCGTTTTTTCTCGTCCATAGGGGTTTGCTCCTTTGTAAAGGGATAAGATGTTGATGCTATTTACAGGACAAAGATAAGCAATGATTAGCCATCAAGCGAGGTGGTGAGTGCTGGTAATGGGCTGTAAAGGGGTGTCCGGCGGTACAAGTGGGCGTTAAACAGATAAAGTGAGAAAGGAGGCTCGGAGAGGCTAACCCAAAAGCAGGGCTTTTTCGGTCTTTTTGGCTAAAAAATAATTGAGGAAACAGAATAAATCGGTGTTTTGAGGATTGTCCTTGTCAACAAGGCGTACTGCGGCCTTGAAGAGTTGCTCGCTCAACAAGAGGAAGCGCTTGAGGATATCTCTGCTGGTGGTTAATGCTTCGGCTTTGGCATCTGTGGAGTACATGACCGGATGGCCTGGTTTGATCTTTAAGAGTGCTTTTCTGATGACTGGTAAGCTCTCCAGAGCCTGACGTTGCAACAGGCGCAGCCAGCGATAGGCCGTGGACAGATCAATCGTAATACCAACTGCATCCTTCCAATAATCAGGATGTTGGACAAAACTCATGACCAGTTCTTTGAGGAGGCTGACCGAGTAGCTTTTTCGAGCCAATAGAAAAGAAGGTAAAACATTGGTGGTATGCCCACATTGGGTGCAGCGAATGCGCTGAATACGGATAGAACCTTTTACCGGCAAAGCACCCCGCTGGTAATATCCCCAGCGAATCAGATGGCCATGGCCGCAGAAAGGACATACTTTTAGATAGAGGTCATAACGATTGACCAGAATAGAAAAATAATAATTGACATTTTCCGAAGAAATAATTATAATTAATAAACCATGTTTCATTGGTTCGGGTCTTCGGAAAGTGGAATAGCTGCCTTTTTCGAAGACCTTTTTATTTTAGCGGACTGGATATTAAATATAATAAAAAATGAAATAAAATGAGAAGATTTTTTTGCTCATTTTACGCGGGAATTTCTGCCGAATATTTGATTAAATAAAGTTGGAGAATACAAAACTTATTGAAATAAAATGAAAAATTATAGAACGACTGTTGTAAATAATAATCCCGAATATGTGAATACAAGCCTTTTGTTAATAAACAAAAAGAAGGATGGATTATTTAAAACAAATAATAATGAGATAGTTGAATTGAAATTTGATTGTCTCGGCTCATTACAATGCTTTTTTATTAGAGGAAAAACAAGGGAAGCGAAAGAACTTTCATTGAGAAAAATTGGTATTGACTTTTTAAAATTTAAAGATCCACCTGTGAATAAAGTTTTAAAATACCTCATTAAACCGGAAATGGAGGTAGAAAGAATATTTAACAATATACGGTTCAAATATCTTCAAAGTATTCTTTTTTCTAATTTTAAAGAGCCGTATAGACTAATCAGTGCGAATTTTAATAAGGCTTTTCAATCTTTTGCAGGAATAAAAATCTATCAGGGAAATACGAGGTGCAGAAAAGAAAATGATTGGTTTTGGGAACATGCCGGATTTATAAAACAAGAGAAAGAAAAGATTAATTTTGAGAAAGAATTTAAAGAATTAGACCTTATCATTTCCTATTTGAGAATTTTAAATAATTTCGATAAAATTTATAAGGAATTAATTGCGATTAAACCTGGATTTCACGAGCTTTTTATACATGATAATTATTTTGGCCAAAATGAAAATTTCAGAACAAATTTTAATGACAATGACAAAGACCGGGATAAAGTCTTTAAATTACTTCGAGGATATGGAGAGATAAAAACTTTCAGACTTAAAAACTTAAAACCGTATGAGATTAATAGAATGAGATATTTTAGCTATGCTCCATGTAATATTACAGAAGGTCCTTTTGTTTTCAGAAAGAATTTGACTGTGTCTTATTTCGATGAAATTAGGAAAATTAAAGAAAAAAAGAACCTGTATAAATTAGAAGAAAACTTCCATATTTATGATTATTTTAGAAAAAAACCATGTTCTCAAAATGAATTAGAAATTATTCTTAATGAAACAGAGAAATTCAAATATTATTTACATGATTGATATAAAGCACGAAGGCACAACAAAGCAGAATCAAATTAATATCATATGTTCAGCAGGACACATCAGCGTTCTTTCTATTTTTAGCCCCGCGGTTTACCACGGGGCGGCCTTCATCGAACCGGCAGCGTTTTTGATACGATTAGCCTTTTCCATGTCCCGTTAGGGACAAAATGTTTATAGAAAATGAATCAACACACAAGTTAAGTCCATCAAATGGCGGAAAAAACCCAATCAGGCGCCGTCAAATGAAACCGGACGCCGCCATTTTTTAATTTCACTCCTGTGCCGCTTGGCTTCCTGGCGTCTTCGCCGGACTGTCAGGGGCAGGCGGCTTCGTTTGCGGACCTTCGGCTCTTTCACGGCCTCCAAGATGAGTTTCACAAACCTTTCGACGGCATCTTTCCGGTTTTGTTCCTGCGTTCGAAAGCGGCTGGCTTCGATGATGAGAATGCCGTCGCCGGTCATTCGATTCCCTGCCAATTTTTGAAGACGCGCCCGGAGGATGTCATCGAGTGAAGGGGAATGAGCTGCATCAAAACGAAGTTGTACCGCCGTCGCCACTTTGTTGACATTTTGCCCGCCCGGTCCGGAGGATCGAACAAATTTGAAATGAATCTCATCGTCCGGAATAACCAGGTCCGGTGTAATTTGTATCATCTTTTCACGAGAAAAAGCTACTCTTCCGTTTCATAATTATGCAGCGTGCTGCGTTCTAAATCGGCGATTGCCAGTTTATAGGTAATGAATGCCGAAAGGTAATTCACTTCCGCCTGGCTCAACTGATCCTGCACGCGTGCCAATTCCTGGCTGATAATCTCCCCGTTTTCGAAACGGGACAGACTAATCCGGAAGCTTTTCCGTGCCACAGCCCTGTTTTTGTCCAGAATTTTCAGGCGGTCGAGCGCCTCCTGCACACGGCCCACCAGTGCACGAATCTGCCGGCGGATGGAAACTTCCTGATCTTTTTGATTCAGTTTCACTGTTTTCAGCGCCGCTTTGGCTGAATTTACCTCCGCACGGTTCACGCCCCAATCCCAGAGAGGGACACTTAAAGTGAAAGACACGCCTTTGTTTCGGGGGCGCGCCTGTAAATCCGTCAAACTGGATTGAAATAAATCGTACGGCTGTGAGGAAAAGGGCATCGAAGGATCACTAATTCCGGTCAGATTATAATACGCCGAGAACATTCCTTTAATCTCGGACTGGCTGGCCACTTCTTTGACATGAATTTTCGCCAATTCGACCTGAATTTTTTGTTCCTGAATTTCCGGGCGATTTTTTAACGCCCGTTTCAGGGCATCCTGTAAAGAAATTTTAATCTCTTTGTAGGTCAGATTCGGAATCACCTGAATGGGTTCATTCAGCGGAAGGCCGATCAACTGTTTAAAACTGTCGGAGAGGCGCTGGCGATTCCCCTCCGCCACCATTCGGCCGTTCTTGCTTTGCGCCAGGTTCACATCCAATTGCATGGCTTCCACTTCCGGAATGAGACCCGCTTTAAACTTATTTTGCGCCAGAGTGTAGGCATCCTGCCGTTCTTTCACTTCTTCTCTGGCAATCTGCAGCAGGCGTTCGGCCCGGTAAAGATTGTAAAAACTCTGAGTCACATTGTAAACCATGTCGGCGGTTTCGCTGCGGTAGCGCAATTTTGCCGTGTTGAAATTTAGCCTCGCTTTTTTTAAACCGATTTTTAATGTGTTCAGGGTGAATAAAGGCTGCTGAAATTGAAGGCTCACGGAGGTGTAAAAATCCTTTCGTCTAAATGTGTTTTGATTCAGCAGGCCGTACGTCGAAACCCGTTCCTGAAAAAGGTTGGAACGGAGTGAAAAAAAACCGTTCGTCGGAAGCGGCTGATTAATGGTGAGATTGGCGCGGTAACGAAAGATTCCCGTGGTGTTGTAAACCGGAAGGCCGTTCGGCACGGGAATCTCGGAGACCTGCTGGCGAAATTCAGGCGTCGAGAGGTTCAGGTGGGCGTTTGTTCGAAATTGTCCTTTGGCGGCCGTCAGGTTTTCTCTTGCGGATTTCAGGTTTTCATATAGAGTCTGCATCCGCACGCTTTTCTTCCGTGCAATGGCAATGGCCTCCTCCAGAGTCAGGCTGCGGACCGTCTGGGCGGGAAGCGGGCGGGTGACGATGACATTAAAAAAGGCGAAAAAAATCACAAAAATGAATTTAAAATTTTTGGTCACGATTAATCCTCATCTTGGGTCTATTCATATCGCAGTGATTCAATGGGATCCAATAACGCGGCTTTACGAGCCGGAAAAATTCCGAATAAAATACCCACGGCCGCCGAGACGCTGAATGCCAGTATCACACTCCCGGGTGAAATGATGGTTCGCCAGGAGGCGTAAAGGGTAATTAATTTCGTCAGAGCAAATCCGATAAAAATGCCTAACACGCCGCCAATGGCGCTTAAAATGATGGCTTCGATCATAAATTGAATAAGAATGTCCTGACGCGTGGCGCCCACTGCCCGGCGAATGCCGATTTCCCGCGTGCGCTCCATAACCGAAGCCAGCATGATATTCATAATGCCGATGCCCCCGACCAGGAGCGAAATGCCCGCGATCGCCCCCATTACAATGTTGAAAATACGCTGCGTTTTCTGACGCTGCCGCACCAGTGCTTCCGGGACCACAATCTGAAAATCGACCTGATCTCTGTGGCGCTTTTTTAATTGAATGCTCACCAGGTTGGCCGCTTCCTGAATGCGGTCCGGGTTTTTGGCCCGAACGACCAGCCAGTCCAATTGACCCTGTGAAGCTTCCCGAAAAAACCGGGCGCGGGAAGTGCTGAAAGGAATATACACATCGCGATTCATATCCTGGAAATTTTTAAACGATCCGGTGCCCTGCAGACGGGGCGGCAGCGTGCCGACAACCGTAAACCAGAGATCTCCGATTTTAATTTTTTTTCCGACAGGATTTTTGAAATAAAACAATTTCTTTCGGACGGCATTCCCAAGGACGCAGACTTTGCGTCTTTCTTTTTCATCCTGGAAATTAAAAAAGCCGCCGCTGCTGGGCGAAACGTCCATCATTTCGGGATAATTCGGAAAGGTTCCGATCAGATTTATCTTTACCCGGTCGGAACCGTGCGCCACATCTAAACTTGTGTCTAAAATGGGGAGAAAATCTCCGATGAGAGGGTTATTCTTCAAAATCGCCCACCCGTCATTGATTGTGAGACCCGCACTTTTCAGCACCGTTTTCCCATTCTGTTCATTCCCTTCCACGATCGGCTTGCTCTTGATCAGAATATTTTGAATGCCGAGCTGTGAAATCTGCTGCAGGGCTTCCTGCTTCGCACCTTCGCCGATCGAGAGCATCGCAATCACCGCCGCCACCCCAAAAATGATTCCCAAAACGGTTAAAAAGGATCGAAGTTTGTGAGCCAGAAGACCTGTCGTTCCAATTTCCAGACTTTCTTTAAAATTCATGGTGATTCAAATCCGTTAAGTTAAGGGTTGCGATTCGTCCTAAATCTGATTCCGCAGAGCGGTATTGAACAATTCGGGATCGATTATCTCATCATAATCATGCGCCGAACACCGCCCTTCTTCTTTGGTTTCGGCTTCGTTTCCGTGGGAACTTCTCTTCCCAGTTCTTTAAACGGCTGTGTCGGATCCCAGAGCGACACCTTTTCTCCCCGGGTTAAACCCTTTTTTATGACTATATAATCGTCGTTTTTGGGGCCTGTTACCACTTCACGCGGTTTCGGCTTCGGCGTTAAGACGTAAACGATTGTCTTTCCGTCCTTTTCAAACACAGATTCAATCGGCACAAAAACAACATGTTCCAATCGATCGGTGATGATCTTGCAGTTGGCCGTCATGCCCGGTTTTAACTGCCGGTTTGTGGAGTCCAGGGTTACGTCCACATTAAAAACTTTTGTGTTGGTGGTCCGGTCTTTGTGTGCCAGCGTGGCGATTTTGCTCACACTGCCGTGCAGTTTTACGCCCGGAAGTGCGTCGACCGTCACGATAACCGGCTGCCCCTTCCGTATTCGGTCGATGTCCACTTCATTCACTTTTGTCTTCACGAACATTTTGCTCAGGTCGGGGATTTCAAGGATCGCCTGTCCGAACCAGGGCATATCCCCCACTTTGACCTTTTGCCGCCCGGAAGATCCCCAAATATTGTTGTAAACCACCATTCCGGCGGCAGGGGAGAGGATGGTCATCCCCTTTAAGCTCTTTTGAGCCATCTGTAAATTAGAGCGGGCCTGGTCGACGGTCAAAAGGGCCTTTTCCAGAGACGCTTTATTAATCGCTTTTTGGGATTGTAATTTGTATTTGGCCTGACTCAGAGCGATATCGGCTTTTTTCATCGACAGTTCTTCCTCCCGCTTTCGGGCTTCCGATTCGAATTCCATTTGTTTAAGCTGGAGTTTTGACTGTTCGTACGAATAACGCTGCATTTCCAATTGACTTTCCAGGTCTTTTTGTGTGGATTCAATGTTTGCCTTCAGTTTGTTGAGTTCGGCATTGACGTTTTTCAGTGCATTTTCCCGTTTGTGGATGGTTTCGGTAATTTCACTGGTGTCAAATTGAACCAGAAAATCGCCTTTTTTCACGGTGGTGCCTTCGGGAACCAGGCGCGTAATCCGGACGGAATAACCCCTGGCACGCGGCACCGTGATTGAAATTGAATGAACCGCTCGAAGTTCGCCGGCAGTGGTAATAGGAATCAAAAATTCACTCTGTTGGACTTCAAAGGACGGGAGTGTGCTGCCGTGAAATGAAAATTTCCAGACCAGAACGGCGGCAATTACAATCACACCCAACAACCCGAAAAAACGAGTCGATTTTGATTTCCAGGAAATCCTCATTTGTGGCCCTTTTTCTTTATTTTGCTGCGCTTCGCATTGTAATCAAATTTAAATCCCTCTTTTTTCATGAGGTCTAATTGATGTTCCAGAGAGTCGCTTTTTGCCTGGTTTTGGCGGTAAAACGCCAATTGCCCCAGCGGTTGGGAACGGTCGAGGGGGGGAGGCAGCTGAACGTCGTCATTTTTCGAAAGCCCTTTTAATACGGATATAAATGCGTCATTTCGGGGTCCCAACTGAATGAACCGTCTCCCTTTTCGGGTGAAGACGGCCGGTTTGCCGTTGATTTCAACAACTGCCCCCGCCGGAATAATCACGGCATCCGGAAGGGTATCCAGCAGCACACGGGTTTTAATCGTCATCCCGGGCTTTAAACTCGAATCCGGATCGGTGATTTTGACGTGTGTGAGGAACACATGAATGGGAGAGGGTTTGTTCCACATTTTGCCATGGGCATAATTTTGAGGCTGTGAGATTTTGTTGATTTCAGAAACCATCCCGAGGTACGTCTTATCCGGATACGCCTCCAGCCACAGTTGTGCCTTCTGCCCGACTTTTATTTTTTGAATATCGATCTCATTGACAAATATGAGGGATTCCATTAATTTCAAGTCCGGAAGCCGGATCATGGTTTGGCCGGGACGCACTTTGTCGCCCATTCTGATTTTCCGGACGGTCGATCCGAACCAGGCCTTCCCGTAAACAACCATCCCCGACATGGGCGAAATGAGGGTGAATTTTTTCATGCGGTTTAGAATATCCTGAATGGCAGACTGTGCATTTTCGACTTCCATGTTCATCTCAGTCAGGTCGGATTTTTGGATAATTTTCTGATTTTTGATGGCCTGTTCGGCTTTTTTTAATTGAATTGTGGATTGCTTGAAGCTGATTTCAGCCTGCTGCTTTTTAACATTCGATTCAAATCGAGATTTATCCACGCGGAGACCGGATTCTTCCAGATTGTATCGGGAAATTTTTAAATTATTTTTAAGCTGAGTCATTCGAAAGGCCTGCTGCAGTTTGAGTTCTTTGAGGCCGGCCTTTTTTTTCTGTAATTCCCGTCTATCGTTCATCAGCACAACCTGCAGTTTGGAGGCGTCGAATTTCAGGAGCGTGTCGCCTTTGGACACGTGTGAACCTTCCGGAACGAGGTAGATAATTTGAAGATTGTATTGCCATTCCATTGGGGCGAGGAGCGAAACGGCTTTACTGGACTGCAGGTCACCGCTTAACACAAGATCCGTAAAAAGCGTGTCCACCCGGACGTTTACAAAATGGGGAGGAGAAGAAGCATCGGCGGGATTCCCTGAGGAAAAGATTTTGTAGAACAGAAATAGAACAAAAGCACCGATTAAAATGGAGCTGATTATTTTGTAACGCTTAAAAAGATTCAGGAGAATTTTGAGCAGCCTCGATAAAATTAGGCCGGAAGAAATGTTTTTCATAAGATTTTTCTTAAGATTAGGCAAGTTAAGATCAATATGAACCCCAAATAGAAATGGTAACTATTTAAACAACGGTTTGCCGCAAAATCATGTTTTCTCTTTGCGGCTGAATCGTTACCGAGAATTAGACCGCCAGACCAAAATTTCTGTTTAATTTAGACGAATGAAAACGAAAAAAGTTCTAAAAAAACTGTTGTAAATTTCAATTTAAGAAAATTCTCCTCGCATTTTCAATCGTGTTTTTTTATATTAATAGCATCGCGATTCAGCCTGTCGTTCCGGCGGGCCGGAATCTTTTATGAAAGGTTGTTTGTCGGAGAAAATCTCATGAATCATTCAAAGCCGACGACGGTATTGCTGGGAATTTTGGTCCTCATTGCCTCGGGTGTCATTTTCTTCTACCTGCGGGGCATCTTGAGACCCTTCTTTGTGGCCGTTTTTTTGTCGATTCTGCTGGATCCGCTGGTGGATCTCCTCCGGAAAATTAAAATCCCGAAAGCCATCGCGGTGTTTATTGTGCTGATCTTTACCTTCGCTTTTTTGTTCCTTCTGGGATTAATTGTTTACGCCAGCGTCACGTCCTTTTCCGATGAATTACCGAAATATGAAGCAAAATTTACAATCATGTTTCAGAATATTCTGCGCCAGTTCAACATTCCGCTGGAAAGTCTGAATACCTACCTGCAGCAGTTAGATTGGGAAAGCGCCATTAAAGATCTCTCCCTGCCTTCGTTCATTTCGAGCGGCGTGGGGACCTTTTTCCAATTTTTAATCAATGTGTTTCTGGTCATTTTGTTTATGATTTATATCCTTCTTGGAAAAGACTCCTTTTTCGACCGGATTCGGAGAGCCTTCGAGACAGACGGAACGGCGCGCGTGACGAATACGGTGAAAAATATTAATGATGAAATTCAGAAATATTTGATTGTGAAAACGATCATCAGCTTAATTACCGGCATTTTGGCGACGGTTGTCCTGCTGATTTTTGGGGTGGATTTTGCCGTCGTCTGGGGCATGCTGACTTTTCTGCTGAACTTCATTCCCAGCGTGGGTTCCACTATTGCGACCATTCCGCCCATTCTGCTGGCTCTGCTTCAGTTTGATTCCCTCATGCGGCCGCTGTGGGTGGCCGTCAGCCTGCTGGTCATTCAAATGACCATGGGAAATTTTGTGGAACCGAAATTTATGGGCAAGCACCTGGATTTGAGTCCCCTGATTGTCATCCTTTTCTTGATTTTCTGGGGCTATTTGTGGGGAATTGTGGGAATGATTCTGGCAGTTCCCATCGCTGCGACCATTAAAATTGTGACGGCCAACATCCCTTCGCTTCGTCCGGTCAGTGTGTTCATGGGCGGAACCTGAATCTTAAGCGACTTAAAATGAACCGGTAAACGTCTCGATTTTTGACTCAGTTTTAATGTACCCTTATTTAAAAATGGAATCGGAAGCACTAAAAGGAGGTTGTTCATGAAAGCGTATCTCAAACAGATTAAGGGAATTAGTTTTGCGGCGAAGGGAGATTCCAATCACTGGGTCGTCCTGGATGGAAGTGAGCAGTTTGGCGGAAGCAATGCCGGCACCCGTCCGATGGAAATGATTCTGTTGTCTCTGGCGGGCTGCACAGGCGCGGATGTGGTCTCCATTCTTCAAAAACGGCGTGTCGATTTACAGGATTTTGAAATTGACATAGACGCGGAACGCGCGGACAGCCATCCGAAGGTCTACACAAAAATTCATCTTCATTATAAATTTCACGGGAAAAATCTCAAGCCGTCCGACATCGAAATGGCCGTCGATCTTTCACAGAAGAAATATTGCTCGGTCACAGCCATGTTGGAAAAAACGGCGGAGATCACCTACGATTATGAAATAATCGCCGTGAATGGTTGAATCGCTGCGAAATAAAAAAAGAAAGGCCCACGAATTTTCACAAATTATCATGCATTAAAAAAAACAGGACGCTTCAGCGTCCTTTCTATTTCTTAGCCCCGCGGTTTACCACGGGGCAGCCAAAGAAAATGAACCGACACACAGTTTAAGTCCGCTGCCGGCGGAAGAGGACAATCCCGGTAACATCATTATAAATAATATATTGCTTAACCCCCTAATCCCTTAATCCTATTCGCCCTTAGGCGCCGCCGCACTCATTTTTCATCTCAGCACATAATTAAATGTAATCACTCCGACGACGGTCTTCTGCGGTCTGTCTTTTGGGATGGGTGCAAAACGCCACTGCTGAAAGGCATCGATGGTCACCTTTTCAAGAACGGCGTCTCCTTTTAAAATGGGAATGATGTCCCCGATCAATCCGCTGGGGAGCACGGTGAACCGGAGCTTAATCGTCCCTTCGCCGTGGTAGCCCTTTGGGTAGGCGGGAATCACTTTTGAGAGAATCCGGCGCCTCGAGGCTTCTCCTTCGATTTTGAACAGGTGGTTGGCTTCTTTTGAAGCGCCGGAAATCAGCGGAGGCGTTTCCTTCTCCTGTCCCGATTCAAAATCAGCGGGTGCGGCGACGCCTTTTTCACCCGTAATGCCCGCCTGTTCGGGCAGGCCCGGCGGTAATGCCTCCGGCCGTAGACGCCGTTTGTCCTGAGGGATGATGGCCGATTCATTTCGAATGGTCACCTTCTCCTCTTTCCGGACGCGCAGCAGAGGCTCTTCCTCTTCTTTCATGCGCCGTTTCGGCAGGCGAACGCTCTCATTTTGAGGAAATGCTGCGGCTGCGGGAGGTTGAACCGTTTCCCCCATTTTTTGCGGCGGGGCCGTTCTGGCCGGCAGAGCGGATCTGGTTGTGCTGACGGACGGTCCTGCGAATGCAATCTGCACATATTCGGGAAGCTGCAGTGAAGAACCCACTTTAATCAGCAGAAAAAGTCCGAGCAAAAGCGCGTGAAACCCGAATGAGATGAAAAGCGAAGTTTTTGAATTAATAACCATTTCAGCTAAATTCCGGGCCTCGTGGCAATGATAAATTTCTCCGCCCCGGCCAATTTAATAATGTCGATGACCCTTATCGTCTTTTGCAGGGTTAAATCTTTGTCCGCTTTAATCACGACGACGGCGTCCGGCGTTTTCTTCAGAAGCTTTCGAACACCCGCACCCAGCGAAGCCCGCGTCATCCGTTTTTGATTGAGAAACACGGTTCCGTTTTTGGTAATGGTCACAAAAATGTTTGAAGCTTTCTGGCTTTTTGCCGTTGCGGCTTTGGGCAGTTTCACTTTGATCCCCGGCTGCACGACAAACGAGGAGGAGAGCAGAAAGAAAATCAGCAGCAGCAGGACGATATCCGTTAATGAAATCGAAGCAAAGCCGACGTAGCGTTTTTTGGATGTTTCAAACTTCATTGGAAAGTGACTCCTCCTGCCTGACCATTTCCAGAAGCTCGTTGGAATTGTCTTCCATCTCAAAGACCAGGCGTTCTACCTGCCCCTGGAGGTAATTATAGAAAATGATGGCCACAATTCCGACAAATAATCCCGCCGCCGTGGTGACCAATGCCTCCCAGATGCCCCCTGCCAGAACTCCGGGTCCCACATTTCCGCCAAGCGTCTGAATTTTCATAAATGCTTTGATCATTCCGGTGACGGTTCCCAGAAAGCCCAGCATGGGGGTGATGGCCGCCAGCGTGGCCAGCGCGCCCAAAAATTTTTCCAGATTGTAAATCTGTCCCCGCCCGGCCGTTTCGATGGCTTCCTTCACTTCTTCTTTCGGACGATTGTATTTCTCCAGAGCCGATTTGGTGATGGCAGCCACAGGTCCGGGGGTTAACTTGGCCCGTTTAATCGCTTCGCCCAATTGATTTTTAAGCAGGAGGTTTTTTACAGTCAGGATAAACGTGCGCGCATTAATTTTAACCGACCGCAGCGCAAAGAACCGCTCGATAAAAATCGCCAGAATTGCAACCGAGCTGATTGCAATGAGAATCATCACCCACCCGCCTTTAACCAGGATTTCAAAAAGATTCATAAAGTATGCCTCCGGTGTTTCTTAAATGATGCAGGCATGATGCCTGCGGCGACAAAACGAATGCACCGCCGCCCTTTACGGGTGCGGCAGCCGTTAAACCCATATCAAAATTTGACTTCCATTCCTCCAAAAAATTTACGCCCGTCGTCTTGAATGTACTCGAAGGGTTCGATAATTTGATTCAAGGCATTCCACGTGCCCAAATAAACGGACCCGAAGGGAAGCAGGAAGCGCAGTTTTGCGTTCAGCAGCAGATAGTCCGGTAAATATTGACCTGGGCCGTAAAAGGTGCTTCCCGATCCGACCGAGCCGTTCAGCGGCACAATAAAAGAAGTCTTTTCGATTAATTGTGAACCCATGTAACGCCCGTCGAGTTCCAGCCGCCACCGGGGCGCAAGCCGCACACGCCCTTCAAATGTGATTTTTAAATCGGGAAGAAAAGGCACGTCTTTGGAATAGTTCCACAAGGGGTACAAAACCGGGTCTGATTTTAGAGATTTATTAAAATTAAAATAGGCTGTTAGTTTAAAAAAAGAGCGCTCCAATTGACCGAATAAAAATCCGGCGTTTAATTGATTAAAATGGGCTTCCGGCAGGGTGACGAATCGGAAAGCTCCCGGGGAATAAACAGGCGCCTGGTTAGCCGGCAGAAGGATTTGTTGCCGGGACAGGATGCTCTCCCAGACGGGATAATTTTGAATGCTGTTTTCTGCCAGCCCGAATTTCAGGAAAAATCTCTGCGAAATCGCCCATTCTGCGGCCAATTTTGCGTGAACCTTTTGGTACTCCAGTTGATTGAGATTGAGCGACTGGTCATAAAAAGGATTCTCCCGATACACGTCGTAACGGGTACGGAATGTGTACCCTGATTCGTAGTCTGCGCTCAATTGCCAGTTTGGAATGGCGTTGTAAACCATGGAAAGCCGCGGCGTCCCCCGCACAAAAGCGCCCCCGCTCTTCCCGGTGTAGGTGAACGCGTAATAATTTAATCCGGCACTTGCAGAGAGCCCTTTTTTTAAATTTTTATGAACCTTGATGTACCCGTTGACAAACGTCTGCGAATTTTGGAAAGCCCCTTCCGGGACGGTCAACTGCCCCGGGTGCACGATTCCGGCGGGATAAAACGGAAAACGGTCGCGGTTGAAAATGGCACGGGCAAATAATTCCGTTGTGATTCCGCTTTGGAAAGAAAGCGTCCCGGAGAGAATCTGCGTCTTCTCTTTGTGTGTGATTTGCGTACCCGCAAATGCGCTTAAATAGGGGCGGTCGATTGCATTGTCTGTGGGGAAAAGCCTTGTCCCGTAAGAAAAGGACCAGTGCAGGGCGGATGAGCGGTTTGACACGAACCGGGCGCTGTAAGCAGCGGCGTGCAGTTTCCGCCGCACCGGCATGATTTGCCGGATATCCGCCGGCCATTCATTTCCAAAGCCGAAACTGTTTTGTAAATAATCGAACCGAAGCTGCAGCCGGATGCGACGGCTCAGCCGCAGGCCCCCAAACAGATTGGTCGTTCCCTGATGATAGAATCGATTGGATGCCGTTCCCAGGCTGTTCCGCCAGGTGCCGGACACGCCCCATTGGAAACGGTTCGTTTTCCGCCAGTAAAGAAAACCGGCATTCCCCGTTTTAAGATTTCCGCCGTCGATGTCGAGATGAACCGCCCGCGCGGTTCCGGTTAAGGGCAATTGCGGCAGCTCGGGCGATTGCAGTTCCGTGGGCGGAAGGATTTCGTACAACCCCCAGCCGAGCAGGGCCGCCCGCGGGGGTTCGGACTTGATCGTCACTTTCGATTTCGGCATTCGAAGAGAAGCGGCCTGTCCGTAAATGGTCACTTCGGCCAGCGTCAGTTCCTCTTTGGGGCGCTGCGGAAGGATCTTTCGTGCGGATTTTCGGCTGTGTCCGGATGACTGTGCGTGAGCGATCCCGCCAATTTGAGTGAAAAAAGAGAAAAGAATGACGCCAAAAATGAGTCGAACGATTTTTTTCATGCCCAATCCGTTTAATTACTTGATTTTTCTGATTTCCCGTCGTGCCAGTTTCCGGTAATTTTTATCCGGCGCCGTTTTCGCCAGCGCTCTGAAAATTCGCAGTGCCTCCGATTTTCTCCCGGCCCGTTCGTACACCTTTCCCGCCTGAAAAGTCGCTTTCTGCACCCAATTGACGGCATCGGGGTAAAGGTACTTCACTTTTAAATACTCCACCGCGGCGTTTTCCAAATCGCCCTTCGACGCAAGGGCTTTCCCCCTGTAAAATTGGGCTTCGGCCGCGATATCCCCGGTGGCATTCGCGAGGACGTCATCCAAAAAGCCGAGCGTTTTGTCAAACTCCTGTTGATCCAGCGCGACTCTGGCCAGGCCGATTTTGCTCCGTTCCGCCAATTCGGCAGTTCCCCCAGAACGGGCCAATTCGTTAAAGGTCTGCCAGGCTTCCGGAAGCTTCCGGGCGGAAAGTTCACTCATTCCCAATTGATATTTAGCCTGAGGCACAAGCTCGTGATTCGGAAATTGCCGGATCAGCTTCCGGTAAAATTCGCCGGCCGTCTGCCAGTTTTTTCGTTGAAATGCCAATCCGCCCAATTGAAAAAGCGCTTCGGCGCTGGCTTTTGCTTTCGGGGCGAGGGAGACCTGTTTTAAAAAGGCATTTTGCGCCTGAATCGAATCGCCCTTCTTTAAATACGTTAATCCGATCCACAGCCAGCCCTGATTGGCCGAGGGTGAATTGGGGTAGCGGGAGAGAATTTCCCGGTACGTGCTGACGGCTTTGTCAAATTTTTGGAGATTGAATAACAATTCGCCCTTGCGAAAAAGGAGTGCCGCCGCCATTGCCTGATTGGGAACAGCGGACAGGTACGTATTTGTGACCGCCATCGCTTCACGGACTTTTCCTTCCTGCACCAGTGCCCACTGAATGCCGCTGACGGCGTCGTCCATAAGATTGCTGCGGGGGAATTCCTGAATCACACGCTTGTACGCCGCAACCGCCTGCGGGTAAGCCTCGAGGTTGTAGTAGCAGTCGCCGATTTTGTAAAGGGCGTCTGCCGCCAGGGCATTGCCGGCGAATTGCCGTTGAAATTCCCGGTACACCTGAATAGCATCCCGGTAACGGCCCTGCATGAAATAACTGTTTCCGATCATAAATTGGGCCTGATCCGCAAAACGGCTGTTGGGGTAATTATTGGCCAGCCTCCGGAAATTCTTGGCGGCGGAGTCAAAATCCTTTAACCGGTAA
The DNA here is from genome assembly GCA_002898015.1 of bacterium BMS3Bbin03. GTDB lineage: Bacteria > Zhuqueibacterota > JdFR-76 > JdFR-76 > BMS3Abin05 > BMS3Abin05. Next base: position 2,347 of record BDTM01000107.1, on the reverse strand, counting down.
AAAGAAGTGCCGATCTGAAATAGAGCCTCGGGCGCCTGGTCGCTGCCCGGAAAATCCGTGAGCACCCGGTTGTAGGCGGCAATCGCCTGATTATACTGACGGAGATTGTAGTAGGCGTCACCCTTTTTCAGAAAAGAATCCCGGCGCACATCCGGATTGCGGCTGCGCTGGATCGCTTCGTTTAGAAAAGCGATGGCCTGTTTGGGCTGGTTTTTGCGAAGAAGAATCCAGCCCATGGCGTAAAAGGCGGCCGGCGCTTTTTCCGAACTGGATTTGGTGTCAATCAGTTCTTTGTACGTCTGGAAGGACTGATCATATTGTTTTAAATGAAAATACGCCTCTCCTTTCCAGAACAGAACCCGGTCCCGAATGGGGTTGTTCTTCGAATAACGGGAGAGGAATTCATCAAATATCCGAATGGCAGGGTCGAATTGGTTCTTCTGAAAATCGCACCAGCCTTTGCGGAAAAGTGCGTCTGCGGCGGCGGGTTTGTCCGGGTAGCGGCTCAGAACCTTCTGATAATATTTCAGGGCCTGGTCGTAGTTTTTTTGAGCCACTTCCACCTCACCCAAAAGGACAAGTACATCCGGGATCAAGCGGTGATCGGGGTACTTTGCCAGAATTTGCCGCATAAAATATTTGGTTTGATCCAGTTTCTTGGCTTTAAAATCCAGAACACCGGCCTGGTAGATTCCATTGGCTGCCAGTGAATCCGCCGGGTAGACTTCAAAAATCTTGAGAAAGGCGGTTCGGGCTTTTAATGTATCTCCGGCGCTTAAAAAACTCTGGCCCATATAAAAATAGGCTTCCGGAGCCAAGGGGCTCTTCGGATGATTATCGACCAGAAAAGTGAAACTTGCCGCCGCTTTTTGCCAGAGATTTTGGTGAATGTAAGTCCACCCGAGGCCGTAGTAACTTTTGGCCGTAAAAGCGCTCTCGGGATATTTTTGAATGACGGAACGGTACGCTTTTTCGGCATCCGGGTACTGCTTTAACTGAAATTGCGCTTCGCCGATCAAAAACAGAGCCTGAGGCACCAGCTTATTTTCGGGAAAATTTTGAACGGCTTTTCCAAGGATGACCACCGCTTTGGCGTAATCCTGAATATTGAATGCGGAAAATCCGAGATGAAACAGAACCGATTCCTTCAAGGCCGAGTCCGGGTAATTTTTAAGCAGGCGCGCGTAGAGTTCATTTGCCTGTGTAAAATTGCCCGTCTCTTCATAAATCCAGGCACTGGAGTACAAAGCATGGTCGGCGTAAACACTTTTGGGGTACTGAGAGGTGACCTGATGAAACATGAGCAGGGCCTGCCGTTTGTCACCGCTGCGGTAAAGGCTTTCCCCGAACCAGTACAGAGCCCTGGCGGTAAATTTGCTTTTCGGGAAAGATTGAATCAGCGTGTCGAAATTGGAGGATGCCCGTGTGTAATCTTTTATTTGAAAACGGCACAATCCCAGATAAAAAAGCGTCTCTTCTCTAAAAGGCAGTGTCTTTGGATGGGATTGCAGCCACTGAAATTCCCGAATGGCCTGACTGTAATTTTGCAGGTGGAAATAAGATTTTGCCAGCAGGAAATGGGCTTCCTCTGTGTGACGGCTTCCGGGAAATTTTCGAAGGAAGTTTTTGATTTGAACCACCGCCCCGGAATAGAGTTCGTCCTGAAAAAGACTTCTGGCAATTTTAAACTCACGATCGTTCTGCGAGACCTGCTGCTGAGAAAATGCCGGCCGCGCAGAAGCGGCAACAATGAAAAAGGCGAGAATAAAGAAACGTACATTTAAAATTTTTTTCATATAATTTTCCTGATTAATAGATCAAAATTCTATCCTGGCTTATTTATAAACCGCTGAGTGCGCCGAGGACGCAGATCTTTTCTTTGTGATTTTGTGCTTTGGTGGCTGAGTCGTTACAAAAACGGTTCATATGCCTGCAATGGCTTTTCTCTATTTGTTTTTGCAAAACTCGCAACGGTAGAAGTTATTCTTTAACCTCCGCGGTGAATTATTCAGATTTAACAAAATTTGAAATTAATAATTTGTACGAAAAACGGGCGAGCAAGTTCCGGCGGGGACAGAAAAACGGAGCACCGTTCAGGCGGATTTGTACTATCAAAGGGTGCCTACGAAATCCCGGTCCAGGCTGCGGTACTGAATGGCTTCGCTGATATGCGGCGGCTGGATATCCCGGCTGCCCTCGAGATCGGCAATGGTGCGGGACACTTTTAAAATGCGGTCGTAGGCGCGTGCCGAAAGTCCCAGCCGGGTGATGGCCAGGCGCATGAGCTCCTGGCCGGTTTCATCGATTTTGCAAAATTCCCGAATGTTTCGTGACCCCATGTGTGCAT
>BDTM01000106.1 GCA_002898015.1 bacterium BMS3Bbin03 | reverse complement strand
GCTTTACCAGGATCGAAATCAGCGACCGGTCTTCATTCATCAAAATTGCCGATCTTCCGTTTCTGATAAAAAACAAAATCTCCAACGGATCCCAGGGCTTCTCTCCTGTGTACTGGCTGGGCCGGGTCATAGGAATAATCGCATTATCCCGGATAAAAATGGGAATTTTATCCAACGGCACACTCTCCTGAATGATTCGGTTACCGCCGATTTTTTCCTTTGTCCAGAAATTCAGCCAATCCCCGGGCGGCAGATAATAAGTGACATTTCCCTCCGGGTCAAAGACCGGCACAATTAACAAATCGCGCCCCAGCAAATATTCTTGCTCCCAGACATAAATAGCCGGCACATCCTGAAATTCAAGAACAAGCGGACGCACCACGGGCCAGCCGGTTTCCGAGGCCTCCCGAGCCAGACTGTACAAATACGGATGCAGGGCGTAGCGCAGTTCATCAAATTTACGAAAGATTTCGACCGCCTTTTCTCCGAACACCCAGGGTTCCCGCGGATTCGTCCCGTGACACCGCGAATGCGACGACAGCAGTCCCCATTGTGCCCACCGAATGTAAAGCTCCGGGGACGGCGCCGGCCCCTGAAACCCGCCAATGTCATGACTCCAGAAGGCGATCCCCGAAAGCGACGCACTCAAACCGGCGCGCAGCACACAGGCCATGTCCTGCCAGGTGCTGTGCGGATCGCCCGACCAGCCGACAGGGTACCGCTGACTGCCGGCGTAACCGGAACGTCCCCAGACCAGCGCGTGATCTGCGGAAAAGGCCTTTGAAACCTCGTAGACGGTCTGATTGTACAGCAGTGAATAAATGTTGTGCAGCGCCTTTCCGTCACGGCCATCCGCAGCGCGGGCATCTTCGGGAACGGCTTCCGCCATATCCGTTTTAAACACACCGGCGCCCAATTTCAGAAGTGTTAGATGTTTTTCCCGGTACCACTTTCTGGCGGCGGGGTTTGTGAAATCGATGATACCCGAATATTCATGATTGAAGGTCGGAATGAGGTATGTTTTCCCATCCGCTTTCTTCAGGAAAAATCCCTTTCGGTCTAATTCAGCAAACACTTCACTCCGTCTCGATACGTACGGCTGCTCCCAGAGCGACACTTTAAAATGCTGTTCGTGCAATTTGTGCAGCATTTCTTTCGGCTTCGGAAAATCCGTTTCATTCCAGACAAAATCACACACTTTCCCCTGCCGCATCCAGGAAGGATCCAAATGGAGCACATCGGCAGGAATCTTCTCCTGCCGCAGTCTGACCGCCACTTCTATCACCTGTTTCCCGGATTTGTATTCCGCACGGGACATCCAGAGTCCCAGACTCCACAAAGGCGGGATTTCAGGTCTGCCGGTGAGGCGCGTGTAATCCTTTATAATAGCCTTAAAGCGAGGGCCATAAAACCAATAGTAATCAAGCAATTCCTCCTCTACTTCAAAAGAGAAACTCACAAAAGACGGGTTACCCATTTCATAGTGAATCCGGTGCGTCGAATTGACAAAAATCCCATAGCCTTTGCTGCTCAGAAAAAAGGGAATATTTTTGTACGACCGGTCTGTAGCAGTCTGCGTAGCATCCGAATTCCAGGAAAGCATCTTCCGGTGCCTTTTGGAAAGAGGCCCGAATTTCTCTCCGAATCCGTACATCTGCTCACCCGGGTCGAGAACGCCGCTCTGAAAAAAGCCGATTGCATCCCCCTGTTTTCGAACGCCGACCGGAAACACGTAAAACGGCTCGCGATGGGTTCCGTAAGCGTAATCGTCAAAAAGAACCTTTCGGTTCTTGTCCAGAATTTGAAGCGACCAGGGATTTTTCTGAACGTAAAGAATCAATTGTTCTGTTTCAAATTCCACAGATTCGCCGTTATTTTTTTGACGGACAGTTGCGCCCGGCCAGTTCGTTTTAAGAACCATTTCCGTCGGATGTGCCGGGACTTCCGATGCAGGGGTCGCCCGAAATCGAAAAAGAGACGGATTCAGAAAATCAATCTGAATTTTCAGACGCATTTCCGTTTGAGTGGCCGCACACAGGTTGATTTTCGAATCCTTAACGGTCCAGGTGAGCAATTTTTTCAAATAATGATAATCCGCCTGTTCGATATCGAAGATAGGACGATCATCAATTTTGTGTAAATAGTTGTGGAGAAACTCTTTTTCAACCGGAAAATTCATGGGACACCTCTGTTTCAATTTGTTAAACCCGATTTTTAAAGTTACAAAAAAGATTAAAAAGAATCAAGGAGAAACGCATTTAACAGCACCGATGCAGCGAATCCGCGAATTCGGTTTTTCGTGTTCGTTCGTGTTAATTCGTGGGAAGAAAAAGGCCCACGAATGTGCACGAATTTTTCACTAATTTTTAAAACAAAAAACTTAGGATGAATCATTATTTTATTTAGATTTTATGATCTTAGCGCCTTCGTGACTTTACGGCAAACCCACACCTGAATCCTGACACTGACAATCATAACCGGAAAAACACCTCCCTCGCTCCCACTTACCGCCTTTTTTGCAAAAATCGATAAATTATTTATTGTACATGAATTTCTTTTTTGTTAACTTTAATTTGAACGATTCAGACTGTTGAAAATCGTAAAATTCGCGAAACAGATAAGGTCACCGGTCAAATCAAAAATGAAAGAAATGTTTATGGAATCGCAAAAGCCCTTCATCCCCCCTTTTCGGGTTTTTTACCCGTCTTCCCAATATGCCGACAATTTTATGTTCTTCGCCTGGGACATCTTTTTAAATACCCAGCGATGGGCCAAACGGAAATCGATCTCCGGCCCGACGGTCGCAAAAATGATTCAGCCCGATTCTCCTGAAGAGGCAAGAGTCACTTTTGAAGCTTACAAAAGAACGCCGGGATTATTTCTTCACACGGCACACCCGCAGGTTCTTTTTGCTGAAAATCATTTTCCGGACCAGGGCGGATTTAGTCGAAATGAAATCATTGCCCTGGTTGATTTACAATATTTTTTTCCGCCCGGTCAGAAAAATCACGGCAGCGATCAAAAGATATTCCCTTCAGAAGCCACATTTCCAAAGAAAGCCTTGAACCGCAAGCGGTTGCGTGAAGCTCTTCAAGCAGATGTTGAGCAGGTTTTAATGCTCTACTCAGAACCGGAAAACAGGCTTAATCGGCTCTTGAATGCCCATATTCCTGAAGCCGGCCAATTGATTAAAAATTGCAATTACTATCCGGGTTATCAATACAATCTGTACGGATTTTCGGGAAAGCGGTTTCTTGAAGAATTTGAGGTCTATTTTCGCGAGGCCATTTTAACGGTCGGAGACGGCAATCACCGGACACTTGCCGCAAAGATGATGTCTGTGGAACATCCCGAAATCCCCCTGGCACACTGGCTGATGGTTTCTCTCGTCAATTTACACGACCCGAACTTCCGAACAGCGCCCATTCACCGGATTGTACAAAATCAATCGACTGATTTTTTATCAAATTTCCGGCCGTTTGTTCGTGAAGAGGCCTGTGAAAATTTTAGTGATTTGATGACGCGGTTTGAAAAAACAGACGATCTCTGCACGATGGCCGTCACCGATGGCAAATACTTTAGACTGCTGTTCCCAAAGCCTTCATTTCT
>BDTM01000105.1 GCA_002898015.1 bacterium BMS3Bbin03 | reverse complement strand
CCTCTTTTCACCGGGCTGAAGCCCGGATGTTTTTGACCTTCCCCGTCCACGAGCTGAAGCTCGGGGCAAGTCAATAATAATTTCTTTCTTCTAAAATAAAACTGCAAGAATCAGCATCCCCAAAATTAAATTTCTTATTTTTCAGAAATTGCCCGTTCTTTTTTGAATTGCCCCGATTTTTAAATCGGGGTTCCCGAAATTTTCCCCAATAATTCCCGGGCTTTAGCCCAAGAAAAGCATTTTTAATCCTCGGTCACTGAGCCTGCCGAAGTGACCGAATTACGCTTTAGCCCAAGAATATCACTTTTTATTCCCTCTTTTCACCGGGCTGAAGCCCGGATGTTTTTGACCTTCCCCGTCCACGAGCTGAAGCTCGGGGCAAGTCAATAATAATTTCTTTCTTCTAAAATAAAACCGCAAAAATCAGCATCCCCAAAATTGAATTTCTTATTTTTCAGAAATTGCCCGTTCTTTTTTGACTTGCCCCGATTTTTAAATCGGGGTTCCCGAAATTTACCCCACTAATCCCCGGGCTTTAGCCCAAGAAAGGCATTTTTTAATCCTCGGTCATTGAGCCTGTCGAAGTGACCGAATTACGCTTTAGACCAAGAATATCACTTTTTATCCCTCATTTCATTGGGCTGAAGCCCTGATTTTTTAACTTTCTCTATCCCCGAGCTGAAGCTCGGGGCAAGTCAGCTTAGGTTGGCGCTAATCCGCCTTCGGCGGAGAGCCCCGCCTTCGGAGAAGCGGGGTGTGTCCTCCCTTTTTGCGGCAGGATTTAAAAAAAAGACACTCTTGAATTGGAAACAAACACACCCCTAAATCCCCTCTTATTAGAGAGGACTTCGGTTAGGTGCAGAAAATAAAATCGGATGGAATTATTGAAAGAAAAATAAAAATCGAGTTGCCGCGGGTGCAAAATGGATTCAATTTTCTTGAGATTTCCTCATGTGCCGCTTACAGTGGTCTGCTGTTTTCAGAGCGGCGGCGGTTGCGGGGGGTGCTCCAAACGCCCGATCACAAATGCAGGGGGATTCCCCCGGTCTTTATGTAGAGTTGTTCTTAATGAACACGTGCAGAAATTATTAATGTATTTGCAACGATAGAATTTAAAAAAAACAGACCCGCGTTTTTCAATTCTGTCCGTCCGGCGAAATTTCCGGAATAAATACAAGCACTTTTGTGCCTTTCCCCTCTTCACTCTGGATTTTCACATAGCCGTCATGCGCTTCAACAATTCCTTTAATGAGCGGCAATCCGATCCCCGTACTCCCGCCCAAAAACCCCCGTTTTGAGCTGCTGTGCAAATTGCTGTCCTGCACTTCGTAAAAGAGTTCAAAAATATGTCCCAAATCCTCCTGCGGGATCCCTACCCCCGTATCTTCCACAATCAGTTTGAAAAACTCATTTTCTTTAGAGGTATGGATTGTGATTGTTCCCCCATCCGGCGTAAACCGGATCGCATTCGAAAGAAGTTCCTGCACCACGCGTCTCATCTGGAATCGATCGGCTGCAATTTCCGGTATTTTATCGGCGGGCTGAAATTCAATATTTAGCTTCCTGTCCTGCAAATCAAATCTAATTTCCAATAATATTTCCTGAATCATTTTATTGAGATCAAAAAGGGTTTTTTGAGGCACCAATTCCCGGGATTCTGCTTTTACAATATCAAACATATCCAAAACAATGCGTTCCATATCATCTAGGGCATTGCGGATGACATGTTTAAATTCCTCTTTCTCTTTTTCAGAGAAGGCATCTTCATCCAAAAAGCTAAAATAGCTTTTGGCGTGGGTCACCGGCGTTCGCAATTCGTGGCTGGTAATGGCAATAAATTTATCCTTAATTTCCTGCAGTTCTTCCAATTTCTTTTTTACGGCGCGCAATTCCCGCACTTCCCGGCTCATTGAGATTTTTTCAACACATTTATTAACGACCAAACGCATCTGTTCAATCTTGAGCGGTTTTAATAAAAAATCATAAGCGCCAAGCTTCATCGATTCAATGGCATTTTCGACACTCGCAAAGCCGGTCATCATAATGACTTCCACGTGCGGATGGTCGCGTTTAATGTTTTTCAAAAGTTCCAAACCGTCCATGATTTCCATTTTCAAATCCGACAACACCACATCGATTTCGTTTTCATGGAGAATTTTTAGCGCATCTGCCCCATTTTCGGCTGTTTTGATGGCATAGTCAATCTTTTTCAGACTGCGCTCGCAAAACCGCAGGACAATATCTTCATCGTCCACCACCAGTATGCGCGCCCTGGGTGTTTTTTCCGACTTCATAACTCATTTCCTTAATTTTTGTGCGATGACCTGTCCAGATCAATTATGGCACTTTCCCCGATGTAATTTTTTGTTTCCACTTTTACAATATTTTGAAATTTCTTTACCAGTTCACTGATGCGCTCCGCCTGTTTTTCGATTTCTTCCAGATCCGGATACATCGGATTGTCCCCGCTCAAGTCTTCTTTAATCAACGACAAATACCCAAGAATTCCCGTCAACGGCTGGTTAATCTCGTGAGCAATCGAACCGGCCATTTCTACTGCCAAATTGAGTCGTTCGCTTTTTATTCTCTCACATTCATAGCGTTTAAAATCGCTGATGTCTTTGACCACAAACAAGAAATACTCCGAATAATTAAAATCAAGAAAATGTGAAACGGTAATGAGCAATATTTTATCTTCGTGTGAATATTCCAGGTAAATTGAATCGACATCTCCGTTTATGAATTCAGAATACTGAGCGTGCTCTCTGACAGACGAATAAAAAGGAAATACATCACGTCGTTTTTTCCCGACCTCTGCATTCGAAAACAGGGATGAAAATACCGGATTTACGTAAAGAATTTCTTCCATGCCATTCGTCATCGCCACGCCTTCTCCCATTTCGGAAAGAATTTGATCCAATTTTTCCTTTTCATGTTTCACACGAGCAAATAACCTGGAATTAAATAGGGCCTGCGACATCTGGCTCACAATAATATGGACCACATGAATATCAAATTCCTGAAAAGCATTGGTCTCCGAAGTTTCAATATTTAATATACCCAACAGCTCTTCTTTCAAAAGAATCGGCATACATAATTCTGATCCGGTGGGTACTGTTCCGGCCGGAATAAATCTGGGATCTTTGCTGACGTCATTCACACAAACCAGTTTCTTCGTCTTGGCCGCTGTTCCCAGCAAACCTTTCCCAAAACGGGTTTTATGACCCATCGGCCATTTGGAAGCGGTACCGCCGCTGTCAGCCACTTTCACGAGCGTTTCATCTTCTTCAGAAGAGACCAAATAGACCGATGCCAGGAAATACCCGAACTGCTCCTGAACTTTTTTCACACTTTCCCGGATAAAATCTTTTGAATTCAGATTGGCATTCATTAACGTTCCCAGATGGCTCACCAATTCCATCTGTTTTGTCCGCCGCTGTTCGGATTTTATGCGTTCCATAAATTCATAATAAAAGCTTAACTGATCCGCAAAAGTCTCTATTGTCGTGATGTCGACGGCGTCAAACGCCTCATATTCCATCTCTTCAATGTTTACCACGCCCACTAATTTTCCCCGTAAATTTAACGGAACCGCAAGTTCGGATTTTGATTGATGCTCGCCATATTTAAAATAATGGGGATCAATTTCCGTATTCGGCGCATAATAGGTCTTCTCTGTTTTAACGACTTCACTTATGATGCCCTTTCCAATCGATTGCTCATAGCCGATTTGCAGCAGATCATGCATTCCCCCTGCGATAGCCTTAAGTTGAAGAATATCCTTTTCTTCATCGAATAAAAAAATGGCTACATGCCAGTAAGCCAGATTCCGATGAATGAATTCTACACTTTTTTGAAGCACTTCCTGGAAATCTTCTGTTTCGGACCAGATTTTCAATCCCTGACTGAGCAGCGCAAGCTGATTGGCGCGTTTTCTTTCCTGATTTAACAAAAGTGAGTGCTGAACAATCAGTCCGATTTGTGTCCCAATCGAAAAAAGGAATGATTTTAAACCCTCATCCAATTCCGGCCTTTTTTTCAGCCAAAGGTTAATCGAGCCGACCAGTGTGTCTTCGGCAATAAGCGGAATGCCTATAAGGGATTGAATTCCAAGTTCTTTTAACTGTTTGAGATCGAATTGCCTGCTAATGTTTTTATTTTGAGAGATATCGGGAAGATCATATATTTCACCCAGATTGAGAATATAGTTAATCATTTTCTTGTCGGTGTGAAATACTTTAACTTTGTTTAAGAATTCCTTGTTTTCCCCCATGGCATATTTTAAAACCAATGTCTGCGAATTCGGTTCGTAAAAATAAATTTGCCCACCGACAGCCTCGAGCATTTCCATAAATATATGAATGCTTTCTTCATAGATTTCTTCCAGATCGGTTTTTTTAATAATGGATTGTGTCATCGTATTGATGAGATTCAGGAGTCTGTTCTGTTCAATTATTTTCTGTTCAAACTGTTTTTGCAGCGTCTGATCATGGACAATGGCCTGAAACAGTATTTTATCGGAAACCTCAACTTTTGTGACACAAATATTCAGCGAAAGGACCTTTCCGCCCGGAGATTGATAGATGAGTTCTAACGGTGATGATAAAACTTTCTTTTCTTTGGCGGTGTATTCAAGAAAAGGAAAATTAGGAAATAAATCTCCGACATTTTTATGAATTAATGCATTGGCTGAATATCCCAGTACGGCAGAACAGACCGTGTTGGTTTCCAAAATCACACCATCGGGCGAAAAAACAAAAATAGCTTCGCCTGCATTTTCAATCAATGATCGATAGCGATTTTCCGAATCAGACAACTGCTGTAAAGTATGATGCAGTTTGTCGGACATTCCGTTAAAAGCCTCTGCCAATTCGGAGAATTCCCCAATCAGGCCTTCCGGAACTTTCTGCTTGAGATCGCCTCTTTTCATGGCGTGGACCGCCCGGATTAATTTTACAAGAGGCTTCTGAAAAGCCTTTGCCATCAGCACACTTAACCCCAACAGTAATAATATAAGGAAAAGCAGAAAATATCGAAATTCTTTGACATATTTTTTCTTCAAAAGCTCATAAGCCGACAATTTGGCTTCAATGGGTAAATTATAAGCTTTAACGCTGGAGACGGCGCCAAAATACCAGGCGTTCAGGTTTAATTTTTGATAGTAGGCGATCAATGAGTCACGCTTGATTTTGCCCGCATTGTCGGAAAGGGCCATTATATTTCGAAACAATTTGGCTTTTCCCGATCGTTCTAACGCAATGGGTATTTGCTTCCAAACATGCTTATCATTACGCAGGTGAGAATAAATAATGACGGTCTTGCTGAACGGTTTAAGAATAAAAAAGGTATGAAACTGGGAATCACGGGGTCGAATACTTTTTTTAAGCGCTTCTTTCAAATCAAAAAGCAAAATGGCATGGTGCCTTTCACCATTGACCAGGAATGGCTCCACCGCGATCAAATAGCCGGAAGTATCCGGAAGAAATGTACTCAGGTCGAACCATTGAATGGTGTTGATTGACTGTCTGTTTTCTGCAGCCGCTTTTTTAAAAATCTTCCGGTATGGAATTTTGTCTAAAAGGGGAAAGGTTTCGGGTTCTTTCAACAGAAGCTTATACCGGTCATCCAAAATTGCGAATGCTTTCGAATATTTTGAAATCGATCGCACGGCACACAACAATCGTGTTATTTCCAGGGAACAGATCGCGGTCGCGTTGTGATTGATTCGATCAGGTGCCCGGGACAGCTTTTTGGCAATTTCTTCCCAGAACGGATAAAGCGTATAGACCGTCTGAAGCGCCCGATTGGCATCATTAAAAGAATGGTTGATATTCAGGGTGGCGACGTTCAGGTATTCACGGGCTTCGGAATCTCGAATCTCGCGAATAAATTGAGGCAGTTCTTCTCCCAGATTTTTCTCATACTTTCCGACGGTTTCATTCTGAATCAGATGAACAAAAAGCAATGGGAATAAAGCAAGGCATAAAAAACTGAAGAAAAAAACAGTTCTCAACGAAAGTTTGAACGGAAACTGTTTTTTTGCACCTTTAGGTTTCATAGATTCTTCCGCTGCGTTTCGGGCTTCTTTAGACAAGCGCTGTTCAAAATGTAACGATATTTTAATAAACAATATGCCGTAAATATTTATTTTAATATCGGCACATTGATCTATTTTCTTATTTGGAAAGTTGTGTGGTATTGGAATTAAGGAACAGAGTCACAGGGTCTTGGAAAGATGATCGTAACCAATGACAGGAACTACTTATTTTTACGAATCAAACTTTGAAGTTCTTTTAAAAACTCTTCCGTATCCTGAAATTTTCGATAAACGGATGCAAATCGAACATAAGCGACTTCATCCAGCTCTTTTAAATATTTGATAACAAATTCTCCGATTTGTTTGGATGAAACCTCTTTTTGAAAACCATCTTGAATCTGCCCCTGCACTTTCTCGACGACCTCCTCAATTTTATCACGGGGAATGGGACGCTTGCTGCAGGCAATCTCAATCCCCCTTTGCAGTTTTTCCCGATTAAAGGATTCGCGCCTTTCATCGGTTTTGATGACCATCATCGGCAAATCAATGATATATTCTTTTGTGGTGAACTTGCGTTCGCAGGTTTGGCATTGCCTGCGCCTCCTGACAACCCGCCCATCTTCGCTTGTGCGCGAGTCCAACACCCGGTCATTATCTTCACCACAAAACGGACATCTCATAGAACATTTTCTTTACAATTTAAAAGCGAGCTTCTTCTTTCGGTTCATCACGAAAATGCACACTTTTTTTACTAAAAAGGTGCCGCCATATTAAATCCAAAACTCACCCCCTGATTGGTAGAAAAACCAACGTTGGTGGCCAGAATTTCCCCCTCTCCCGCCCGGGCGGGAGAGGGGGAATAAGGGGGTGAGTTTGAAAAACAACAATAGACCAATTAGCCTGTAAATGATTGAACGGATCAAAATGTACCCATTTTTAGGATGAACCTCTTTTTTTACTCCGGCACTTGATACAAGGGAAATTTTTTGCACAACGCCTGCACTTCCCCAAGAACCTCACGGCAAACGGTTTCATCGCCTGGATTTCGAAGCACTTTATCCATCAAACCGACAATGAAACGCATTTCATCTTCTTTCATGCCGCGGGTTGTTAAAGCGGGCGTTCCCACGCGAATGCCGCTGGTCACAAACGGACTCTGTTTATCGAAAGGCACCATATTTTTATTGACGGTCATTCCGGCCCGTTCCAGAGCTTTTTCCGCCTCTTTTCCGGTAATAGAACGATCGGACAAATCCAATAACATCAGATGGGTGTCGGTGCCGCCGGAGACAACCCGGTAATCCCGTTCCAGGAACGCATCCGACATGGCTTTTGCATTTGCAATGATTTGCCGGGCGTATTGTCGAAACGACGGCTGCAAATCTTCCTTAAAGGCAACCGCCTTTGCCGCAATCACATGCATCAGCGGCCCGCCCTGGCTTCCCGGAAAAATATTGCTGTCGATCACTTCCGACCACAATTTCACGCGGCCTTTGGGTGTCGTTATTCCAAGATCATTCTCGCCGTTGACGCCCAGCAGGATCATGCCTCCTCTGGGTCCCCGCAATGTTTTATGGGTCGTGGTTGTGATGACATGCGCATAGGGAATCGGGCTTTGAACCAATCCGGCGGCAATCAATCCGGCAGGATGCGCAATATCGGCCACCAATTTTGCACCCACCCGGTCGGCAATTTCACGAAACGCTTTAAAATCGATCTCCCGGGAATAGGCACTTGCGCCGGTCATGATCATTTTGGGCTTTTCTTTTCTGGCAATTTCCTCAGCCCGGTTCATGTCGATAAAGCCGGATTCATCCACGCCGTAGGCGACCACCCGATAATATCTTCCCGAAAAATTAACGGGGCTTCCGTGTGAAAGGTGGCCTCCGTGAGCCAGATTCATGCCCATAAATGTGTCACCCGGCTTCAGCAGTGAAAAATAAACAGCCATATTGGCCTGGGTCCCGGAGTGCGGCTGAACGTTCGCGTGCACGGCGCCAAAGAGCTGCATGGCACGTGCTCTGGCCAAATTTTCAGCCACATCCACGAACTCACAACCGCCGTAGTACCGTTTGCCGGGGTAGCCCTCGGCGTATTTATTGGTCATCACGCTTCCCATCGCCCGGAGAACGGCTTCACTCACAAAATTTTCCGATGCGATCAGTTCAAGCTTGTCATTCTGGCGATGAATCTCATTGACAATCGCCTGAAATATTTCCGGATCAACCTTTCTTAAAGGTTCCATAAAATTCCCTGTCATTTATTTCATCCCCCCGTTAATTCACGGATTTTATTGATTCGCCTCAGATGACGGCCGCCTTCGAAAGGCGTTTCCAGCCAGATTTTCACAATTTCTTTCGCTTGATCCGGTGAAAGAATTCTTCCGCCCATTGTGAGAATGTTGGCATCATTGTCCCGGCGGCTCATTTTCGCAAGGTAGGGGGTCAGGCAGTTGGCCGCCCGAATCCCGCTGATCCTGTTTGCCACAATGGTCATTCCCAACCCGGTGGCGCAGATTAAAATCCCGCGCGGCACCTGGCCTTTAGAAACAGCCTGAGCGACGGCAAATGCATAATCCGGATAATCCACGGAGTCCGTTGAAAAAGTGCCGAAATCCTTAACCGTCATTCCCAATTCTTCCAAATAATTTCGAACCGCCTCCTTCAGATCAAACCCGGCATGATCAGATCCAATGGCAATTGACATTCCAATCATTAAAAAATCCACTTATAGCAGGGACTGGTGGGCTCCTTTTTCCCTTGATTAAAAAACCGGTCCTGTTTTGTCGGAAGCATCGCACGAATGGCATCCATTCGCTGCTGAGCGAGAGTGATGTACGCCGGATCTTTCAAAGCTTTTTTGTATTCATTGTAGGCTTTTTCATAGACCAATTTATCATCGAAATCAACCTTCCCGCCTTTTTGGTTAATGCAGTCCGCGGCCGACGCCTCATAAATCTGAGCCATCGTAATGTAAACCAACCCGTATTTCGGATCGATTGAAATCGCCTTCCTCACATAATTCTTGGCTATCCTGTAATTCTTTTTCATCCGGTAGGCCGAAGCGATGTTGCAAAGCATTTCCGCATTTCGGGGTTCCAACTTCATGAGCTTTTTGTACGTTTGAATGGCCTCTGTGTAAGCTTCGAGGTTCATGTACGAAAAAGCCAGCAGGCTGAGGGCTATTTTATTTTCAGGTTCCAATTTCAATATTCTTAAATACAGGTCACGCGCTTTTTGATAATTTCCCAGATCACCGTAAGTCTTTCCCAATTGCAGCATCAAATCGACATCATTCGGATTATTTTTTAAGATTTCTTCTTTCTTCGCAATGGCCTTTTCTTCCTCCCCGCTTTCCTTATATAAAATGGAAAGAATCTCCAGCGCTTTGCGATCATTCGGTTTCAGAGCCGTGTATTTTTCGTAAGCATTGATGGCTTTATCGGTTTCCCGTAACTTCACATAAATTTCGGCAAGAATTTTCCAATCCACGGTCTTTTTAGGATTCAATTGGACGGCTTTTTCGTACTGCTTCGCGGACGCTTCCAATTGACCTTTACTGCGCAGCATGTAGCCGAGGCTTTCATGCAAATAAATATCGTTCGGGAAATATTTTAATCCCATTTTGTACACAATTTGTGCACTATCCGGTTTATTCTGCCGGACGTAACAATTCGCCAGCCGGGCAAAAATATCTTTGTAATGAAACGTGTCCGCGTAGGCCATGGCCGTGTCCATTCTAATCACTTTCCAGAAATACTTTTGGGCATCCCCGTAGGATTTGTTTTTGTAATATTCGTAGCCTGAGCTCCAATATTTTATAATCTCAAACTGCTGCGCTTTTCGCAATGAATCTTCGATGGCCTTTTTTCGTTCAAGAGACATTCCTTTTTTCACCGTTTGCTGCGGTGCGCACCCCCAGGAAATGCTGAGATAAAATATAATCGCGGTTAATAAACCCACAATGACGGTCCATGGGGTTTTTCTTTTGTTGCTGATCAGTCCCACAATTCTTCCTCCTACTATTTACGATTCACTATCGACAAAAATTTCAATTATTCAGCCCGTTACGTCATCCCGTGGGAATCTTGTGGCGAAAATGCAGGAAATATTTAGAATAGACCACACGGAACATTTTTAACAAAATCCTTTCAGAAGGACAGGCTGAATCATTACCGCAAATCTTAATAAAAAAAATCTCAAAAGTCAAGTAGTTTCTGCTTTATTTTTTATGCCGAACAAACCAATGTTCCCCGCCTGTGACAAAGAGAATAAACCGGAAAATAGATTCCTTGTAGAGATTTACGGAAGTCTTTCCGCGAGTTCCGGCTTCAATGGCAAAATCGATGGATCCCATGCCCCGGTCGAATGGAAACCCAAGGCCAAACGTGCCCACATTCTCCGTAACTTTGTCATTTCCTTTAAATCCAAGCACGTTCAATTCGTGGGTGTAATAGCCGGCACGAAGCGAAATCTTCTTTAAGAAAGACGCATAACGATCCCTGCTGCCGCTCATTTCAATGCCGACCGAAATCCTGTTTTCATCGGACATTTCGGAATTCGCCGCACCTTCAATTCTAAATTTCGACCATTGTTCCGTCCAGTAATCGAGCCCCATTAACCACTTTTTCCCGAGTGTGACGGCGATTCCTCCGCCATATTTTGCCGGATAGGTCCAATTCTTTGAAACGGTCTCCGTAATTTGAGGCCGGTAGTACTTTTTTTCCGACTGCATACGCATTCTACGCGACGGCCAGAAAGAAGCTCCGACAGAGAGCCAGGAAGTAGGTTGAACCACCGTGCCGACACCGATATTTAACCCCCAGGCTTTTGTGCTGAACGTATTTTTCCCATCATCGAAAGAAGGGTTTTCAAAATCAAGCGCCCATTTTTCAACGATCTTTCCGAATAAAAAATCGACGCGGCTCCCCAGATAAAAACCGGGCAGAATTTTGGCGCCGACGCCGAAGTAAAATGTATTTAAACCGCCCTTCTTTTCAATCGATTTTGTGTAGCTGAAATTATTCAGCGAAAACTTGCTTTCCAGCCGAAAGCCGGAGATGGTCTCCGGCACAATGCCAAATTGCACGCCCACATTTCGTTTAATCGGAAATCCGGCGGCCACCGAGTTGAAATTGGAATAATAACTCCTGAAAAATCCTTCCTTTGCCGAGACTCCCAAACGCTGTGAGAAAAAACTGGCCGTTGTACGCACATCTAAAAGCGCCCCAAATTGAGCCGGATTGTGATTGTTCAGGTAGCGGGAACTAATCGTGGCAAGAGAGACGCCGCCCATTCCGGCCGCTCGCGGACCTGCGGTAAAACGGGTCAGCCCCCAACCCCGCAATGAGTAAACCGAACCATAATCTGCAGCCCGGGCCGTTGAAAATCCTAAAAGAAAAACAATACTGACGGTTAAAAAACCTCTATATCGGTGCACGTGTTTCCTCCTACTTTTCCGATGGTATCGAATAATAAATGAATACTTTTGGGTTAAGCGTAGAATCGGGTGCATTTACGAAAAATGCAAGCCTGTATAAATCAGACCCCGGGGTGTACGGTGAGAGCCTCAACCCATCATTTACCTGTTTTTCCGAGACCCATTTCTGAACAAAATTGGTAATATTGACGGACAGACTGTTTTTCCCCGCGTCATAACGGGTGGTGTCTGCTTCCGAGCTGTCCGGCACGAGCTGCCCGCCTTCGTCTTTCATCATTAATTTTGCAAGGGAATAAGTTCGCTTCTCCTGTATGAGAGAAGCCGTTGTATCCACAGTCAATTTTAGAGTGGCTCTGAGGATCGTCGACGTCAAGGGAAGCTCCGGCAGTGAGAATTTCAAATAGGCTGTAAAACCCACCCCGTCGCCGATAATCAGCCTGTCGTCAGGCCGGACCCAGGAACTTTGAACGAGGGAGACATCCTTTTCCGAAGCGATGAGCACACTGTCCGCAGCGCCGTTTACCCGGAAAAAAACCAACAAATTGGGCGGCTCTGCATTTTCTCTCGCGTAAAATGATTTTATAAATTTCCCGGCGGCAGCGGTTAATAAAAGGCCGTTGTTTTCAATTGTGGAATCCTGCCAGCCCTTCACCACTTTCGGGGGAATCGAAAGCGAATCGTATGTGCCTGTCCGGGTGCCGAGCACAGTTGAAACAATCGGAACTCCGGCGGCTTGTCCCGCCGGATCGCCCGGTTCAACTACCGTCTCTTCCCAGGGTGACTGGGCGGTATAAATATCCACCGGCAGTTCTGTCTGATTTTCCGGATTTATCACGCCAACGGCATTCAGGCGCAACAGGGCGCTGTCAATTTGGGCTGTGTCGGGAATCGATTTAAAATAGCCGAATTTCAGCAAAATTGAAGTCGAGTAGCCTCCGGCATTCCCCAAAAACAGATCGGAACTTTTGCCCATTTGCGTCTTAAGCGATTTGGTTTGAAATGAATCTATTTTCTGAATAACGGTCATCTTTTCTTGGCCAAGATTTTTTCTCTGGAGGGCTTCAATGGAAAGCGGGTTTTTCTGACTTTGACAACCTCCGACGATCAGTCCGATCAAACCTAAAATAAGTGCAAATTTTGTTTTTTTCATAAAATCCCTCTAATTCACGAACGTCTGTTTACAATTTTCCCGTTTTTTATCACACTGCTGACGAGATTTCCACCAAAATAATAGGGGATCATTTGATAATTTCCTGCGTCGAAAATAACCATGTCCGCTCTGTAACCCTTTGAAATATTCCCGATTTCATTTTCCCGCCGGAGTGCCTTTGCCCCCTGAATGGTGGACGCCACAATAGCTTCGGCGGGGGTCATTTTCATGAAAATGCCGGCAAACGTGGTCATCAAAGGCATCGACTGCGTCATGCTGCTGCCCGGGTTAAAATCGGTTGCCAGAGCCACGGGCACACCTGCCTCAATCAGCTTTCGGGCCGGCGGATAACTATCGGAACCAATAAAAAAAACAGACCCCGGCAGCAGCGTCGCCACACTCCCCGAATGCCGTAGTCTTTCAACGCCTTCTTCTGTGACTTGTTCCAGATGATCCACCGAAACAGCTCCCAGTTCCGCCGCCAGTTCGGTACACCCGGCAGCATGAAACTGATCGGCATGAATCTTCAAACCAAGGCCGGCTTCCCGGGCGGCCGCACAGATTTTACGGGTTTCCGCTGCCGAATAAACGCCCTGTTCACAATAGACATCGCAATACTCCGCCAACTTCTGCCCGGCTGCGGCGGGAATCATCACATCCGTAAGAAGGCGAATATAATCCTCACGGCGGCGGCGGTATTCATCCGGCACCTCATGAGCTCCTAAAAACGTCGGCACAATCGTAATCGGATGCGCCTCATTGGCATCCCGCAGCACTTCAAGGGATTTGATTTCGGCCTCGAAGGAAAGCCCGTAGCCGCTTTTGGCCTCAACGGTAGTCGTCCCGAGTTCAATAAAGCGGTCCATCCGCCGTAAGACCCGTTCGAGCAATTCCTCTTTCGAAGCCTCCCGCACACCCCGGATGCTGGAACGAATGCCGCCCCCCAAAGCCGCAATTTCTTCGTAGGTCTTCCCCTGCAAACGCGATTCAAATTCCTGCTCACGTGTGTTCATAAAGACAGGGTGCGTGTGGGAGTCCACAAATCCCGGCAGGACAATTTTCCGGCGGGCGTCCACAATTTCCGTGATGCCCTGCCGAAACCAGTCCCGGTGAATTTCGGCCTGATTTCCTACGGCAGCCGTTCGACCGGCCTGAACCGCGACGGCAGAATTTTCCAAAATCTGAAAATCCCACCCCATGACGGTACCGGGCTCGTTTCCGCGCCATTCAAAACGGATAATTTGGGCGGCATTTTCGATAATCAAATCGGCAATTGGCATCCGAAGGCTCTTTTTAACCCGAAATTATTCCAAATTAATCAATAATATATCCAAATTCCGGATAAGTTTCAAGAGAAAAAGGGCCGTTTTCCATAAAAAAATCCCGGCTGAAGGGCGGCAAAATCTACTTCATCATTGGAATCTTCACCCCATGTGTTTTAGCAAATGCAATCGCCTTTTCGTAGCCGGCGTCCGCGTGGCGGGCAATGCCGCTGCCGGGGTCATTGGTCAGCACACGCTCAAGCCTTCCTGCGGCTTCCGGGGTGCCGTCGGCGACACACACCTGCCCGGCGTGAATGGCCAGACCAATGCCGACCCCTCCTCCGTGGTGGACAGAGACCCAGGACGCTCCGGAAATCGCATTGAGCAGCCCGTTAAGAATGGGCCAGTCCGCAATGGCATCGCTGCCGTCCTTCATGCCTTCCGTCTCGCGGTAGGGCGACGCCACCGATCCCGTGTCCAGATGATCGCGTCCGATGACGATAGGTGCTTTCAATTCTCCGCGGGCCACCATTTCATTCATGGCCAGGGCAAATTTAGCCCGCTCACCATAGCCGAGCCAGCAAATGCGGGACGGTAGGCCCTGAAATTTCACCTTTTCATGGGCCAGTGTGATCCAGCGTTTCAACACCCGATCGTTCGGAAAAAGTTTCAGAACCAGCTCATCTGTTTTGTAGATGTCTTTTGGATCTCCGGAAAGTGCCACCCACCGGAAGGGCCCCCGCCCTTCGCAAAAAAGAGGCCGAATGTACTCCGGCACAAATCCGGGAATGTTAAAGGCGTTTTCCACGCCGGCTTTCTTCGCCTGTCCGCGAATATTGTTTCCGTAATCAAAGGTGACGGCGCCGCGCGATTGCAACTCCAGCATCGCCTCGACATGTCTGGCAATCGATTCGTACGCCATTTTCTGGTATTTTTCCGGATTCGTTTTTCGAAGGTCGAGAGCCTCGCCATAAGAGATTCCATTGGGAACATAGCCGTTCAGCGCATCGTGAGCGGACGTCTGATCGGTGAGTACATCCGGCACAATCCCCCGGTGCGCCAATTCCGGAATGACGTCCGCCGTGTTGCCCAAAAGTCCTACAGAGACGGCCTGTTTTTTCTCTTTTGCCTCCAGAACAATTCCCAAGGCGTCATCCAGGTCTTCGGACAGTCGATCCAGATACCCTGTTTTCAGGCGTTTTTCAATTCTCGCCCGGTCGACTTCTACGCCCAGAAAAGCAGCCCCGTTCATGGTGGCAGCCAGCGGCTGGGCACCACCCATGCCGCCGATGCCGCCGGTCACCAGCAGTTTTCCGCTGAGGTCCCCCCCAAAATGCGTTTTGGCCGCCGCCGCAAAGGTTTCATACGTGCCCTGCAAAATGCCCTGTGTTCCGATGTAAATCCAGCTTCCGGCGGTCATCTGGCCGAACATGATTAAGCCCATTGCTTCAAGACGCCGGAATTCATCCCACGTGGCCCAGGCCGGTACCAACAGCGAATTGGCGATCAACACGCGGGGAGCCATTTCATGAGTTCGGAAAATCCCCACCGGTTTCCCGGACTGCACCAAAAGTGTTTCATCATTTTCTAATTTCCGAAGACTTTTAACGATCGCGTGATAAGCCTCCCAATTGCGGGCGGCTTTTCCGCTGCCCCCGTAAATAATCAGCTCCTCGGGCTTTTCCGCCACGTCCGGATCCAGATTGTTCATCAACATCCGCATGGCCGCTTCCTGATGCCAGCCCTTGCAGTGAAGCTGATTCCCCCGGGGTGCACGAACGGGTTTGTATTGTGATTCAGACATTTTGACCCTCCTGATTTTAGGCTCTTGCTTCCCAACATCTGCAAAAAAGCGCAGAGGTTAAGAGTACTGGCGGAGCTCTCCGCCAAGGGCGGATAAGGACACTTGAATCAATGAGTTCACTCTAAAAACCACGAATGATACAAATTACATTCATTTAATTTCAATAAAATCAATTCGTAAAAATTCGTGGGCAAAGGCTTTTTAGAGCAGCTTCATCAATTAAATCCTATTGTTTCCCACTCACATTTTTCGCCTGCTCAAGCGCAATTTCATTTACGGCGTGAAGCGCCTTTACGCCCGAAGCACCTTCAATCGCCTTGACGGCAATATCCTGTACCTGCGCCGTGGCTTTATTCAATTGGCGGGTGAGTGCCTCAATTTGTGCCGCCTGATCTTTAATTGCAGCTTCAAGCGTTTTGATTTTTAATTCCGCTACTTTCTTTTCGCCTTCAACCTGTTTCGCAAACAAATCGGCTTTTTGTTCGGCCCGTTGTTCTGTCAGAGCCGCAGCTTCTTTTTTGGCTTTTTCGATTGCTTTTTCAAGCTCGATCGGGAAGTTTGCCACTTTTTCCCGAAGTTCCGCCAGTTCATTTTCATTTGCCGAAAGCGCTGCCTCTCTTTCGGCGAACTCTTTTTCCTGCTTCTCTTTTTCTTCTTTAAGAGCCTTCTCTAAGGCAGCCTTTTCCTCCTCATAAATATCCTTTTCCTTTTTCCGCTGCAATTTTAAATTATACAAGTATTCTTCCGATTCTCTGGCCCGCTCCTTTAATAATTTCTCATCCCGTTCTTTAAGCGCAAGATTGTGCGCCTCCTGCTCTTTCCGCCACTGTTCACGGGCGGCGGCCATCTCTTCTTCGAAAGCCTTTTTCTTTTCTTCATTGGATTCAATCAGGTTTGCCAGTGTCCCGGCAGCCACTTCGATATCGTAAATTTCATCAAGATTTTTTCTTTCAATAACAATCGCATCCTGAATTTCTTTTAATTTTCCGACTTCTCCGATCAGTGTATCGGATAACTCCGTTAACGTTTTGCTCAGATCCAATTTTAGATTTGCCAGCCCTTTCACAATATTTTCCACGGAGTAGGCGGCAACCTTTTTGACGACGGTATCCTCAGAGGCTTTCTGCCGAGCGGCTTCTTTCCCGGGCATCCCGGCCGTTTTTTCTTTTTCCCGGTATTTTTCCAGCAATTCATCGTAGGCTTTTAACAAGTCTTCTTTCCTGTCCTTCATAGATGGTTTCCGTAGTTCCACTTTTTCCTCCTTACAAAAAATTGATTATTGTTCATTAATTGACACGGCATTGGCAATTTCATAAATCCTATCCAATTTTTCCTTTATTTCTTCATCCAGTTCGTCAGGTTTTGCTAAGAGAGCGAGTTCATAATAATTTCTCTTGTCCATTAAAATCGGCATTTTTAGAGTCTGAAAGTATTTTCGAAATATCTTATCCAATACTTCATCACTCATTTTGACTTGAGACCACCAGCTTTCAGTCTTATCGCGAAGGGCAGCCCGCGGAATGTAA
Organism: bacterium BMS3Bbin03; assembly: GCA_002898015.1. Classification (GTDB taxonomy): domain Bacteria; phylum Zhuqueibacterota; class JdFR-76; order JdFR-76; family BMS3Abin05; genus BMS3Abin05. Next base: position 36,401 of record BDTM01000105.1, on the reverse strand, counting down.
TCATAAATCAGTTCTTGCATAAAATCGATTCTCTTTTTTTCAAAAAGCGGTAATGTTTGATCTTGAACATATCTCTCAATTACTTCCGGGATCGGCAGGTAATTCTCGATTTCACGCCTTTTCCACATATCTTCAATCAAATCATTTGATTGAAGATTTTTATTTAAATTATCATATATGGCAATTCCCTTTAATTCAGGAAAGGCCTCCTTTAAGGCATAAAAATGCGCTCTTGCATCTCCCGGATTATTTGAAACATATTTCGCAAAGGGCGTCTCAAAATACTCTAATACCGGATGATTCAATACTTTTACAAATGCCCGCAACATCGACAAATCAGTTGATCCTTCTAAATAAAGGATCCATCCTTTCTGTTCTGCAAGTAAATATTGGTCAAAACCAATTGTTGTCAACGATTTAACTAATTGACTCCTATCGTTCACAACGTGCGGTTTTCCTAAAAAAGCAATTATCATTGAACGATCAGCAGCTTCAGATAAAATCGCTTCTGAATGAGTAGCAATAATCAATTGTGAATTTGAGTCAACAATTAAATCAAGCAATGCGTTGTAAATTTCCTTTTGTCTTAAAATTTCCAGATGTGCATCCGGTTCATCCAATAATAATATGGTATTAGGATTAGCGTAAATGAAGGCAAACAGAAGAAGCGTTTGAAGAAAACCCGTCCCTGCGTCTGATAAATCCATCTCTTTTTTATTCTGCTCACTATAGGACATCGTTATTCTTCCGGTCGCAATATCATAAAGCGGAGGATTAATTTCAACTTGAAATGACCTTTTAATCAATGCAGCCAGTCTATCCCAATTATCTTTGTTTTCCTGCCAGATTGTTAAACAAAGGTTCCTTAATATCTCTGCCGTACGCCCCTCACCAATTTTTACTCGAATTGAACCCACTTCCAGTTTGTATTCTTCGGCTGCCAGTCCCGACATGGGCAACAAAAATCCAATTCTTTCGTTTAAGGCTTCTTCGGGAAAATCCATTGGCAGGTTATCTTCCACATTTTTCATTATTCTACAATAAATAGATTCGGAATTTGCGTAATCAAATTCAAACCCCAATTTCCAATTTTTGCCATTTGTAAAACCTTCCACCAAAATTTCTATGAGAATATTTTTTGTCCCTCTTTTTCCATTCTCTTTCGTCGATTGCCGAACGCGCAAATCATTCCACAATTGGAGAGCCGAAGGAATCGGTATAGAAACAATATCGCGTCGATTGATAACCACGCCAACCCGTTTTTTGGCACTGGATTTTAAGCGACCTTCTGCCCATTTCCGCATCCCCAATTCCCAGAGAGCGATGGCTTGTAAGACCGATGTCTTCCCCGAGTTATTCGGCCCTGCAAATACGACGGATTCGCTTAAGTCGATTTCAATATTTTCCAATCTTTTAAATCTATTGATGTGAATTTTTGTAAGCATTTAATGCCTCTGCTTTTTTCCCATCATCTGATAAATCAATTTTTATTTTAAGCCATTCTCACCAATTTATCAAATTCTTCTTCGTTCAGAATAGTGACGCCCAGCTGCCGGGCTTTGTCGTATTTGGATCCGGGCTCTTCGCCCACAACCACGAAATCGGTCTTTCGGCTCACGCTGCTGCTTACTTTTCCACCCAGCGACTCCACCAGAGCCTTCGCCTCGTCACGGGTGTAGTTCCGAAGCGCCCCGGTAAACACAAATGTTTTACCGGCCAGCGGTTGGGCCTTTTCTTCTTCCTTCTCCGGATACACAAGGGTCACACCCGCCTGAAACATCCTTTCAATCGTTTTTAGATTTTGTCCCACGGAGAAAAAATCCACAATGCTCTTTGCCACTTCCGGGCCAATGCCCTGGATTTCCATGAGTTCTTCTTCCGAAGCTTTTTTCAAATCCGCCAGTCCGGCGTATTTTTCAGCCAATATCCGCGACACAAATTCACCCACATGCCGAATTCCCAGAGCATAAATGAAACGGTTAAAAGGGACCTTTTTACTCGTCTCAATTTCATCCATCAAGTTTTGAGCGGATTTTTCAGCCCAGCGTTCCAGTTCGATCAAATTTTCCTTTTTAAGATAAAACACGTCTGCCACACTTTTGAGTAAACCGGTCTTCATCAATTGATCCACAATCTTATCACCCATGCCGCTGATGTCAAACGCGCGTTTGGAGACCAGATGCAAAATGCGTCCCTTCACCTGTGCGGGGCAATTCATATTCGGACAGAAATAATAGGCCCCCTCTTTTTCCAGCGGTGTGCCGCAAACCGGACAACCGGCAAGCGCTTCCACTTCTCGCTCGTTTCCCGTCCGCCGTTCCGGAATGGGTTTAACGACTTCCGGAATGACATCGCCGGCCCGTTCAACCAACACCCAGTCCCCGATGCGGATGTCTTTTTGCCGCAATAGATCCAGCGTATGCAGCGTTGCTCTCGAGACGGTGACACCGCTAATTTGTACGGGTTTTAATTTTGCAACCGGCGTGACAATGCCTGTGCGTCCCACCTGAAAAGCGATGTCCAGAACCTGTGTGGTCTCCTGCCGCGCCGGAAATTTAAATGCCACCATCCACCGCGGCGCCCGGCTCGTCATTCCCAGGGTTTCCTGTTGGGCAAGCGAATTGACCTTAAACACAACACCGTCGATTTCAAAATCCAGCTCATCGCGTTTCTTTTTCAGGCTGTTGTAGTAATTTAATGCCTCCTCCAGATTTTTGCAAAGGCGAATATCCGGGTAAAGCAAAAATCCCCATTTTTTCAACGTTTGTAAAATCTGCCACTGGGTCTGAAAAGAGATTCCCTCGTGTCCGCCGATGCCCCACGCAAAAAATTTTAAATTTCGCGCGGCCGTAATTTTCGGATTCAGTTGGCGCAGTGAACCGGCCGCCGCATTCCGGGGATTCGCAAAAGGCAATTCGCCATTCGCCAACCGCTCTTCATTCAGGCGGCGAAAATCGGACCTCGACATGATGACCTCCCCGCGGACTTCAATCAGGGCGGGTAAATCGGCGCCGCCGGAAATCAATTGAAGCGGAATGGTTCGAATCGTCTTTAGATTGTGGGTCACATCGTCGCCGACCTGCCCGTTTCCGCGGGTGGCCCCCCGCACCAGGCGCCCGTTTTCGTAGGTTAAATTCGCAGATAAACCGTCAAATTTGGGTTCACCTGTGTAATCCACCGCCTCCACATCAAGGCCTTCCCGCACACGGCGATCAAAATCCCGGAATTCTTCCTCGTTAAACACATCATCCATGCTCAGCATGGGCACAAGATGGGTCACCGATTCAAATCCAATGCCTTCGGGGCGGGGCGCCCCCACACGCTGCGTGGGAGAATCCGGGGTGATTAAGTCCGGAAATTTCGTTTCCAAAAATTTGAGTTCCTGAAAAAGACGGTCATATTCGGCGTCGGAAATGACCGGATCGGCAAGAATGTAATAGCGATAATCGTGGTAATTTATTTCCTTACGAAGCTGTTCGATTTTCTTTTGAGCCTCTTCGTTCGTCATAATGGAACTCCTCAAAAACTATTTCTATCCGGCGTTCTCCGGTAAATCTTTTTTTGCTGTTAAGTGACCGCTTCGCCGCCCAAAATCAACAAAAAAGCCCCTGTCAACGATTGGGGCTTTTTTGTTTTTCTATGAACGAATTCCTGTTTTTAAGGTGAATCGTGCCATCCGTTAATCGAATAATTTCGGATGCTTCACAACCATCACCGGGCAGGGCGCTATGCGGATCACCTTATCGGCCACACTTCCCAACAGCAATTTGGAAATGCCTTTTCTGCCGTGAGAGGCGATTGCAATCAGGTCGACATTATTCTCCACAGCATAATGGACAATCTCCGAAGCCGTTTCAAACCCCCGCGCCAAGACTTTATTAATGGTCACATTTTCAGAGCCTTCCGGAGTTTTCATTGCATTTCGTGCTTTCGTTTCAAGCGATTTACCCTTTTCACTTTTCATGAAATCTTCGACCTTTCCGGCATCGTACGTATGGATATCAAGGACGTGCAAAAGGTCTATTTCCGCAGCCGTTTTTCGTGCTAATCCGATCACCTGCTTCAGAGCATACTCAGAAAATTCCGATAAATTTGTGGGAACTAAAATCTTTTTAATTTTATAATCTTTAAAATCGCCTCGATTAATAATCACCGGACAATTAGCGTTTCGCAGCACACGATCCGCTGTATTTCCCAAAAGAACGGCTTCGATTGTTGAAATGCCCTTTGCACCCATTACAATCAGGTCCGCATCTTTATGTTCCTGGAATTTAATAATTTCCTCATACGGTTTGCCGGAAAGCACAACTCTGTGAATCAGGGGATCTTTCGTGTCGATGACAGCATCTATCTTTTCTTCAATGTGTTCCTGAATGCCGCCCATTAAAGCGGATAAATTCGGATAAATAGAGGAGTAAAATTCAGTGCCTTCCGGAATCACATGCAGCACCCATAATTCGGCGCCTGTAATATCCGACAAATATTTCGCTACCCGATAGGCTCTCTTTGATGATTCCGATAAATCCAGTGGACAAACAATGCTTTTGATCGTATCCATTTGTATAAACCCTCCATTTTATATTTAATTCTCAGGAAAGCAACTCATCTCCTAATTTTTGTATCTCCTGAATGCGATCTCTTAACTCCGCTGCGCGTTCAAAGTCTTCCTGATTAACGGCTTTGTCCAACTCCCTTTGAAGCTTCTCCACGGGAGATAACGGACGCGATTCCTTGATTTCCTGCCCCCATTTTCGCAAAAATGAAAGGATTAAACTTGAATCGATTTGTTCGGTTAACTCATTTTCAATATAAAATCGTTCGATTTCCGTCAAACCGCCTTCAACCGTTTTTTCGGCTTTTCGGTAATTTCGCTGTTTCATAAAAAGAGAGGCTTTGGCGCGAATTTGCATCATTATCAAATACGGCCGAAACTGTTCAAATGCCCATCGGTCTTGTTCGTTAAGGGCATAGATATTAACGAAATCAATCATCCGCAAATTATGGTCGGTGTCCCGCAAAACGCCCCGGTAGTTTTTGAGGTACAATAGGGCTACAAATCGATGATAATATTGAAGCGCTTCCCGTTGTAATTTCAGGCAGTCGGAATGATTTAATTTAAACAAATCATCGGTCGAATATCGGCTCTTAAGATTATTGGCCCTTTTCACATAATAATCAAAGAGCGATTCTTCTCCGTGAGGGCTTGACCCGTCGGGGCGGCCGTTGATCTCCATTTGCAAAATTCCCATGTCCAGCCTGAGCTGAATTTTCTCCTTTCCATCGAGGCCCCTTATTTTCCGCACATTCACGTGCGACAGGTCATAAGGCCACTCTTGCAGCATTCCCTGCAAATCTTTCGTTGAAAAAAATTTATTTTTTTTAGCAACGATCCAATTTCTTAGAGCAGAAAATTTTTTAAGTTTAAATGTCCACACGGCTCCGGTCTGATTTTTTATATGCGTTATTTTGTTATAACCCACTCCTTAGAATTAAGCGGGTTTCAAAAACCCACGACGTCTAACTAAAACATAAAAAATAATGGTGGGATTGTCAAGGAATTTTTATGGATTTAAATTTTGTACTGTATGACAGGGAACTGTTTGCCACAAAATTGCAAAGACACTAAGATTATATTTTTCCTTTGAGGCTGAATTGTTACCTTTTTTCAGATCGCAGTCCCGGAAATGTCTTTAAAACAAGCATCTTTTCCGGTCAGGCAAGTTCATTCAGTGTTACTTCCCGAATGCCCGCGCGGCTCATTTCTTCAATCGCTTTTTCGCTGTCGCCGGGATTCACATTGACACCCTGGATGGCATCTTTCAAAATATAAACCGAAAAGCCGAAATTCACACCATCCAGTGCAGTGCATTTCACGCAATAATCCGTGGTCAATCCACCGATGAAGAGTGTTTCAACTTTAAGGCGCGTCAACATTTCGAAAAGACGGGTGCCGTCAAATGACGAATAGGCCTCTAAATTCGGATCGGCCGCTTTGGAAACCAAAAGCGCCGTACCCGGAAATTGTAAATCCGGATGGAACTGAGCCCCGTCTGTATTCTGCACGCAATGGACCGGCCAAATGCCCCCATTTTCCACGAACGAACTGTGATTTCGGGGGTGCCAATCCCGTGTAAAAACAACCGGGCTGCCTACTCTGCTAAATTTTTCCTGATAGGCATTCAAAACCGGCACAACCCGATCCCCCTCGTGAACCGGCAGCGCCCCTCCGGGGCAAAAATCTTTTTGCACATCCGTAATAATTAAAGCGGATTGGTCCGAAACCGTGATTAACATTTTTTTGTCTCCGACTTTTACAAATGATTCACACGCGGCTTTTACGCCTAAAATTCGATCGCCAGGCCGCCCACAGGAAACACATTGAATTGCAGGACACGATCAATTGTCCCATTTTCATTGTACACATACTCCCAGATGTTGTTCCGGTTAAACACATTTATCATCTCAAAATAAGTCACCATATTCCAGCCGTTGAACATAAAACGCCGGTCGAGTCGAAAATCCAGCCGCTGGTAGGGCGGCATACGATAGGCATTCCGATGAACCGTCTCATCCACAAACCACCAGCGATAATTGGGATAATAATTCGGTTTTGTGTAAGGTCTGCCCCCAAGATAGCGCCAGCGAATGCTTGCATCAACCTGGTCCGCAAGCGGCAGTATCCAGGCAAAAATCTTGTACATTAATTTTCCGGAAAGAGACCGGTACCATTGATGTTTGTAAAAATTGAATCGCACGCCGCCGATAAACGTAAAAATATGGTGATAATCGTAATCCCAATTGTAATAATTATTAAATCGCGGATCAAAGCCTTTCGAATTCGAATAGGCGTAACTGAGGGTTAAACGAAAATTCCCGGACATTTTCTTTTGGATAAAAAATTCGATTCCCTTCGCAAAACCTTTCCCTTTGCTGACCAACCGGCCGTCGGAACGATCATACGGATCGATTGTGGTCCAGGAATAAGGCACAGGAACCCGCCGGTAATCTTTGTAAAAAACTTCAACTGTCCCCCGCATGTCCGGACGAAAAAGTTTTTCCAATCCAAACACGACCTGCTTTGTCTGTTTATAATCCAGATTTTTATTCTCATCGTTCGACGTCAGCTCGATGTAAGCCGGAGACTGCGATTGCCGGCCGAAGGCAAGATTAAGCTTCATTCCTTTTCCAAGATTATAAGACAGACCCACTCGCGGATCTACGACACCCTTGTGAATATAGCGCAAGTAATCCCATCGCAAACCCGTTGTGACGGTTAGACGGGGAAAGGGGAACCATTTGAATTGTCCATAAGCGGCCAATTTAAGCGTTGTTTGACGTACCCTTCGCTGCCACACGGGAAAAGTCATAAAAACCCCGATTTTTCGGGACGGACTGTAACTCGTATCGTACCTGTAAATTGAAAAAGAATCGCGCCACTCATTGTATTTAAGCGGAATAAACTTGACATACCCGCCGGTATTCACCTCGAGACGTTTGTTCAGGAAAAACACAATGTTTTCCTTTAAAGTTCTTTCAATTTCTGTTGAAAGATTTGTGTAATACGGAACTCCGGAATCATTGTACACATATTGGTTCCAGTAATTCAGCGTTTGAGAAACCGTCAGATGAGACAGCGCCCTTCTGCCGAACAGGGTTTGCAGTGTGGCGCCGACGGCGTACTGATGGCTCAGGGAGCGTACATTCTGTGCGCCTCTTGAATAGCCGCCTTCGCCTTCATTCTCGATGGAAATTTTATCATTCCCGTAAATTCCATCGATAATCAGCCGGTTGTTTGGAGAAATATCATACGTTATTTTCCCCTGAAGATCGTAATATTTCGGGACTGCCGTCAGTCCCGTGGCAGAGATAATGAGATCCAGAAAACTCTTTCTGGCGCTTAAAATAAAGGCGCCTTTTCCGCGGGCAATCGGGCCCTCCATCATCGCTCCGGCACCGGCCATTCCCATGTACAAATGTCCGGTGTAATGCTCTCTGTTGCCGTCCCGCAGCGAAATATCCATCACCGATGAAGCCCTGTCGCCGTACTTTACAGGGAAAGCCCCCGCATAAAAATCAACCCGGCGTATGAAATACGTGTTGACCATATTAATGGGGCCGCCCCCGGTGCCTTGAAATCCAAAATGATTTGGATTTGGAATTTCAATATGATCCATTATGAATAAATTTTCGCCGGGCATTCCGCCGCGAACAATAATTTCATTGTTCTGATCAGATCCGGAAACCACGGAAGGCAGCGCCTGAACCACCCGCTGCACATCTTCCACACTGCCGGGGTCGCTTCGAATTTCCTCAAAATCCAGGCTTTCATTGCTGACCACGGCATCTTTTGCTTCACGAAAATAACCCGCCGTCGCCACAACGGCTTTCGTTTGAAGCACTTTTGCCTGAAGTTCTACTTTCAGATAAGTCGTCCGGCCGGGATTGACAATGACATTTAAGAGCAGGCGCGATTCATACCCCATCATAAGCACCTTTACATTGTATGAACCAATCGGCACGCGTTCGATTCGGAAATAGCCGTTTGTGTCGGCTGCCGCGCCCATTTGGGTTCCGATTAAAACGATATTGGCATTCGGCAGCGGGCGCTGCGTGGTTTCATCGACCACTTGCCCGTGAATCCTTCCCAGGCGTTTCCCGGGATGCGACTTTTCTCCCGCCGTGAGCCGGTTATTGAATCCAAAAAATAACATGATGGGCAAGAAACCAATGATTATTTTCTGATGAGAAAGCGTGCCGCAGGAAAAGAGTTTTTGTATGAATTTCAATCGTCCCTCCATTTTGCTAGAACCGTCTTTTAACCATCAAATTTTCGCAATTCCTCGATCAGCCGGTCCAGGTAATCGGGTTTACGCCCCATCCTCATCCAATGTTTCATAAAAACACCGCGCATGGCCGTAAAATGATCCGTATCGATTTCCACACCCGGGAGAATCCTGCCCGCAGTTTCGGGATCGATGACAAATTTTGACAAAATAAAGGGCGCCCCTGGATTTTCAACGGATAATTTTCGATAGATGGCTTCTGTAGCTTCATTAATCGATTGCAGGGATTTTGGATTCCTCCCGATTCGATAGAACCCAATCAAATCCAGGTCGGGTTCACAGATGGCCCGAAGCGACTCAAATTGCGACAATTCATCGTACAGCGCCTGAGCCGTCTCGCGGCAGCGCATTAAAATCTGCCCGTAACCGGATTCATTCAGCGGGATTAATTTGTGCGTAAACCAAACCGCCGCGGCGGCGGCACCCGGGCGGGAGCCTTCCAGGGTAAACATCCCGATGTTGGGCTTGTCCGTGACATGATACGTGTAAGGCGCTGTGTTCAAAATCACCTGCCGAAGTGCTTCATCTTTGAACAAAACAGATCCGGCTCCATAGCCCACCAGACCGTGTTTGTGGGGATCAAGCGTAATTGAATCTGCCTCCCCGAGCAATGCCAACTGGCTGTAGACATAATCCGAAACAGGAATTTCAGCGGCATCAAAAGGCATCAGGCATCCGTCCTGATCTAAAATAACGGAACGGTAGTAACCGCCGTAAGCGGCGTCCACGTGCAGATGAAAACCGTATCGATCCCGCAATTTCAAAATAGCTTCAAGGGGATCCACGGCACCGGTGCCCGTTGTCCCCAGATTTGCAATAATGATCATCACGTTCCCGTTTTTGAGTTCGGATTCCAGTGCATTCAAATCCATTCGGTAGTGCGCATCCACCGGAATCTCCGCCACCTTGCCGGTTTTAAGAATAGAAGCAATGCGTTTCCAGGAATAGTGGGATCCCTTTGAAAAAACGACCGTTCCCGATTTTCGAAAATCACGCACCGCCCAGAGCGCTTCCATGTTTGCCAGAGAACCACCGCTCGTCAAATGCCCCCACCCCGTTTCAAATCCAACCAGACTCAACAATTGCTGAACGACTTCCATCTCCATTTGAGTGGTCACAGGCCCGCCCTCGTAAGCGTGGTTGTTCGGATTGGTCAGCAGCGTGTAGAAATAAGCCAGCACCGCCGGCAAAGCCGGATCTTTCAACATTTGCGCACCGTAGCGCACAGACGGATACGGAATGTTCTGATCCATTTTCTGTAAGAATTCCTCCCAGGCGGCACTCAGTCTTTCCAAATCTTTTTTGAAATAGACTCCTTTCGGATAATTTTCCGGGAAAATAGATTCATCTTCAGGATAAAGTCCCTCCCGCCACCGTTGATAATGATTCAGCCCGGCCGTTAACAATTCGGAAAGAAGCTGCACATTCTCGCCCCTCGGTCCCAAAAAGTAATCCCACAAAAATGACGTTTCACGCATATCAACATTCTCCCATTTATAATCTTAAAATTTTAAAAGTGGCTCAAAAATATTTTGTTTAGATGGACAGGCCATCGTGCAATGCAGATTTTCACTGGTTATTTTACGATTTCACCAACCGTCACCAACTTGTAATGGTTTGCACGCAGTGAATCGATTATTTCCGGAAGTTTTTTATACGGAAAATCGCGCGTTCGGTTGCTTCCCAAATGCATTAAAATGATGGCTCCGTTCGCTCCGCCGTTTTTTTCATCCGCAAATTTTAATATTTTTTCCTTGATCTCCTCGCCCGTCTGGTAGCCCGCATCCCCCGGATGAGCCACCCAATCCCGCGTATCCATATTTTCTTTTTGATCTTTACCAAACGTCCAGTCAACTTCCCGGTACCCCAATTCTGCTGCCCACAATCGGATTTCCGGATTGGATTCACCGTAAGGAGCACGCCAATACGGGGCCATTTTCTTCCCGGTCACCTCTTCGAACAGTTTCGCGGTTTGTGTCAATTCTTTTTGAAACCGCTCCCGGGTCATATTTTCTCGTGTCGCCTGCCTCCGGTTTTTGGCGTAAGTCGTCAAATGCGGATGATGGAACGTGTGATTTCCAATTTTATGTCCTTCACGGACAATCCGTCTTACCGTTTCCGGGTAACGGCGAATAAATTCTCCCGTTAAGAATATCGTACACAATACGTTTTTTTGGCGTAAAATATCCAGAATTTTGCCCGTAATATTGTTTAAAGCGCCTCCGTCAAATGTGAGTGCAATCTCCCTTTGAGATCGATCTCCCCGCCTAATGGGTGTTGCCAAGAAGCGAATGCTCGGCGGCGCGTAGTGAAAATGCAATTCCTCAATCGCCGTCACTTTTCCCTCAGACGATAATGCCTTTAGTTTGAAATGGGAAGATGCGCGTGAAATTTGAATATCTTTCAAAACGAATTTCCCGTTTTGCGGAAGCGTCACAGCCACCGGCTTGTTTTTTTGCTCCAAAATTAGAATGGCGCCATCGTCCGCTATTCCGCGAATGGTGATTTTATTGGACAAAACCATTGCCCCTTTTACCGGCTTCTGAACCACCAATGGACTCGATTTCGGTTTTTCTTCATTAGGGGTGACCGGGGACCAAAAGCGGCCCGGCGTTTTCTTCTGCAGAGTTTCAATTTTATGTGAAAGCTGGAGATTTTGTCTCATAAGAATTAAAAATAAAAGAACAATCGTGCCCCAAAGAATGAGGGTATTTTGAGACAGGATGACTTTTCGCGTGTTTCTAAATTTTTTCTGAAAGGATTGAAAGAACTCCCGCAGCAAAAAGCGATACCAGCAAGTTTTGCCGCAAAAAATGTGGTGAGAACGGACCTTCTGACAGTCTTTGCAAATAGATTTATGGCAGACATAACAATGTCGATTTGTGTAACGGCCGGCATGATTGACGCAAACTTCTAATTTTTTGGCCATTCAATACCTCGTTTTATTTTATAACCTCTGCGCTCTCAGCGACCTCCGCAGTGAATTCTTCAGGTTGGTTAAAATATAAATAAAATTGCGGCGACTTACAATATTATTTTGGCCTGAGCCATTCACAAAACCAGGGTCACGTTAAAAAAGAAATCCGGGATAAAAGTCGAAATCAGAAGAAAGGCGGGAACATTAAATAGAGGTACTTTCGGAAAAAACTCCGGAATGAATCATTTCAATCTTCCGGCAGGGGTTTTAAACGCACAGCCGCTTCTCTTACCCAGGGGCCGGGGAAATGACTCAGAATCAGAAATGCAAAGCCGTTTTTTTCCAGTGGGTAAATTTCCATCAAAGGTCTTCTGCGGCCTCTCGGGCGGCGTTCCATAAATCTTTTCATGAACCGCTTGCGCACGTTTTTCCGCGCGTCTATCTGGAAAATTGAAAAATCAATCAGGCCGTCGCTGTAGTGCGTTTGAATCATCGTCATCCGCGGCCGTTTTAATAATTTGCCTCTGACAAACGCAAAGCCATTCAAAGAAGGTTCGGGAGCAAAAATCGAACAGGGAGCCCGGTCGGCCAAATCCCTGAGAGATTTAAACGTTTCACCTTCCGTATTAAAATGAATACGCCGGCGGCGCCGGAATTCCCGTTTTTGCTTCACAATTCTGCCCGAGACGCTGAAAAGGGAATCCGGGAAATTCCCGCCATATTCGATGAAGGTCATCTGTCTCGCTTTCAGGATTTTTAATCCGAAAGGCGTTTCAACTTGCTGCAATTGTCTGAGAATGATTCCCGTGGACGCATCGATCCAGAGTTTCCAGATCATTCGCGCTTTGTATTTCGGTTGAATCGACAAAAGGGCCACACGGCGACCGATAATTTCACCATCCGGTTTAAAATCAATTTTATAATTTTTTTGAATCAATTTTAAATAGGGCGCGCCGCGAAGATGCCAGGGAAGACCCAGGAACATGCTTTTTTCTTCCTTTAAAATTGGGCGCACCACCCATCTCTCCCCAAACTTGATATATAATTGGCTGCCTTTCCGGATAAGGATTATTTTTCGGGACGATCTTTTGTTTAATCGTTCAAGCCGCACTTTGTCCGGCCCTTCGTACCAGACTTCCCATCTTTGAATGCGATATCGATCTTCCCCACCGCGAAAATCAGGACGCTTCATCCCTCTTGGAGCCGCGGTTGTATCGATGGCAACGGCATGGTAACGAACAGTTTGATACCCTTTTTTCACTTTTTTAAAAGCATTTTCCAGATTATTTTGCGCAAATGCACTTCCCTGAAAAATGAAACCGCCTGCAAAAACCAGGAATAGAACGATTCTTAAAAATCTCTTCATTTAATATCTCCCGAGAGCTCTGCGATGGTAATGATTTCTTCCGTTGGATCGGAAAGGGAGCGGTAAATCGGGTTTCCGCTTGAAGCTTCCTGGTAACTTTCATACAAGAATTCATACGGATTCGTCAGAACAGCGGACTGCCGGGTAAGTGAATGGTAACCAAAATAGGACAGGGCAAAAACAATCACAAAAGCCAAACCCAATTGATAGACCGGGCGAAACACAATTCGATTCAGCGTTTGAGCAAAATCCTTCCGGATTTTTTTCCAAAACGGCATTTTATCCGACCGGTGAAGTTTCCTCTTCAGCCCAATTGAAAAATCATTCCAGAACGGTTCATTTGAGATGTGAAGTGTCTGACCGGACAGAAGCTGCGATATCCGGACTAATTTTTTTGCCTCCGCCTGGCAGACTTTGCACTTTTTAAAATGCTCTGCCAGATCGGGGTATTCCACAAGGAAATGGTCGATGTGACCATTCATATAATCCAGCCGTTTTTGAGTTTTTTTGCAAAGAGATTTCATTTAAAATCACCTTTCAAAGACTCTTCTCCAAAATTTTCTTTAATTTTTTCCGGGCATGAAAAAGCCTCGATTTGACGGTTCCGGAGGGGATCTTTAAAATTTTAGTGGTTTCTGCCTCCGAAAACCCTTCAATCTCTCTCAAAATGACCACGCTGCGAAGTTTCTCCGGAAGCTGCCGGATGGCTTCCCGAACGGCATTTTGCAAATCGATCGTCTCCTCCAAATTTTGGGGATCAACCAAAACATCCGCCAGACTGCTTCGCCCGGAATCGTCTTCATTTTGAAATATTGAAAAAAAACGCACCACTTTTTTTCGTCGATAAATATTGATGGTGTGATTGACTAAAATTCGATAAAACCAGGGTGCAAATTTTTCGCCGTTTTTAAATTTACCGGATGCCTGAAAAACCTTCACGAAAACATCTTGAGCTGTATCTTTGGCTTCTTCCAGATTGTGTAAATATTGAAACGCAACCGAAACCGCGCGTTCGCGGTATCGATTAACCAACTTATCGAATGCCAGATGCTCTCCGGACTGAAACCGGCTCATCAATTCTTCATCTGAAACGAGACTATTTTCTTTCTTTTCAACACTCGCTGGCAAGGAGAACTGTCCTTAAAATAAGGGGGGGCGAAGCGTCAAGACTCCGCACCCCGTGTCAATGTTATTTTTCCGGCATAACCGGCATTTTCATGCGATGATGTTCCCGCTTAAATTCGGGACGATGAAAACGCTCGCCTCGCATGGGTCGTTCCATCCGCCGCTTCATTCGTTCTGCTCTTAATTTTCCACGAAGTTCCCGAATCTTTTGCCACTGTTGGTCTGTTAAGACTTTACGAACATTAATTAAAAAATGCAAACGATTTGCGGCCAATCGACTTTTTAATCGCGAAATTTTGGCCTGTTCCTTATCCATTTTTGAAATATCCGGCACCCTGCTGCTGCGAAGCATTTCTTTCAAATCCAACTGGGCAATGCGAATTTGTGCCCTCTGTTCGATCTGCTGCTTCTGAAAATCCGTGCGCAATTTCTCGATCTTTGCTTTTTGATCCGCATTCAATAAATTGATCGCCTCTTTGGGGAAATCCTGCGCAAACACAGATCCCGCAGCAAATACCATCAACAGGGCTAAAATGCCAATTGCTTTTTTCATGATAAAAGCCTCCTGTTTTTTCGTTTAAAATTGAATAACCTAACCAATTGTGATAATTCGATTTTAAATACAGGTAAGCATTCCGAAAGGTTCAATAATTTAAGTTTTGGGGGGATACAACTTAAAATAATTGTGCTTCAATTATGAGGGAAAAGCAGCAATTCACAAATGAGTTTTTCCATCTTCCTGGTCGAAAATTCGTGAGATTTAAAATAGGTGGCACCGTTGGCAAGATAACCCGTTACAAAAGGAATCCTGTGCGATGGATTGATGTGATTTAGTAAGTCCTGTAACATTGGATCCCGGTTGACGTCAACCAGAGAAATGATGACATCTTTCTGGATTTTAAATTTTCGGTTAATTGCGGAAAGAATGTTGATCAATTTTGTTTTGTAGACGTCGTTCAGTGAAGGCGTCAACCATATAAAAATTTTAGGTTGATTCTTCGTCCGAAGTTGAAGATACTGCACCTCGTTAAAAATATTCCACCACATCACAATCACCCGTCACGAAAAATATTAATAGATTAAGGCAAGATCTATTGCCGTTTTTATTTTTTGAAAATCAATTTTATCCACTTCAAAAACTGAACTCCCTCCGGGTCTGTAAATGACGATTTTGGGCAAATCTTCACGCGTAAATCTGGACTTAATCAAACTTTCAAAATCATCGTCAGACCGGACATCCACAATTCCGAAAGAAACGGTATTAATATATTTTGTATTTTTAGCCAATCTCCGAAAAATATCGATTAATAGTTCACGAAGATCTTTATAACTATCACGGTGTACATAGGCGATTACAGTGATATGAGCCGATAACCGCCTGGAAATATAATCAATCTTATTTTGTATTTTGTACGAATTCACTAGAATCACATCTCCTTCAAATAAAAAAAGGGAGTTGAGAACATGCTCAACCCCCTTTAAATAAAAGTTGCCATTGGTAGTTTCGATAAACAACCCGCCTGTAAAATGGCAGCTATCAGGAGATTTCCAGTTTATTTCTATTAAATATTTTAGCCAACTGGAATGTCCACTGGACCACTTGCAATCCCACCGACCGGAATGTCCACCGGACCACTCATAATCCCACCGACCGGAATGTCCACCGGACCACTCGCAAAAGCGGTCAACTGAATTGTTCCCAATGCCAGCGCTACACTAACAGCCACCACCGCGACTTTGACAAAAGAACGCATGTCAATCCTCCTCCCAAGTTATTAATATGACAATTCTACAAGTTAAAAGTTTGCAATTATAGTACCATTCCTGTCGAATGTCGATAGAAAAATAAAAAATTATCCCTTGTTTTTTAATAGGTTATCAAAAAACTCATTCTTCGGTTTTTTACCAATTTTGTCAACAAAAGCTGAATATGCACAATAATTGTGCACTCAAAAGGAGGGCTTCATTCTAATTACTTTAAAACAAGAGGTTATAAAATTGCCCATTTAATAGTGCATCACGTATTTATAATTAAATTTTAAGCACATAGCACAGGCAAATGGTAGTGCACTACTATTGGTGCAATTACAATTTTGGTTTTGCTATTTGATAAGCTTTTAGCTTCCTGTGAAGCGTATTTCGATGAACACCTAACGTTTTTGCTGTTTTGGATATGTTCCACTCATTCAATTTGAGGCTCTCAACCAATAAGGTTCTTTCATAATCTTTTAAAGCCATTCCCCCTTTTCCCGAATCAATAATTTCCTGAATCTTGTTTTTTGCCCGGATTTCCACCGGAAGATCATTGCCCGTGAGATGACCATTTTCTGTAAAAATCATCATACGATGTATCACATTTTCAAGTTCACGCACATTTCCGGGCCAATCATATTCAACAAGCGCTTTCATGGCCGCATTTGTTATTTTTTTGGAAAACCCGGAAGGGCCGTATTTTTTCATAAAGTATTCAACCAAAAGCGGAATATCTTCTCTTCTTTCTCTCAACGGCGGGATAACAATGGGCAAAACATTCAAACGATAGTACAGATCCTGGCGGAAGGTTTTATTTTGCATGGCTTCTTCCAAATTTTTATTGGTTGCGGCAATTATCCTCACATCCACTTTTATTGTTTTAGAGCCGCCGATTCTTTGAAATTCCCGTTCCTGAACCACACGCAGAATTTTTGCCTGGGTATCCATACTCATATCGCCAATTTCATCCAGGAAAATAGTCCCGCCGTCGGCCTGTTCGAATTTACCGATATGCATATCGACACCTGTCGCGACACGTTTTTCGATGCCGAACAACTCACTTTCAAGCAGAGTCGGCGGGATGGCCGCACAGTTTACCGTGACAAACGGTTTATCCTTTCGATTGCTGTTAAAGTGAATAATACCGGCCAGCTTCTCCTTTCCTGTTCCGCTCTCACCCCGGATCAGGATGTCCACATTTTTGTCCAGCACCTTGGAGACCACTTTGAAGATTTCCTGCATCGGTTTACTGCTGCCGATCATGTTATTGAACTTGAAATTCTTCTCCATCGCTTCCCGCAGATGCTTTACATCTTTTTCAAGCGTGTCCTTTTTGTTTTTCAAATCTTCGTAGTATTCCGAATTACTGATGGCCACGGCGGCCAGATCAGCAATATTCTCGAGAAATTCCAGATCCCTGTAGGTAAAAATTCGATCCGGGTTCCGGCTGTCGATATAAACCGTTCCGATCAGATGATCTTCTAATTTCAGGGGCACACACATAAGTGAAAAGATGCGAAAATTTCGAACACTCTTGCTGTTGCGGAATCGATCATCTCCCCTTGTATCCCGGGATAAAACCGAATTTCCCGTCTGCTCAACACGTTCAACAATCGATTGACTGATGCGGAGTGCGTCTTCAATTGTGGCATCCTCCATTCCCCGGTTTACTTTTACCTCAAGGCCGCCGCTCGTTTTATCCACAAAAATAATGGCCGCCCTGTCTGCCTTGAGCAAATTGATAACCGTGTTCATAATATTGTGCAGCATCGTTTCCAGACTAAAAATGGAGTGAATAATCAGGCTGGTTTGTTGAAGCGCAATAATTTGGTTATCCGAACCGCTTCCCTGCTGTAAATTTGCAATTAGGTGTTCTTGTACATCCACCAAATGCTGCATGAACCGCAATCGTTCACTCCGCGCCGGAATTCTTTCAAAAAGCTGAACCGCTTTTTTCAGATGTACCTGTGCCTGCTCAAAATCCTCACGCAAGTTATGCGTAAGAGCAATGGCTTTATGCGTTCGCGCCTGTTCAATGACAGCCGAAAGTCTATTAAATATTTCCAATGCCTTCTGATAATTTTCAAGCGCATGCGAAGGCTGCTCTTTTTTAAACAAGGCATCGCCTAACTGACGGTGCGCCAGGCCCAGTAAATAGGGATCGGACAATACGGCCAGATTATTTTGCAGAAAACTTCTATAGTATTCTCCCCGCTGGAAATCATGATACTGAAGCGCCCATTTTAAAATGTAGATGGCAACCTGAACCCGTTCCGGTTCCAGATGATGAATTTGACAAAGGTCTTCCGCCCTGATAAAATAATCCAGGGCCGCCTCTTTTTTATTCATTTTTAGATAATGGGACCCTAATTTAACCAGAATGATGACGGACGCCGTTTCATTTTTTAACTTTTCAAAATATTTAAGACTTTGCCGGTAGTAATTTTTCGATAGGTGAAATTCTTCTTTCACATCGTAAATATCCCCTATTCGTTCCAGAGCGATCGCAAGATTTCGAAGATTTCCCAACTCCCGATTCAGCAAAACAGCCTTTTTCCCAAATAGGAGCGCTTCATCGATGTGGCCAAAATACAAGGAGAGCATCCCGAGATTGTCCAGAACGCTGGCCGTTGTCTCCAAAAGTCCCAATCCCTGTGAAACCTTTAAAACCTCCTGATAGGCCTCGAATGCTTCTCGCCATTTCCCTTCATAATATTGCAGATTTGCAAGGTTGTTCAGTACCTGCGGCAAAAAGCTGATATCCCGCGTGGCACGCCTGATTTTCAGGCAATTTTGATAATGTTTCAGCGCCCGGCCGCTATCGCCTTTCTGACGATAAAGAATTCCGAGATTGTTGTGGACATGAGCTAACCCTCGTAAATGCGAAATTTTATTGAAAATTTCAAGGCTTTTGACCAGAGCTTCTTCTGCATCATCTAACTCATTTTGGATGAGGTAGGTAACGCCGATGCGATTATAGGTGTAACCCAAATCTGCATCCGAACTCGATTTTTTGAAGAGATCAAGCGCCAAAGCATAATTTTCATGTGCTTTTTCAAAGTTTCCTTTTAGACGATAAATCCAGCCCAGTTCAAAATGACCTTTTGCGTGCCATTTATAGGAAAGGGAAGTCCACGCTTTATGCTGTGTAGTTAGAAAGTTTAGGACATCGTCGATTCTTCCCATCTTTTGAAGAATATCTACTTTTCGAAATTTCCAATCCCAGATTTTTCCGGTCGATAATTTTGATACTTCATAATCCTTTAAAACATCCTGAATAATCTCCAGGCTTTTCTCAAAATCTCCCTGCTGTTCGTAAATATCTGCTAATTTCTCGCGTACTGATTCTCTTTCTTCAAAATCTTCCCGGGATAAGAGTTTTAAATATTCTAAGTACAACTGGACGGCTTGTGAAAAATCAAACATCGAACGCGTATAGTCTGCCGCTTTCGGAAGATAATTTCTGGCTTTTTCAGTCTCTCCACTTCTTAAAGCATGATAGGCCAAACGAACGACCCAGTCATTTGACATTTCCAAAATATTTTCTTCTATTACATGCAGCCAGTGTTGATGAATGGACTTTGCCTTTGCGGGAGGTGTAATCTCCTCCACAAAGTCCGTCCAGCTCTGTTGTGCCAATCGGAGTGTGCTCTTTTTATCAACCACTTCCCGGAGAATAAGGCCGCTGGCAAGCAGTTGCTCGATACTTTTCAGAAATTGTTCTTTTTCCGTTTCGAAAAATGCCTGTAAAAAACTAAAGAGTACCGCTTCGCCGTGAAAAACAATGGCCTGCATCAGGAACTGCGCCGCAGGTTCTAATTTGTCCCAGCGGGACCTGAACAGCTCCGTTATTGCGCCTGGAATTCCAAGCCCGTCCCCCATGCCTTTCCAGAGCCAATTGTTACCCTCACGAACAATGGCCTGTTTATCAATTAAATATTGCAGAAGATATTCGGTGTAAAGCGGATTTCCGGAAGTTTGCCGGCACAAATCATTCGCCAAAGCGTCAAAATTCCTGACACGTGTAAATTTCTGACTTAAAAATGCCTGAAAATCGGTTTGGTTAAGCGCGTTCAGATCGAGCCAATGAAAAATTTTTTCAGACTGAAATGCTCGATAAAATTTTTGTAAATTAACCACATCCCGGGCAATAATTCCCGTTAGGAGTATTTTAATAGACGAGCCATTGTAGAGCAGATACCGGATAAACTCGTGAATGGATTTTGAAGCACTTTGGAAATCATCCAGAATGACCAAAAGCGGAAGCCTTGTTTCATCCTTCTTTAGATTTTTATGAATGGCGGCTGTAAATCTCTCCAGCAGGCGAACGAAAACATCAAAAATTTGAGCTTTATTTTCAAAAACAATTGGGATGTTTTTCCCCCGTTCACTTGTTAAAATAAACCGCCAGATGGCCGCTTCGTCTTCTGACAATTCAACATCTGTAGGTGTAAAAACACCAATCTGGCGAATCATTTCAACAATTAGACCGTAAGGAATCTTTTTTGTATCGGATGAATTTAGGGAAAATACCTTTCCGCCTTCCAATTGCACTTGCGTTGAAAATTCCTGGAGCAAACGGGTTTTACCGATTCCCCGGTCGCCATTGACCAGTACAAATTGCAAATTTTGCTGGCTTCGACTCGCCTCAAACGCATTCTGTAACACCTTTAATTCGGCTTTTCTGCCGACAAATCCACCACCCCAAATCTGTGCCGTCGTCTGCAATTGAGGAATCGGAATATCCACCGGAGACAATTGCAGTAAATCCTGAATCACTTTCGAAGCCGAACTGTACCGGGCCGACTGCTCCTTTTCCAATAACTTAAACAAAACCCGACTCAGATCAAAGGGTATTTCGGTGCGAATATTTGAGGGATCGTCAGGCGTTTTGTGCAAATGCTGTTTTAGAACATCGACCGGCGTTTCGGCAGAGAACGGCTTCCGGCCGGTAGCAATTTCATACAGTGTCACTCCCAGCGAATACAAATCCGAACGCTGATCGATTTTCCATCCCTTTATCGCTTCAGGGGACACATAAAAATGGCTTCCGCCTCTGGGATCAAAATGAGAAATACGGAAATTGTCCGCCATCCCAAAATCAGTCAGCACCGCCTGGTAATGTCCGTCTTTGTCTTTTTTGAGAAGGATATTGGCGGGTTTTAAATCTCGATGAATAATCGTTTGATCGTGCAAATAATCCAATGCGAGGCAGATTTCAATCGCATGCTGCACGAAAAGTTTGAGTTCAAAATTTTTCTGAAACAGTTTCATTAAGGGAGGGCCGTCGATATAATCCATTGTAAAATACGGCTGATTCCGCTTATAGAACCCAAAATTGTAAACGCGAATAATATTAGGGTGGGATAATTTTTTGAGATTTAAGAATTCTCTTTCAAAAAGGGCAAGATTACCGGAAGAAATTTGATCCGGATTCAGCACCTTCAGTGCCTGAATTTCTCCCGAAATTTTATCCAAAACCTTATAGACTTTCCCGCTTCCCCCTTCCCCCAGAGACTTCTCTACAAAATAGCGATTATCAACTAGCATTTTCCGCACTCTTTTTTATCTGCACATAAATTAGTTCTAATTTGGATGATGCCTTAAAGTATATCGAGTATTTTTTGAAAATAATTTACACTAAATTCAATCTTTTTATAAATTATTAAAAAAATAATCGAAATACAAGGAATATTTGCACATTTATGGTGCAATCGGGAAAGAGCGTGAATAAGACTAAACATCGGCAGAAATCCGTATCACCGTTATCCTATTGACCCGTGATTGCTAACATTAAACAAAAAAAGCCGCCTGTTTAAAACAGAGCGGCTTTTAAAACCGTGAACTTTGATGATTGAAATTATTTAATCATTATCATCTTTAAAGTTCTAGTGAATGGTTTATCATTCCCTGAGACCGGTTTAATATGAATCTGGTAGAAGTACATACCAGAGGGTACCTGTTCTCCATTATTATTCAAACCATTCCAATAAGCCACATAGTAACCCGCTTCTTTTTCCGTATGATCAACCAGACGTTTTATTTCCCGTCCCATTACATTGTAGATGACCAGATTGACTTCCGCCCGATCTGATATTTGATACCTAATACGGGTATCCGGATTGAATGGATTCGGATAGTTTTGCTTCATGTCAAAAGTCGCCGGAATCAAATTATCCGAGAAACCGGTTTTTTTGGCCATGCTCACAGAAATGACCTCAATCGCGTTTACTTTCGCATTTTGGATGACAGGATTAAAACTCAGGTTTAATATGCCATTATCTACGGTAATCTGAAAGCTTTTGCTGGTCGCCACATATTGACCCGCTTCCATGAAAATATCGTAATTATTCAAAACAGTGGTTCCGTTGATGGCAACATTAAATACGCGGCTTTCGATACTACTCATCCAGTTCTCTGCAAACAACAGCTTTACCACATAATTGCCATTCGACATATTAATATTGTACTGAACCGCTGAGCCATTTTGACCATATCGTTCCGATTGATACAACGGATCATCCTCTGTTGAAGAAATTTCATGGCCCGTCGACCAGGCTTTTCCGCCTATAAAGTCGAAATCCGCCTGCCAGAGTTTTGCGTTATTATCAACATAATCAGGACCGCCACAATTAATTCGAACTTCCGTAACGGGTGTAGGCGGTGACGGCGGTTCGTCTGATACCCATGCCACTTCTATCCCGTCCACATTTGCATTATTTACGGTAGCGGAAAAGTTAATATTCAACTGACCATCATTTACCTGAATTCCCGTAGTGATAACCCCAATACTCTGCTTGTAGGCACGATATTTTCCTACATGAGCATAAATGTCCAGGTTGTTAAGGACAGTTGTGCCTTCGATCTCAACTGAGAATACACGCTTGCCGGATGCATCCCAATAATTTTCCGCAAAGAGAAGTTTGACCCGATAGACGCCATTGGGCACATCGAATTTGTAGCCGGTCATTCCATATCGTTCCGTTTGGAACAATGGATCGTCGTCGGTTCCGAAAATGGCGTGCGTTGTAGCCCATTGTGTACCCCCTTCATAACCCCAGCCGCCGGATGTGTATGCCTGATCAGCGGACCAGATATCTCCGGAAGTATCTGTGTATTCAATTCCGCCCACATTAACACGAGTCAAATAGTGACCGGAGGGAGGCCCGGCAACCGTCATTAGGATAGAAACATGTGCCGTTCCATCGTTTGAATTCACTGTAATATTTCCGGCATAGCTGCCCGGAGTTAATCCATCTCTGGAAATTGTGACAATCACAGCGGTCGTTTCTCCAGCATTTAACGTTCCTGTACTGGGAGAAGTACCCACAATCCAGATCTTATTTGGATCTTCAATTGCACTCCATTGCAGAGGTACATCTCCGGCATTTTTAACATGGAATGTCAGCTCAGTTTTATTTGTGCCAAAATTGAGTTCTGTCGGATCCACACTAAGAGAAGGAGGCTGTGTATCACTTGTGCGTACAACCTTAATTGCAGATATTTTTGGATTGTCAACACCGGCCGTAAAATCGATGTTTAGTTGTCCATCCGCAACCGTAACACCCGGCACATTTACGAAATAGGCCGCATCTTTGCCGACTGTTGCAAATATATCCAGATCGTCTACGATAAGATTGCCTTCAACGTTCACGTCAAAAACACGTTTGCCGGTAGTGTTGAAATAGATTTCTGCAAAGCATAATGTAACATCATAGTTTCCATCGGGAACATCAAACTTATACGAATTCATTCCATAACGTTCACTCTGGAACAGAGGATCATCGGTCGTACCCGAAATTGGATCCGTCGTTTGCCAATAATGACCGCCATCATATCCCCAACTGCCGGCAACATAAGGCTTATCTGCTGCCCAGACTTCTCCCGTAGTTGAATTGATGTATTTGGACCCTCCGGCATTAACTAGATACTCATTCACAGGTGTTGTTGCGCCAATCTTTTTAACCTCAATGGCAGAAATCTTTGCGTTATCTTTTGATGCAGTAAAACTGATATCTAAGTGGCCATCACTAACCAGAATCTGCGCTGTTGACTGTATTCCGATAGCCATATTCAGTGCGGCGTCCTTTCCGACTCTGGCATAGATATCAAGGTTATCGATTTTTTGTTGGTTTTCAATAGCGATATCAAAGATACGTTGGCCAGACGCATTAAAATAAATTTCAGCAAATTCTAATGTAACCTGATAGATGCCATTGGGGACATCAAAACGATACCCGTCCATTCCGTACCGTTCCGACTGGTATAGGGTATCATTATCTGTATTGGCGATCGGAGCTGTGGTTGAATAAGTGCCGCCGGAGCTGGTATATCCCCAACTGCCCGGCGAATAAGGTTGATCTCCCGACCAGACATTGCCATCCGAATCGGTGACGCTTCCGCTGCCACAGTTGACACGAATTAAGGATGCATTCGGTTGAGACGCAAGCAACACATCACCATACGTGAAGGGTGCATTGAAGATAGATTCGGTTGGCCAATATCCTGTAAACAAACCGGACTGGGCATCCAGCGCATACATTCTATAACCAAATAAGCTGCCCGGTGCTCCAGAGAGTTTACTATTCTGTAGATCGATAGCTATTTCGAATTGGACATTCCCGGAAGCCGCAGATATTGCTTCCTGAACACCATCTGCCGGAACAGCAGGATCTGTGTGTAGATCGTTCGGCCAATGTCCATACCAACCGCGAAATTCCGATTCGGATCCGGTTGCTAAATATTCAATCCAGAAGTTTCCCTCGTCGCTGGGTGAAGATTCCGGCCATTCGCGGTCTCGATTCGTATCAAAATAAATCCCCAACTGATCATAATCTCCCAGTGAATTATTGTTTTTATCATCAACCGCCACATAAAGATGTGTCCCGTCATTCATCATGTATAATGTCACAGGATTTGGCATACCCGGGTAAGTAATATCCGCTTTCACCGCATTTGCCCATTCCGCAGGATCAATTGTGCCATCCAGAGCAGGCGGCGTTTGAGCCCAGGCTGAACGCAAGAAGTAGCCGGGGACATTGGGTGTTCCGGATACTTCAACAGAATAATCACTTTCACCTTCGTCGTAAACAGCTTTCACAACGTAGTAATACGTGCGGCCATTCACAACTGCAACATCACGATAATATTGGCGATTTATGTCAGAAGCGATCAAAGTGTATGGTCCGCCGGCCGTTTCGCTTCGGTAAACCTTATAACTTACCAGAGTCTGCTTCGGGCTAAAACCGGAAGATCGTTTCTTATTTCCAACCTTTCTGGGAACAGAGGCATTCGTTCCGTTTGCTTCTGGAATATTCGTGGGATTAAGCGGTTCAAGTCCTGGAGGCGCATCCCATGCCAATGGAATCTGGCCGTAATAATCGTCCCAGACAGTTATATTTTGAGGCGGTTGTAATAAAGGTTGATAGGCATGACCGTTGTCAAAGAAATTTAAATAATTGGCCATCAGATCAGCCTTTGTTGTACTGCCTACACTTGCATCATCCAGTCCGCCAAACTCAAATGATGTACCAATGGTCCGGTAACTGCCCGCCTGATAATCATAAGCAATTCCGCAATAATAAGCAGGATCATCATTGAAATGAGCCACCATTGCTGTATCAACAGGGGCGAGATGATCAATATAACTATTAGCACCCGAATAAGCAAAGTCCATACCTGCCGCAATTGAGAAACCCAGAATATTATTCAGATCACCGGAACCATCGGACAGAGCGTTTATATGGAAAGTGGGGCCGAAATTATGACCGCCGACAATCGGATCAAAATACCAGCAGTCACCACCTTCCATATACACACGACCACCATTTACAAGATAATTTTCAAGAGCTGAAGCCTCAATAGAGCCATCGGTAATCATGTAATTATTCGGATAAATTCCAAGAACAACAAACACATACGTGAAATCCGATAAATTATAATCGCCTATATTGGCAGTAATGATTGCTGTTTTGCCATTGGCTTCCAGGGCATCCTTAATAGCATTTTCGCTGTGAAGCGAATGTCCCAGAAGCTTATTGACCTGATCTACCGATATTCCCTTCATCTTCGCCAATTCTTTTGGTGTATGAGGCGGAATTTGCGTTCCGGTCATAGGTGCCCATATCAAAGCGTCAGCCGTTGGCGGGGGCGGAGGTGGGGGTGCAGCACCTTTCAAATAAGTGAGCACACGGTTCATGACCGTATCCCGATGTGCCTGAGTATCGATTCCTTCAAATCCAAAGGCAAAATAAACGATTCGGTAACCGGCCGTATCCGCACGCACACCGGCTGTACCGGAGCTATTAATCCCGTTTGGATTTGTGCCGGATTTCTTACGATTCCCATGATACCCTTTTCCGCCGGATAATGGCACATCGGGATTATACTTCAACGAGCTTTCGCCGGATCCAAGAGGATCAATTTCCGACGGGAAATACTGGTTATCGGCACCATCACCATCGAAGATATTGAACGACAAATCGTTTCCGATGGGATCGCCGGGAACACCAAGAATACCGCCTAAATCCACATTATCCTGAACATAAACTGAATGTAAATATCCGTTATAGAATGTGAGGAGTGGTCCGTCGGCGGTTGGACGACCAATATCAAATCCAATATCCTGACCGGTTAGAAAAAGCCTTCCACCCCCTCGCAGATAAGGCTGCAACTCTGTTGTATCCGCAGGTGTAATGGTAGACATAAAGTCGTCGCCCGTCAACCAGATTAAAGCATCATAACCGGACATCGTAGCGGCTGAAGGGGGCGCACCTTCTGTTTCGTAATCCCATACATCATAATCAACACCCAAATTTGTCAAGGATGTTTCATAGAAAGTTTGATAAAATTCTCCCTGGTCATCATCCACTAACAAAACTTTCTGCGGTGGGGTTGGAGCGCCGCCAAAGAAATTCAGGTACTTTGCCATTAAATCGGTTTTGGTGTAGGATGAGACACTTCCATCATCCAGACCGCCAAACATGAATGAATTACCAATGGTTTTATACCCTGTACCGGGATTATTTGAAACACCGGTTCCATATTCGGGTGATTCATTTGAATGAATCAGAATAGCCGGATTCACGGCTTCAATTCGATCCACCCAGGAATTTATGCCGGAATACGTAAAATCGTACCCCTCAATAAAATCATGTCCCAAAACGGTACTCAGATCACTACTTCCGTCTTCAAGGGCATTAATCCCGAATAAGGGACCGAAATTATAACCGCCACCATAATTTGGATCCCAATACCAAAAATCTCCACCTTCAATGTAGAGATTCCCGCCATTATTCAAATAGTTTGTCAGTGCAGTGGCTTCAGCACTCCCGTCAGCAACCAGATGGTTATTGGGATACATTCCCATAACACAGAAGACATACTGATAATCGGATAAGCTGTAAGCTGTAATATCGCTGACAATCATTGAAGAAACGCCGTTTGCTGCCAGAGCCGCCTTGATTTCATTAAAACTGTTAATATGAACGTTTTTTATCATCTGGAGAACCTGATCCACACTGATATGTTTCTCATTCGCTTTTTTTACCGGATCCACATTTAGGCCGGTCACTTCCGGAGGCGCCCAGATTAATGCGCTAATGGTGCCCACAATAACCGATACCTCATTGCTGGCAACACTCTCCATATCATTCGCATTTACCGCCGTCACATAATAGGCGTGCGATCCGTTTGCTACGCCGGCGTCTGCGTAGGATTGGTTACCCCAGGCGGCCTCACCAATTTTGGTTCCGTCTCGGTAAACATTAACATGATCGCCATTTGTAATAGGCGAACCGTCGATATTCGTCGTGGGATCTGTCCAACTCAAATCAACATTAACCCCTGTAACTGAGGCTGAAAGATCCGACGGTGCATTGGGAACGGGGTAAGCGGGTGTACCCAATTTCACAGTGCCATAAGAAAACGGGCCGTTCCAGACCACTTCAGCAGGCCAAAGACCCGTCGTTTGATCGACACCGTTATTTAAGCTGTAAAAATAGATACCGAGGGAGTCACCCATACTCGCCTGTAAATGACTATTCTGCAGATCGATTTCAGCTTCATATTGCACATTGCCGGAATTCGCTGAAATTCCCTGATTAACATAACTATCGATGACAGTGGCATCATATCCCAGATTTAAGGGCCAATGTCCATAAATGCCCCTAAATTGATTTTTTGCAATACCATCTTCACTGTAAATCCAGAAATTTCCTTCGGTCGAGGGTGAAGACGCCGGCCATTCATGATCATAATTGGAATCAAAATAGATTCCTATTTGATCAAAATCATCGATTCCCATGTCATTCTTATCATCCACAGCAATGTACAATTTGTCGGCATTATTTTTTATATAAACAGTTACCGGATTGGAAACATCCGAAACCTGGATTGTGAAAGATGTGGCATCTGCCCACTCTGCAGCATTAATCACCCCATCAATTGTCGGAGCAGAAGTTGCCCAGCCGGCTGTTTTTACATAACCACCGGCCACGGGGATGGCAGATACTTCCATAGAATTTGAACTTTCTCCATTGTCATAAACGGCAGTAATCACATAATAATACTGAGTTCCATTTGTTACGGCAGTATCTCTAAAATACTGGCGTGTATAATTCGTGGCGATTTGTGTGAAAGGGCCGCCGGTAGATTCTGCGCGGTAAATATTATAGCCCTGAAGAACGGATTTGGGCTCTCTATCGGAATTATTGGGTACCTGTTTTGGAGTTTCGTTATTTCCAAACCAGGCCATTCCGGTCTTGTCGCCAAGATCAGGATTGAATGGCGTAAACCCGGCAGGCGCAGTCCAGTACAATGGAACCACACTTTCGTAATCACCCAATGCTTCAACCGTTCCGGGCGGTGGAATATAGGGACCACTGGCATAACCATTCTGGAAGAAATCCAGATACTTTGCCATTAAATCAGCCTTTGTACCATTAATACTATTATCTACCAGACCACCGAATTCAAATGCGGTTCCGATTGTTCGATAACCGGAAGCACCACCGTCATAACCCACACCGGCAATATAAGAAGGATCGTCATTGGCATGGACGACGAAGCCGCCATTTGATTCATCTGCTTGTAATTGGTCCATATAACTATTAGCACCGGCGTATCCAAAATTCAATCCATCTGCAAAATTTGCCCCATATAAATTGTGCACAGCGCCACCATAAGGACCATCATTTAAAGGAATAATCTTAAAATAGGAATTGAAATCTTCCCCGCCGTGCGAAGGATCCCAAAACCAACAATCGCCGCCTTCCATATAGACATGGCCGTTTTGGTTAGTTAAATAATCAATAATGGCATTTGCCTCGTCGCTGCCGGCCGCAATCATATGTTCTGCCGGAAAATAGCCCAGCACAATAAACAAATAATTGTAATCAACCAGATCAACAGATGTAATATCTGAAACAATGAGGCCAACAATACTATTATCCGACAAAGCCTGTTGGATTTCATTGGCGCTTTCGAGCTGTTGATCCATCAATTTTTGGGCATCTTTTCTTGATAAACTCATACCTTTTTCACCAGCACGAACTATAACTTCATCAACAGATGTGACACCCTGGGGCCTCCAGATAATTGCCTCAACCGTTCCGATAATAGCCTGAGCCGGTTGGCTCAATTCGCTGCCAATAAAAGATGTATTCACTGCCTGAACTTGAAATTGATAAATACCATTGCTCAAGCCTGAAACCAGGTACGTTTCAGTACCGGCAGCCACTGAATCAATTAAAACACCATTTTGGTAGATCCGAATCCATGTCAGATCAGTTAACGGAGAACCGTCAATATTAGTGGTTGGATCATTCCAGGTGAGTGTCACATTATGATCAGAAACAACCGCATTCAGATTTTCAGGCGGATTGGGGATCGTACCGGAATAAACTGCCTTGAATGCATTCACACGTCCTGTTCCCAGCAATCCTGCATAACTCGGATTTTGCGCATCAATATTATCTGCAGTCGCTTCCAGACGGCTTCGAACCTGTGTATTTGTCCACCCGGGATTTTCTGCCCGAATAAGTGCGGCAACACCGGCCACATGCGGACAGGCCATAGAAGTACCGTCCATCCAGGCATATTGGCTCCCAATATAAGTACTGAGAATTTGCATTCCAGGGGCTGCAATATCTACCCAGTCGCCATAATTGGAGAACCAGGCCTTTTGATCATTACGATCCGTTGCGGCTACAGCAATAACGGGTGGGTACGAAGCAGGGTAACCTAAAGTCGGGTCCGAAGAATCATCATTTCCAGCCGCAAATACAACAACCCCATCATTTGAAATATTATAATCAATTGCATCTTCAATTAGATCAGATTGGCCGCCGCCGCCCCAACTATTTGAAGAAACTGTCGCACCCATATCGGCAGCGTATGTAAATGCCTCGGCAATCACATCATCATAAGCATTGGGAAAAATTTTACAAGACATGATCCTGGAATTAAACGCAACCCCAATTACCCCTATGGTATTATTCCCAAGCGCTGCGATGGTTCCGGCCGTATGCGTGCCGTGTCCATGATAATCATCAATATTGTTGTCATTGTCTGAGAAATCCCAGCCATGAATATCATCCACATAACCATTACCATCATCATCAATCCCGTTGTCAGGAATTTCGCCCGGGTTTGTCCAAAGATTGGGGGCGATATCAGGATGGTTTATATCTACTCCGGTATCCAGATCACTGACAATCACACTTGGGTCACCCGTTTGAAAATTCCAGGCTTGCGTGGCATGGATGTCATCTCCCGGAGTACCCCCATCCTGTCCGGTATTGTATAAATTCCACATCAAGTTAAAATATGGATCGTTCGGAATCATTTTTGTCGAATTCATACCAACCAGACTGTACAGGTGATTTAATTGCGATTTTTCGATATTTCCATTGAGTTTATACGCTTCAACGGCCGCCTGTACGTCCACCGGCGCATTAAATGTGATCTTATAATATTGAGTAAGACCATAATGTTGGTGTTTTTTTTCAAATTTGGGAGAATAAGGAATGACTCTTTTGATAGAAAGTACAGAAAAACGGGTATTCAATTGATCAATTGAAGAAATACCCGTCGTCACAGCATTTTGCCTCGCGTGAAGTTTAATCTGCTTAACAGCTTTCTTGGAAAACTTCACAATAATTTCATTCTTTTTAAAGTTTTCACCGGAGTGTTTTGCTTTTGCCATTTGGATCCTTTGTTGAGCAAATCCAGGCAAAACAAAAAACAGCGTCAGAAGAAGGCTTATTGCTAAAATTGAAATCTTCTTACAATGGTACTTGTTCATGAAATCTCCTCCTTGGTTTTTAATGGTTACAATTTCTCCTAACTCCGCCGCATATTTTTTCCACTTCTTTCGTTATTCACCTCCTCTATAGCGTTAGAAGTTCATTGTTTGATGTTTTTTCAGATATGTTTTATCTTTGAAAAAATATAGGATATGGATAAATGAAAATCACAAGGTTAGAAACACTCATCTCAATTATCAATCATTTTAATTGAAAAAAGAAAATAGCTTATTCCGGAAATATATTTCTAATATGAATAACCAACCAAAATATGGTGAAGGAGTTTACTTAATAAAAAAGGCTAAATAATTTAATCACGTAAGATTTTAAATGAAATACTGACAAATCAGTAATATGCGGAAAAATATTTAAGAAAAACCGAAACTAATTTACAAAATATAAACTCAGAATGGAATATAAAATTATATTGGGCGCATATATTACAATATTATCGTTTATCTCAGCAAGATTGTCTTTCTAACTTGACGTCTGTTCCCCTGCTTTAAAACGAGGAAATATAGGCCGCTTGCCACATTTTCTCCTGAATCATTTTTCCCACTCCATTTCAGGGTATAAAACCCGGGAGTTTGTTTTTTATCCACAATTTTTTTTACCATTTTCCCCAGATTATTATAAATTTTTAATGTGACAGGCTCATTTTGCGTCAATTGATAATTGATGAGAGTCTCTTCGTTAAAAGGATTCGGATAATTCTGAAATAATTCAAAAGTAAGTTGTTTGAGGATATTAATGGAAATTTTATTCGATAATATTTGTGAACCATTTATTAATTCACCCTTAATTCGGTAAAAATATTTGGCAAAAACTGGGTTTATATCATTATCATACCAAAAATATTCTTCCTTTCCGGTTGCCAGCAAATCTGCTGCAGTCATCCAAAATCTTTTATTGTATGACTTTTCGATTCTAAACCGATAGAATTGTTTTAATGAAGGCACCTTCCATTTCAGGAAGATGCGTTTTTGCAGAAATTCATATTTACCAAAGAGAGAAATAAAATTCACGGGTAATTCTGTATTTTCGACAAGTGTGTAATATCGATTAATTCCCCGGATATTATAAAATGAATCCAGATGACCATCTGCCCAGAAGACCGTGAGTGTATCGATTTTATCGGATTGCCCCAATCCAAAATGCATAACAAAAGTGCTATTGGATTTGCCGCTATTATGAAAATTCATCTCTCTATACTGTTGAATATCTCCTGCGATCAATCTAATTTTTGTGCCCAACCCCATTGCATTAGCGGTGCTCCCTCGAAGACGAAATCCGATCCAATTATTTTGCGTTGAAAAATTTTCATATAAATTATTTTTTGAACCCGACACTGTCTGAAAAATGTCCAGAGTCCCATCAGAATTATTATCTGCATAAGAAAGACTGACTTCCGGACCAAATAATTCATTTGTAACACCCAAAGAATCAGTAACTTCTTTAAAACCAGCCGAATTATTATTCAGGAAAAGTTTGTTTCTGCCATCCTTTGTCACTAACCAAAGATCAGTCCAACCATCGTTGTTCCAATCTGCGGATAGAATTTGCTGGTAATTATTTTCTGAAAATGTCGGTATTTGTCCGGAAATGTCGGCCCATGAATCTAAATTATTTCGGAAATATCTCGAACGTCCAATCTGATTTGATGTAATTACTAAATCCAAATCACCATCGTTATCAAAGTCTGCTGCCTCTGCACAGTTTCCATTGTGCCCCAGAGCATTACTCCTAAAATTTTCTCCCGATTGATTAAGCAGCAGTAAATTTGTCTGTGGAAAAAATAAATCATGATTCGTAATAAAAATATCGCTCCAGCCATCTCGATTGAAATCCGCAACCAGAACACTTGTCGTTTTAAGTCCCGACGTTATTCCCAGAATTGACGACACATCCGAATAAAAACGTCCGTTTTCATTTCTGAATAATTTCAGTCCGTTGGAAGTATTCACCACAAGATCTAAAAAATTATCATTATCATAATCGATGGGTTTGATTTGAAGGACATTCATCAGATGATTTAATTTCAAGGAATCCGTAACTTCATTAAAAACTTTGTTAGAATTTTTATAAACCAATAATTTCCCTTCATTGTTTATTACAAACAGATCTAAATAACCATTATTATCATAATCGATAAATGCAGATGAAATTCCTCCACCTGTAAATCTTAAATTTGCGGGACTATTCCATATTCGGTACAAACCATATCCATTATTTTTCATTAAAAAGTTGTTTTTTGCCTTGCAAGTGATAAAAACATCTTCGCTGCCATCATTATTAAAATCGCCCCAGGCACTTGACGAACAATTTTCGAGGTTAATTAATTGATTATTACTTGCTATTTTTCGAAATCCCCCGGTGATTTTCCGGAATTCCAGTCCGGACAAAATTGGCTGTTCTATTACCGGCAAAAATTGAAAAACAATTTTATGCGTCCACACATTTGTATAACCTATTTTTGTAAATGGGATGAGATAACCGGCATCTTTGGCTGGATCAATATTTTTAAATATCGTATCGCTATTGACAGTAATATGGAATACCCGTTCATTGATGTTTTTGTAATTTGGTTCGATGAAATGAAGTTTTATTTGATAGTATCCATTCTTAACGTTAAAAACATATCTTTTCATGCCTTCGCGATAAGTCACATATAAAGAATCATGCGGATTAGCGACAAATACAGAATCATCAATTATTCCAGACACACCCCTATAGTAACCCCATGTCCCGTTAAAAGCTTGATCCGCATACCACACCTGATGGGCACTATCGACATAATGTCCTCCGCCACAGTTCACGCGCAGGTTTTCAAAAAGGGAATCTTCACTCAAATGGAAATAAAGGGCTCCCATATCATTTCTAGTACTGTCCGGGTCCAGATAGGTGGAATCAGGATTTCCGGCATCGATACAAGGCGAAGTTGGCAAAAGCGAATATTCCTGATAGTATTCATCCGTAAATTTTGGGTTTTTTGAAATATCATTCGTACCCGGATTGACGCTGTTATAATTTACCAGATTATTCCAGACATCATTATATAATAATATGGGAGAACTTTTATAAGCAGATATCCCAAAATTGTTTTTGGTCAAAATATTATTCATTATTATTGCATTGCTGCCATTCGAACAGAAAATACCGGTCCCGTCATTCTGGACAATTGTGTTATTTATAATCGTGGGAGAAGACGCGTTACAACGAACAGCATCATTCGTTAAACGATAAAAAATGACATTTTTTAGTGACCCGCTTGAATTATTCCACACGATTCCATTTCTTGCATCTGTTAATTTAACATTTGAAATTTCTACATTTGAGCTATTTAAAATAGTGAAAATGACGGTACTATTTTTTCCGCGGATTGTGGTAAAATTCACATCTTCTCCCCCAATGAACAACGCATGGCGAATAAATAAATTATTTTCAGAGTAAATACCTTTTTGAAGAAAGATTGAATCGCTGTCAGCACTGATTTCAAGCGCTGTGAAAAGATTCGGAAAATCATAATTGACTGAAACCACATGCGCCGGTTTATTGGGTCCAAAAGATACGGTACAAGTAAAATATATCAATTGATTTTGTTGAGAAATTGAGGTAAGATAAACATAACCCTGCCCGTCATAATCGACCGAGGCGGGTGTGGATGTCGGAGTGAATTCTGTATTGTTCGTGCTGCCCGGAAATGGATCTCCAGCATAAAATGCCGGCTCATTATTATCAGCCTCAACTAAATTCACTAATCGGTGATTATCGGCATTTTGTTGTCCATAGCGTTCATCTATGTGCCAGATTAATAATCCCGATGCCGGTAAATAAAAATCATACCCTAAATTTTCCCGATTTTCTAGAAGAAAATAGGACTCTTTCGAAATAACTTTAACAATGTGGTTTTCGGTTTCAACAGGTGCTAATGCAATTGATTCAGGTACTTTCTGATACAGTTTTTCTTCATTCGCCCAGCCTAGTTGCTTTTTAGACCAAGCGCATAAATGAAACGGGCGCTCCATATGACCATTGCCGTACTCACCATAACCCATTAAACCCCATATTCCAATTCCATTAGAACTGAAATCGGTATCGTATAAATCGGGGAGCCCTAATAAATGCCCGAATTCATGGCTATGAACACCAATGGGTGCAAATTTATAAACGGGCATCCATTTTTCAGACATTAGGTAGTGCGGTTTGCTAAATCCGACATAATTCGTTTCCGGCCAGAGTTTAGAGCCGGCCTTGCCCACATCACCGGCGTAAACTACAACAAATCCGTCATAGTTCGATAAATCAACACCCGATTTTGACACGGCTTCAGCATTGAGATTCCCTTTTGTTTCATAATAATTTTTTATGGAATCCGCTCGCACCCAATTGTAAACATCTCCTTCAACATGCAATTTTCCGTTGGAGTTTTCAAAAAAATAATCGTGCAAACTCCCATAAGCAGACTCGCCGGAAACGGGCGACTGATAAGCATAGTTTTCCGAGAATAAAAGAGATCTGAAGTTATTTTTTTGGAATGTATATGGTACATCCGTAAAATCAATTAATAAAACCGCCAATTTGTAAATAGACAGGCCCTGTGCGATTGATTGCGTATTATAAAATTCTTTATGGATACCGTAAATATCGAAAGGCATTCTTAAATGCTTTTTAACCAGCATGATTTCATTTAGAGAATTTGATGTGATCTTCTGGGAGGAAGCCAAAAGTTTCCCGTCGGCATTAAGTTCTGCCGCACACCAATAGCCGGTTATTTTGTCTTTTGTGATGGTATACCCGGCAAGAGTTTCATAATAAACGGCATGTTCATCTCCCAATATCTTCGCTTGAAATTTAAAGCCATTGGGTTGGATAAGCCAGATTATATGGGGTAAAATTGGCGCGGAATAGCTTCCCGAGTAAATCAGGAATAAAGCAATAATTATACTGATGCTTTTTTTCATAAAAAGGCAGAAAGATCGTTTAAGAAGGATTTTTGTAAATTAGTTCCTGTTTTGTGGAGGCGGCGGGAATCGAACCCGCGTCCGAGAAAGAGCCGACAAAAACATCTACATACATAGTCTATTGGTCAATGT
>BDTM01000104.1 GCA_002898015.1 bacterium BMS3Bbin03 | reverse complement strand
GACCACGGCAGCCTGTTTCTGGATGAAGTGGACGATATTCCTATCGAATTGCAAGTAAAATTGCTGCGAGTGATTCAACAAAAGGAAATCGAACGAGTGGGCGATCCCCGGCTGATTAAGCTGGATGTCCGAATGATTGCGGCGACCAAAGTCAATCTTTATGAAAAGGTAAAAGACGGCTCGTTTCGTTCGGATTTGTATTATCGCCTAAATGTGGTTCCCATCCATTTGCCTCCGTTAAGGCAAAGGCTTGACGACATTCCGCTTCTTATTCGGCATTTTTTTGAAAAATTCCGTGCCGATAATCCGCCGAACATCTCCCCGAAGACACTCCAAATCCTTGTGGATTATCCCTGGGAGGGAAATATCAGGGAATTGGAAAATCTGATCGAGCGGCTTTCCCTGGTTTGCCAATGTAATCCGATGATTCCTGCCTGCCTGCCGGATCAATACCTGCCAAATGCCTCCGGAAAGTTATCTCAAAAATCCGGCCTGGAGGAAAAGACGTCACGATTTGAGCGTGAGATGATTCAAATGACCCTGCGGCAATGTCAGGACAATAAGAGCCGTGCCGCCAAAATTCTGCAAATCCCCTACTCGACACTTCGAAGCAAAATGCAAAAACATGGATTGTCCTAATTCCGGTAGCGATTTTTCGTGATTAATCGCGAGATTTCGTATTTCTCAGCCCTCCCTCTCCCGTTCATATATGTCTAATCTATTGATTATTAAAGCGCAATAATTTTTTATATGAATGGTACTCATTTTGCCGTTATTTGTGCGCGGTGAAACCGACATTTATTAAAATTCAATTAATCTTTTTATCAAAAAAACAAAAACTTTACCCGTAATATTCTAACAGATGAGAGTTAACAAAGGAGAACGGCGATGAAGAAATTCTTAGGTGTGCTGGTGTTGTTTCTGTGCGGCGGGGTCTTTTCCGCTTATGGGCAGCCGGGGAAAATCAGCGGTTATATGTTCGGCGACTATTATTATATGGCGGCCAGCCACAAATCAAACCTGAAGGGGCAGAACGGCTTCCGGCTCCGCCGGATTTATTTCACCTACGATAAAGAGTTGGGCAGCCGCTTTGACACACGATTGCGATTGGAAATGAACAGCGCAGGGCACTTTACCGGCAAATCGAAACTGGTACCCTCTGTTAAAGATGCCTATCTGCGCTGGAAGAAGAACGGGCAACAAATTATTTTGGGAATTTCTTCGACGCCCACATGGGATGTGATTGAAAAAGTCTGGGGATACCGGTCGGTTGAAAAAACGGCTCTGGATTTGCAGAAGATCGGCAGCTCCCGTGGTTTCGGTTTGGCTGTGAAAGGAAATCTGCTGGCAGACGGGACTGTGAAATATCATCTGATGCTTGCAAATGGAACGGGAACACAGCCCGAAGCAAACAAAGAGAAAAAAATTCTGGGATCGATCGGCTTTTACCCGAATCGATCGATCATTATTGAGCTTTACGGCGATTTTGAACGTCAGCCGGGCAGTCATGACGTTTATACACTTCAGGCATTTGCGGCCTATAAAACCAACAGGGGCCGTATCGGGGTTCAATTTGCTCATCAAACACGCGGAGCGGCGGGGTCTCCGAAATTGGAAGTGGCGTCCATTTTCGGTGCCGTCCGGCTGTCCGGTAAGGTTAATTTCTTTGCCCGCATCGATAAGATGTTTGAGCCGAATCCTAATGGTGCCGCAATCGCCTACATTCCTTTTGATCCCGGCGCCAGGTCTCTGTTTGCCGTAACAGGATTGGATTTTATCCCGGCCGGCAATATACATTTTATGCCCAATGTGGAACTGGTCTCGTACGAGGCGAACGCATCGGGACAGAAGCCGGGGCGTGATTTGATTCCCCGCGTGACATTCTATTATAAATTTTAATTGGAGGCCTTATTATGGTATCAGAATATCGCTTAATCAGGATGCAGAAAGACCTCGCAAGATCGCTGAAAAAACCGGCGGCAAAGCGTTCGTGGATCATGCTCATCGACGTTGACAAATGCATTGGCTGCCGCGCCTGTCAGGTCTCTTGCAAGGCGGAGAATGTGTCCCCGCCCGGGGTGACTTACCGGGTGGTGAAGGAAGTTGAGGATGGCGAATATCCGAATGTAAACCGTATTTTTATGCCCACAAACTGCCAGCAATGTGATAATCCGCCCTGCATAAAGGGATTACCTGAAGATGCTTATACCAAGCGGGAGGATGGAATTCTTGTCTTTCATTATGAAAAGATGAAGGGTGAGAAAATTTTCAAAAAAGTGCAGTCGCAATGTCCCTATACAGCCGTATATCGGGATACCGGTGCGTTTTACACCGCGAACACGCCCGAGCTTGAACCGTATGAGACACGAATCTGTTATGAATACGGCAAAGAATGGGTGCGGAAGGGAGCGGGTCTTTCACCAATTGGTGCGGTGCGCAAATGTCATTTTTGTCTGCACCGGCTGGAGAGTGAGATGTTACCGGCCTGTGTCTCCACCTGTGTCGGCGGTGCAATGTATTTTGGCGATAAAAACGATTCCCAATCTCTGGTGAATGAACTGCAAAAGAAACGTCAAACGCTTCGAATTAACGAGAGTGAAGGCACAGAACCACGAGTTATTTACCTTACCGGAACAATTGCCTCGGTTTCGGTATGTGCCAAATGTCATGGTTGATTGAGACATAAAGAACGGGAGTGTAAATTATGAAAAAACATAAACAGTCATCACCGGGTAACCTTGAAGAAATCAACATCGGTCGACGAAAGTTTTTAAAGTGTTCCGCTTTTCTGGGCGGGTCGGCAATGCTCGCCGGACAGTTAGGCCTGGCGAAATCTCTGATGCAGAAAGCGGCGTCGGGAGAATTAACGTCCGTTGAAGCTTATGCGCTGGCCAGGGCAGAAAACATCATCTATTCCGTATGTCTTCAATGCCACACCGATTGTCCGATTAAAGCCAAATTATTAAAGGGCGTTTTAGTCAAAATTGATGGGCCCGCCTATTCACCGCAGTCGATGCTGCAGCAGGTTAAATATTCCACATCACCATTCGATGCATCCAAAATCGACGGGAAAGTCTGCCCAAAGGGACAGGCCGGCGTTCAGAGTCTTTATGATCCCTACCGAATTGTAAAAGTGTTAAAGCGGAGCGGACCAAGAGGGTCGAATCAATGGCAGACCATACCTTTTAACCAGGCGATTGATGAAATTATCCAGGGCGGTTATCTTTTCAAAAATGTGAAAGGTGAGGAAAAAAGGTACGTCACCGGTTTGAAGGAAATTCGTGCCGTGCGGAACGGCAAAGTGATGAACACTCTGGCGGATGATGCCAAAAAAGTGGCCCGCAAGCAGATGTCACTGGCCGCATTTAAGAATAGGCATGCTGCGCATCTGGGAAAATTAATTGACCCGGATCACCCGGATCTCGGTCCATTAAACAACCGGTTTGTATTTTTAGCCGGTCGAATCGAACATGGCCGCAAGGAGTTTTCGCAGCGCTGGCTCAATAACGCGTTTGGCTCGGTGAACTGGTACGAGCATGTCGCCATCTGTGAACAGAGTCATCATGTGGCTTATAAAATGGCTACAAACAAATATTCCAACGGAAAATGGAGCGGGGGAAAAGATAATCTGAAACCGGATGCGCTAAACTCCCGGTTTATCATTTTTTTCGGCACGGGCGCTTTTGAGGCCAATTTTGGTCCGCCCCCAATGGCGGAGAAAATCACGGAAGGGATCGTGAGCGGGCGTCTAAAAATTGCCGTAATCGATCCGCGCTTCTCAAAAACGGCGGCCAAAGCAAGTATGTGGATACCCATTCGACCGGGGACCGATGCCGCTCTGGCACTGGGAATGATTCGCTGGATCATCGAGAACAAAAGATACGATGCCGGGTTTCTGACAAACGCCAATAAAGCGGCGGCAGCAGCCGACGGCGAACCCTCCTGGAGTACCGCCGCCTGGCTGGTTCGAATCGAAAAGAACGGTACACCCGGCCGGTATTTACGTGCCTCGGACCTGGCAATGGGTGATGACGATACCTTTGTGGCTTATAAAGACGGCAAAGCCATTCCGGTAAAACCCTACAGTAGAAATAATCCTTCCGAAGGGGAACTTCAGGTGGATACAACAATCCGTAACATCCGTGTGAAGAGCGCTTTTCAGTTGTTGTGGGAATCCGCTTCATCAAAATCGATAGAAGAATGGGCAAATATCTGCGGCACTGATCCGGACATGATTAAAACATTGGCCAAAACATTTACTTCTTACGGGAAACAGGCCGTGGTGGAATTCTATCGGGGTGCCGTGAAGCACACGAACGGCTATTACAATGCACAGGCGCTTATCTCGCTGAATTTATTGGTCGGCAATCCGGACTGGAAAGGCGGATTATCGGCCGGGGGCGGGCATTGGCACGAAAGCGGCGGTAAACCGGGCAATCCGTTCAACCTGAAATCGATGCATCCCGATATGCCGGGGTCATTTGGACTCAAGCTTTCACGCGAGAAGACCGGCTATGAGGAAACCACCCTGTTTAAAGGTTATCCGGCGAAGCGTCCGTTTTATCCGCTTTCTTCAAATCTTTATCAGGAAGTCCTGCCGTCGGCAAATGCCGGCTATCCCTATCCCGTAAAAGCCGTTTTTATACATAAAGGCACACCCGGATTCTCCGTACCCGCCGCCCAGAACCAGTTAAATGTGCTGGCAGATGTGAACGCCGTGCCCCTGCTTTTCGCCTGTGATATTGTCATCGGGGAGAGCTCTATGTACGCCGATTACATATTCCCTGATCTTTCCGTTTGGGAACGATGGGGTACCCCCCATGTGACGCCCGATGTGCAGACCAGAACCAGCAAAATTCGACAGCCGATTGTGGCGCCAATGACCGGGACGGTTAAAGTCTTTGATGAAAGAATACCGCTGTGTATGGAAGCCGTCATGCTGTCCATTGCGGAGAAGCTCGATTTGCCAGGATATGGGAAAAATGGTCTCGGAGAAAATTGGGATTTCACGCGCATGGAAGATTTTTATTTGAAAATGGCCGCAAACATCGCTTTTGGGGATAAAGCAGACGCAGCCGTTCCGGAGGTTGATGAAAAGGAGATGAAGCTCTTTCTCCGGAGTCGCCGCCGGCTGACGAAATCGATCTTTGATTCCCGCCGCTGGGAGAAGGCCGTGGGGTCCGATAAATGGCGGCAGACGGTCTATGTGCTCAACCGGGGCGGCCGATATGAGGATTTCAACAGAGCCTATGAAGGGAAGTATCTCCGGCACAAATTTGCCGGTGTGTTCAGCCTTTATGCCGAACCGGTTGCTGCTGCCAAACAAAGCATGACCGGCAGGCCTTTCTCGGGTATCGCCCTATTTGAATCCATACAGGATTCTCTGGGGCGGCCGGTCAATCAGGCAGGCTATGATTTGCATTTGATTACTTACAAAGATATCCTCGGCGGTCAATCCCGAACGCTGCCCAATGACTATTGGATGTCCGAAATCATGCCTGAAAATTATGTTTTAATGAACAGCAAAGATGCGGACAGACTCGGGATCTCCGATGAAGAGCTGGTGAAAGTCGTCTCTAAATCCAACCCGAGGGGTGAGTGGGATCTTAGAAACGGCCGTAAAATTCCTGTTCAGGGCAGGGCGAAAGTCGTTGAAGGCATCCGGCCGGGAACGGTCGCCGTCTCCTGGCACTTCGGGCACTGGGCTTACGGCTCGGCGGATGTTGTGTTGAACGGCCAAACAATTCCGGGGGACAGCCGCCGCCGAAAGGGTCTGTGTCCCAATGTGGTGCTGTTAACGGATCCATTTTTAAAGGATGTCTGCATGACGGATCCGGTCGGCGGCAGTGCCTCTTTTTATGACACGCACGTGAAACTCATAAAAGTCTAGTATTCGCAATTAAGTCTCTGTTTTTTGTGATTAAAGGACTCCTTTGGTTTAAAAAGATTCTTTCGGGATGACAGGATTGGCGCCTGCGTATTCGCCCGACGCGTAAGTGAGGTTTTCCGGTTGGCGCCGGAAAAAGCTTGATTCTTTAAAAAATAATGTCTACTTTCTGATAAATAAAAATTGCTCCGAGCCGAAGAGCCTGTGTCCCTGTCTGCGGGGATATGGCCCGAGGCCGACAGGGTAAGACTGGAAACGGTCTTGCCTCCCGTGTTTGGAAAGGAGTTTTCTGATGTTGAATAAGACAAATCCGGATTCTAAAAATCCGCCCTGTGAAGTGCGTTCTTCCGTCCTTCAGGATAATTACCATCGGCAAATCACCTATCTTCGAGTCTCCGTAACGGATCGCTGTAATCTCCGCTGCCGGTACTGCATGCCGGAACAGGGAATCCCGCTGCGGACTCAATCGGAACTATTAAGCTGGAAAGAAATGGAACGGCTGGTGCAGATTTTTACGGAGCTGGGCATTCGCAAAGTGCGTCTTACCGGCGGAGAGCCTTTTGTCCGCAAGGGGATTCTCGACTTTCTCGCGAAACTCTGTACAAGGCCGGAACTTTCGGGGGTTTACGTGACGACCAACGGCATTGGTGTGGACAGATTTGTCCCCCAATTAAAGGAAATGGGCATCTCCGGCATCAACCTGAGTCTGGATACTCTGAGAGGCGATCGCTTTCGCCTGTTGGCCCGTCGGGATGCTTTTGAACAGGTCATGGCGACGTTTAACAGCATTATAAAGCAGCGGATTCCTCTGAAAATAAATGCCGTGATCCAGGAAGGCTGGAATACGGATGAGATTATTCCGCTCTCTCAAATAGCCGAACGGTTTCCCGTCGAAGTGCGGTTCATCGAGACCATGCCGTTTCGGGGAAGTTCTGCCCGGATGCGGTCGACCCGGACGGCTGACAGTATCCGCAAAGTATTGCTCGATTATTACGGCGACATGAAACAGATCCCGAACGGGCAATCGACCGCAAAGGTGTATCGCATTCCATATTTTCAGGGCAAAATCGGAATTATTGCCGGCTACTCCCGGCTGTTTTGCGGGAGCTGCAACCGGATTCGCATCACGCCGGCCGGCCGGCTAAAAACCTGTCTTTACGGAGAAGGGGTCTTAAACCTGAAGTCGCTGATCCGCAGGCAGGCTGCAGATGATGAGATCAAAGAAGCCGTTCGCCGGGCTGTTTTTGCCCGCCGCAGGAATGGGTTTCAGGCGGCATGGAGCCGCGTCGGCAGCATAACTGAGAGCATGGCCGCCATCGGCGGGTAGAAAAATGCGGGCGATACGGGAAAACGGAGCGGGCGGTTGAGATGCTTAAAAAATTGAACCGGGCGGAAAATCGATTCACTTTGTCGGAGTGGTCGGGCGCGGTCGGCGATTTGGGCACCCTGCTGCCGCTTGCTTTTGCACTGGTGATTTTCAACGGGTATTCCTCCCAGCGGCTGTTCTTTCTCTGGGGCATCGTCTACCTCATCAGCGGATGGTATTACCGGGTTCCGGTTGCCGTGCAGCCGCTCAAGGCCATGGCTGTTATTGCGTTTGCCGGCGGATACTCGGTGGGTCAGTTGTCCACCACGGCGGTTTTTTACGGGATTTTATTGATTGTCCTGGCGGGCACCGGCGTCATTCGATGGCTGGAGCGCTGGTTTACGCCGGCGTTGGTGCGCGGCATTCAGCTGGGCATTGGATTTATTCTTCTGCAGAAAGCCGTTGAGATGAG
Organism: bacterium BMS3Bbin03; assembly: GCA_002898015.1. Taxonomy (GTDB): domain Bacteria; phylum Zhuqueibacterota; class JdFR-76; order JdFR-76; family BMS3Abin05; genus BMS3Abin05. The sequence goes on along the minus strand of BDTM01000104.1, from coordinate 1,549 downwards.
CCTGAAAAACGGTCTCTTTCTGGGGTACCAGCCGGTCTCGCGCGGGCTGAATTTTCTATTGCTGTTTGCCCTCCTTTTGGTTCTGGGCATCTTTCAATTCCAAAAGAACAAACCCATTTCCGTGGGGATTATCTTCATCAGCATCGCCCTTTCACTGGCGTTTGGAATCTCCACACCGGAATCCTGGTCGCAGGGAAACATCGCCGTGTTTTCATCGCCCGACTGGCGATTTTTTCTGCCGGCTGTGATGTTTCTGATGATTCCCCAATTGCCATTAACGCTTGGAAATGCCGTTTTTGCCGCCAACGATGCCTGTCACACTTTCTGGAAAGAGCGGTCGGAGCGGGTTAATCCCACGCGGTTCGGACTCTCCATCGGCATCAGCAATGTCGTGATCGGTCTTTTGGGCGGATTTCCGATCTGCCACGGCGCCGGAGGAATTGCCGCCCATGCCAAATTCGGGGGCAAAACCGGCGGCACAACGATGATTCTCGGCGGAATCTTAATCCTTGTTTCGCTGGTAAAACCGCTTTCAAATTTCCTTTTTCTGATTCCGATTCCCGTACTGGGCGCCCTGCTTTTATTAACAAGCTGGAGCCTGATTGTTTTGATTCAAAGATTGCAGACAAAATCAGAAATTCTAATTGCGTTGATCGTCGGCCTGCTTTCCTTCAGCACACACAATTTGTCCATCGCCCTGATCGCCGGATTTTTGCTGGAACAGGGTCTGATTCGGGCGGCTAAATGGCGGGTAGCTTTAAAAGGAGAAAACCATGATTGATGTCAGTCCCAAGTTTAACACCTTGCGTTATGCGCAAGCGGAAGGAAAAATATTTGCCCGTCCGGAAACAATCGACCGGGTTAAAAACGGCCGGGTGCCCAAAGGCGATGTGTTTGAGATCGCCCGCAGCGCCGGAATTTCAGCAGCGAAGCGAACCTCCGAGTGGATCATTTTCTGCCATCCCATTCCGCTGGATTGGATCGAGGTACACCTTCAGGCCGGGAATAATCATCTTCGGGCAGAAGCCGAAGTGAAGTCGGTCTGGAAAACGGGTGTGGAGATGGAGGCCCTGACGGCCGTCACCGCCGCACTTCTCAACGCTTACGATATGCTCAAACCGCTGGATGACTCACTGCGAATGGGAGAAATTCAGCTTATCCGCAAAAAAGGCGGAAAGAGCGATTTTCGGGAAACCTTCGACCGGCCGCTGCGAGCCTCCGTTCTGGTCATTTCTGATTCAACATTCGCGGGGACAAGGGAGGATAAATCTGGAAAAATAATCCGTGAATTTTTGCAGGATCAGCCTGTAAAGGTCGAAATTTACGACGTTCTTCCGGATGACGAGACGCGCCTTAAAAATCGTTTATTAAAATTAACCGATCAGGAAAAAATGGACCTGATTTTCACAACGGGCGGAACAGGACTCGGCCCCAAAGATGTCACCCCGGAAGCCACCCGGCAGGTGATCGATAAAGAGGTGCCGGGGATCGCCGAAGCCATCCGCCGGCACGGCAAAGACCGCACCCCGTACGCCATGTTATCGCGGGA
>BDTM01000103.1 GCA_002898015.1 bacterium BMS3Bbin03 | reverse complement strand
CACCCCTCTCAAGAGGGGATTTTTTTCCGGTTTTTAAAATTAGTCTAATAGCTCCAAATAGGGTCCTTTTAACACCAAAATCTCAATCCTGTTTTTGACCAAAAATCACTATTTCACCTCTCAACTGAAGTCCCCTTCCGCCTTCGGCGGATCACGCCTCTCAAGAGGGGATTTAGGGGTGTGTCTGACTTCTTACTGCAAAACAATCATTTTTTTCACGGCGTGGAATTTCCCCGCCCGAAGGGAATAAAAATAAACGCCGGCGCTGACGAATCTTCCCTGCTCGTCGGTACCATCCCAAATAATCCGGTAAGAACCCGGGAGTTGATGGACAAACCGGTATTGCCGGACGCTCTGTCCGAGCACATTAAATATTTCAATGGTCGCCTCACCGGCGCGGGCTAGTTGATACCGGATCGTTGTTCCGGAAAGACCCACCCGAAAGGTCCCGGCCGAACCTGTAAACGGATTCGGGTAATTTTGACCCAATTCATATTTCGCGGGAACCGGTGTCCCCTTTTTGTCCGAAACGGCCGTCGCCGGTGTCAACTCGATATTAACATTGTCGATGTACCAGCCGGGCGCCGTGACGTAAGAATCGCTGCCGAAATGAAATCGAATTTTCACGGAATGCCGCACAAAGGGAGTTAAATCAAAGACTTCCTTCTGCCAGTGATCTCCATTTGTCTCCGGACCGCCAAAAACAGGCTGCTTGTCCAGTACATTGGCGGCATTATTGATCGTGCCGTCGTACCCGTCCTGTGGATAAATCAGCACAAAATCGCTGTCGTCCACGGCAATCTCCACATTCCCGCCATCCCAGAACGTGTTTTCACTGTATTCCATTTTATACCACTGCCAGAATGTGAGGCGAGCCTGTGAAACAGCCTTCAGATTGATTGGCGGCGAATCTAGTTTTGAATTCGAGTTGTTTTTATAATTTCCCGATAAATTCGTGCCCCACAGATTTTCGCCCGAGAACGCGATTCCCGGCCCGCTGCTCGGTGCGCCCCATTGCCAATCGCTGTTCGTATTTGTGGTAAAAACGGGCGCCGATTCGAAAGTGAAAAAATAACTATTCACAATCTGAAATGAGAAAAATCCCGTTGCGGGCATTTTTGCGATATTTCGTGCCGACGATCGATCGACTGCCAAAATTTTATACGCCACCGCGTCGCCCGCTTTTAGAGAATCCGTCGGCAAATCAAATGTGAAATTTCCCGATGAATCGGCACGTGCCATGAGCCCTCTCTGCACGTTTCCGTCGTTGATTTTGTAGACCACCCAGACAGAATCGACCCCGATATTGTCCGTCACATGCGCCGTTATTTTTATTGAATCCTGGAAAACGGATTGATCTCCCAGCGGATGGTGTGTGATCTGCGGCGGCTGCAGGTCTTCCCCGACGGCGAAGGAAAAAAGGCTGTTGGGCGCATTTTTAGGAAGATAGCCGATGCGCGGAATTGTGTCTGCGGCGGAGAAAAAATATTGAAATACGGCCGAATGATCCGGCGGCGGAATCAGCCCGGTGTAAACCGAGCTACCCGGGACCACTTCCAGCTTTTGCGTTTGAAAGGAATCCTGACCGGCTTCCCGGTAATGCAGCAGAACCGTCGAGGTATCCAGCCCAAACGGGGACGGGGTCACGACCACTGAAACGGAGATCGGCTGCGAGGTGTCTTCCCGGTCGACAATCGGCACGTGTGAGAATTCGGGACGCACGCTGTACCGCTCAGCCGCTTTCGCCACGTAAATATTGGGTTTTAAATTCGCCAGAATCTGCGGCATGATTTGCGTCGTATCCGGATGAAAGGATGTGCCGACCTCAGGTGTGAACCCAAAAACCTTGAACTTGGCTGCCTGCTCTCCGTAGAGCCAATCATCACACTCTCCATTCACAAGATAAATGGTTCCCGATTTCGCATTGCCTCCGTCATAATGGTTGTAAGCCGTCACACTATCGGAAATTGCTTTATAGGTGGCATTGTCCGGCGTGTCTTCGGCAATGTACCCCCATGGATACAAAAACATGCGTCCGTAACTATGGTAGGAAAGGCTGATCACAAAATGGTGCTTTTCCACCAGGCCACGAATGGCCTGGGTTTCCGGTTCCGAAAAGGGAGCCGTTCCCCGGTACACATTACTGGAAGGCCTTCCGCTGGAGCCCACATTATCAAATCCCCATTTGAAACTGTAATTCCGGTTCAAATCAACACCGTAGGTACTGTCCGCGTTGAGGCGCCGGTTTTTCCGCCACAACATATCCTTATTTCGCACATATTCCAGGCCGTCCGGATTCACCATCGGCACCACCCAGATTTGCCGGTTGTTTACAAGGTACGTCACCGTGGAATCCTTGCCGTAGTTATCCGTGAGATAGTGCATCCAGTACAAAAGAATTTCCGGCGTGATGATTTCCCGGGCATGGTGCAGGGCCATATACAGCACTTCCGGCTCACGAATCTCTTCTTTATTCACATTGTCCGAGATTTTTAATGCCCAGATATCCCGGTCCGCAATGCCCGCGGTTTTTTCCCAGCTATCGCCGATATCGACCAATCTGGCAATTTCAGGATAGTCGGAGACAATTTGCCGCATTTGGCTCACAATCTGGGCATACGAGTGAAAATGATCAAAGTACCCCTGCGCCCGAAGCGTTTTAGCAAACGCCGCTGCGTCCGGAATCAGAACGGATGTTTGAAGATTAAGCGCTTTAATTTTCTTCAGTTGGCCGCCCGTCACCAGAACATCCACCGTTCCCCCCTTCGGCGCTTCCGTCAGCAGGTCGGGATCTAATTTATAAAAACGCTTTACCACTTCTATGGGTTGATTTTGAAGCTTGACCCGGACCACCTTCTTTTCTGCTGCCTGCAATGCTGAAATACTAAAAAATAGAAAAACAAAAATCAACACATGCCACGGTTTCATTTGGCTTCCGTTCAAATTATAATGTTTCCACTTCCTTCCAAAATTCTTTGCGAATCCGCTCCCATTCCATCCTGAACCAGGGGGTGTAAGCGTTCGGGTGTTCAGTAATATCTTTTTCCAGAACATCCCCATCCCCAAATTTCCACCCGGCAATTTCAGTCCTGTTCGGCCGTATGGGGCCGGTGTATTTTCCGATGTAAACCGAACAGACTTCGTTTTCCGAACCCTTTTGATTGAATCCGGCCTGATATTGAAATTTATACAAAAACTGTAACGGCACCCAAAATCCAAGCTCTTCCTGCAGCCGCCGCCGGATGGCAATGTCCATCGTTTCCCCTTTTCTCGGGTGACTGCACACACTGTTGGACCAGTACAACGGCCAGAGCTGCTTCTGCTCACTTCTTCTCTGAAGCAGCAACTGTTTTCTGTCGTTGAATATAAAAATTGAGAAGGCGCGATGCAATATTCCGCTGCCCCGGTGACATTCCAACTTGGATTTGTAGCCAACCACCTCATCGGCCGCGTTGACCAGAATGAGGGGCTCATCTTCAAAAGAGACGGTACGGTTATTTTCGGCAGACATAAAACTTCCTCTGATTTTGAAAAAAAGCTTCAAAATTTACACATTCTTTAAATCTACACATAAAGTCATATGAAGTCAATAAAAAATTAAATTGCAGCCGCCGTCTATTTCGTCAAAATCACATACGACCGCACGCCTTCTTTGATGAAAAAGTGAAATATCTTTTCAAGCTGCGTGAAATGACCCAGCAGATAAATAAAACCGGACAGCCTCTCAAACAGTGCCTGATTCCAGGATTCCAGAGCAGAACTTTTAAAAGTGCGGCGGTTCAACCATCGAATAGACCATAAAATCAACACCGGGAGTTTGGTCGTGTACTTGATTTCCCACTCCAGGGTCCCCTGCTCCAGCACCCGCAAGCCTGCCTTTTGTGCCATTCCGGCCATTTCCTCGGGACGATAGGCCGAATGAAAATATTCGTCGCCTTCAATTTCATATTTTTTCAACACCCCAATTTCAACCCATTGCGGCCTGTTTTTTCGATAGTTGGGTGTTGTTACCAGCGCCCGCCCTCCCGGACGAAGGACGCGGGCAATACCGTTGAAAACCTTCTGTGAATGAAACACATGCTCAAGGACTTCGGAACAAAGATACGAATTGATCGAATTTTCACTCAGGAAAGAAAGGTCTTCGGCACTTCCGACCAGAAAATAAAATTTATTGGCGGAATTTCGCGGCAGCCGTTCCCGGGCTTTTTTGAGCACCGAATGGGCGAGGTCGATACCAATCGCATTTCCGTTTTCATAATGCCGCAAATAGACGCCCGTGTTGCAGCCCACATCCAAAAATCTCCCCCGAGCCCCCCGCACAAAATTCAAAACAAATTTTTTCCGCAGCCGGCCCTTTAACGTGTGGTACACCACCTCTTCTTCGGGGTATTTTGCCCCCACTTCTTCGTAAAAATTTTTAAGACGGGCTTCGTCGATTCGCACGGATAAAATCTCTTTTTTATATTGAACATCCTATAGAACGCCGAGGAACAGGATGGGTCCTATTTTCTCACAATTATCCTTTTTAAGGACTGCATTTCATTTCGTGTAAAAAATCCCATTAAAGCCAATAAAACGGGAAACCCCAACAGCAATAAAAATTTCACGCCTTCCGGCTGCAGCGCCTGGAAATATTCCGGCAGGAAAAAAATCACCACACCGGCGATCACGATTTTCCCGAGGCGCCGCCATTCGTACGAGATGAAATAGGCTTTTTGGGCCACCAGGTACAGGAGCAGTGCCATCACGAAATAGGCGCCAAACGTCGCCCAGGCCGAGCCCATCATGCCGATCATCGGAATCAGCAGCAAATTCAAGCCGATATTGGCCGCCGCTCCCGATCCGGTCACCAGCGGCAGGTAGGACGTCTTCTTCTTCAAATAAATGCCGACAAGGAAATTGACGTAAATCCCGTATAGAAAATAGGAGAGCATGATCACCGGTACAATGACGGTGCTTCCCCAGTACTTTTCTCCGAAAATGGGCTTCCCAAAAATCTGAACGCGGACGATTTCATTGATGAAAAGCGAAATCGCCAGAAAAACAAACGTGCCCGCCAGCGAAAAATAGGTCAGCACTTTTGAGAAGACCGCTTTTGCATTTTCCTGCCTGGAGGTTGACAAGAAAAACGGATGCCAGGCAAATCGAAAGGCGGCCACAAAGAGGGCCATAATCATCCCCAACTTGTAGCCGGCCGAATAGATCCCTGTCACGGAATCGCCTAATTTGCGGTCCAGAATAATTCGATCGATTAAGTCCATGATAATGACCGCCAGGCCGGACGGAATGTAAGGCAGGCCGAATTTTAGAAGCAGGGATTCCGTTTTCCAGAGAAACGCAAAACGGAAATTTTTAAAAATTATCGGCAGAACCAGCAGAAAAGTCACAAATGAGGTGAGTACCTGTGCCTGAAATATTCCCACCACACCTCTTCGCAGGACGGCCACCATGTAAATGTTTGCCCCGAGATTGATCAGCACATTGATGAGTTTCAGGAGGGTAAAATAAGCGGGTTTCTCCTCCGCTCTTAAAAAAACAAACGGAATAACGGACAGCGCATCGAACAGCAGGATTCCTCCGGAAAGGGCAATTAATTCCGGAAATGCGCGCCCCCCGAAGACAATCCCGGAAATCGCATTCGGAGAAAACTCAATAAGGATTGTCCAGAGAATTGCCACAAGAACCACGGAAGAATAAGCCGTTGAAAAGAGCCGCTTGCGTGCCGATTTATCCTCCTGTAAAACATAATAGCGGATAAAAGCCACGTCCATGCCGTAATAATACAACACATTCATGACGGCCAAAAACGTAAAAATCAAAGCGGCGCGCCCGTACTCCTGCGTCGGCAGATAATTGGTGTACAGCGGCAGCAGCAGAAATCCGATGGAACGCGTGACAATATGGCCGATTCCGTAAATAACAGAGTGCTTTGCAAGACGTTTTAAGCTGCCGGACAGAGATGTTTCCATGGACCTCTAACTCAGATACGATTCCACCGATGCAAGGGATTGCCAGAACAAATTTTCATCGAGGCCTGTTTTCACCACAACCTTGCCGATCGATCTGGGTAAAATAACCTCTCCCGACAACGGCACCCCCGGAAGGCTTTTTAGTCTTTGTAAAAATTTCACGAAGACTTCCCCTGAAGCGGCCTCCAGAAGATGAAACGTTTTCAGAAGATTCAAAACACGCTTGAAGTCCGTTTGATCCGCCTCCCCCGCCGTCAGCATGTAGCGCCACCGCCAGATATTCTCCCAGATAAACAGGTCGTACAGGGTTAATTCGGGTATTTGGGACTTCATAATTCCCCAAAAACCAAACAAGGATTCGGTGTTCCATTTTTCCAAAATGACATGCAATTCCGTCGGAAATAAAATGTTCTTCTTCACCTGATATATTTTATAAATCAATTGGAGCAGCGTGCCGGCATCCCGCTGAATCAAAAGCTGCACCTTGCTTTCAATAAAAAGGAAAAGCTGGCGGTCCAATATGACGGCCAGCCGGATCAACGCCAGAAGTCCGGTACGGAAAATATTTTCAGACAAATGCTGAAGCACCTGGACATCTCCCCAGAGAAATTCACGGTGCACCTTCTGCAGCTTAAAAAGATTGGGGATTTTCTCGCTGAATAAATAAGATTTCCTGGAAAAGGGAAACTCGATCTGAGCCGTTAGTGTCGTCGGCAGATGAATGGCATGAGGCGGGGACCGCATTAAACCGATGCAATAATCGACCGCATTAAAAAACCGCCCTCCGCCAAAAAGAACGAGCAACCGATTCGCAGCCGGCTCTTCAAGCGGCAATTGATTGAAAAGTTTAGTGATTCCGCTCAGGGTGGGAATCTCCGGAACTGAAACGGAGGATAAATGAACCTGCTTCCCCTTTTCCCCAAAGGCTTTCGTGTACGGCCGATACACATCTTTCGGAAGTGATTTCGGCACCACAATCGTAATCGCTTCCGGAAATCCAAAAATTTCATACAACTCTACAAATTGTCCGGCGCTGCCCTGTGTCAAAAATCCCGGAATGGCTCTTTCATCAAATTGAAGCCGGAGTTTGATCATTCAACTGTTTTCCTCATCGAACATCAATCAGTCAATTCAGGTTCTGCCTAAAACCGAAGTCCTGTACCCAGCGTCACGGAAAATCCGGACAGATCTGTCGTGATGGCTTTTCCCGTCAGATCTCTGGCAATGACATGATCGATTCGTTGACCGTCTTTATATGAATAGCCGGCAAGATGTCCCAGACCGCGTCCGTTGTAACCCGTTTCGAGATTGATAAAAAATACTTTCGCAGGCGTGTACGTAATGCCCGCAAACACTCCGGTACTGAGGTTCATCTCCTCAAAATAGCTGTTCAGGTAATGCCCGTCGCTAAAATAATTCAGAAATTTAATATCGCTTTTAATGAAACCGGCTTTCGCACCGGCGTAAGCCTCCCAGCCTGGCACCTGCCAGAAATTGTAAGCCAGGCCAACGTTCCCGATCCAGGATTCGATCGTGCGCTTCAGATTGACTTTCAGTCCGTTTTTATTGGTTTGATTGACGGCCGCGGCGACAGGCAGATATTCGCCGTCCAAAACAATATTCAGGCTGTACGGCAAACGCATTTTCAGCCGCCCGCGGAAAAGGTTTCCGCTGTGAATTTTAGCCGGTTTTGCATCGATCAGGTAATGAGAGGCATAACTCACAAACGCGCGGTTAAAATCCGTGAGATAGAGATTTGCCATTCCGACATTGGCGGAAATCCGGAGATTGCCCCGGCCGAAATAGTCTGTAAAAAAGGACTTCTGCTTTAAAACAGCCACGTCTCCTTTTTTAATGGTTCTGTTTTTAGCCACGCGTTGAATTTTAGCCACCGAAATATTCGGAAAAACCTTAATGACCAGAACCTGTCCGATTTTAATTCTTTTCCGCACGCCGTCTTTGACGGTATCCCGATAAATGTCAAATTTCTGTCCGGCCGTTATGCCCCGTTTTTGCCCTATTTTGATTACCACGCCTTGGCCGCGGCTTCCCAAAACGACGGCCGTTCTTAACTGGCCAAAACCGCTGTCTGCGAACATAAAGATGATTAAAACAGCGACGGGCAAAATGAGTTTTTTCATGGCTTCCTCCCTGATTTCAATCTCCCCGGAAATTTAATATTTCCGGAGATAGCCTGTTGGGTACAATCAAAAATAGCCTGTCAGCCCCATTCGAAAATTACGGATGGGTTCCAGGTAACGCTCGCGCATGGTGTAATTATAATTAAAAAGATTGTTAACTTCAACAAGAAAGGTCATTTTTTTTCGCGGAAATTTTTGCAGAAACCGCACATTCCAGACTTTTCTGGGCACCCGCTCATCCAGCGGGAACACCTGTACCCGGTCCACCCGGCTGGAGTAATTGAATTGCACTTGCAGTTCACTTCGGCCTAATCGCAAAGAGGGGATGATCGCCGCAATTCTTCTGGGCCGATAAAACAGCCGTTTTCCGGTGACCAGGTCTTTGTGATCCATCCAGGTGAAGCTGACATCCAGCCCCAGACGATTGTGCCACCAGCGCCCTTCACTGGTAAATTCCAGCCCGTAAATACGGGGTCGGGCAATATTCAAAAATTGAATCGAATTGGACGTAATGTCGATCGTCGGTTCAATCATGTTCCAGAAGTCATTTTGAAATAAGGCCAGATCGACGTACCAGCTTTGTGTAAGATTAGCGCGCCCGCCTATCTCATACGACCACGAACGCTCCGCCTTCAGGTTCGGATTGGGCATCACTTCGAACCCCGCCAGGCTCATGGTCAGGAAGCGTTCGATGATGGTCGGCACGCGGTAACCCTTGCCCGCAGACGCCCGAAAAGCCACATTTGGCCACGGCATGACATTGACTGCCAAACGCGGACTGAGCTGCATTTCCGGTTTTCGCTGATCTAATTTGTAGGTATCAAATCGCAGCCCGGAGGTGACTTTTAAAAGCGGCCAGGGCTGCCATCCGTACTGGATGTACGGGCCCCAATCCACCCCCTGATGTTCACCGATCCACTTGTTTTTCCCGCGATCCAGTTTGTATTCCAGGCCGAACAAAAAGCTGTGCTGCGCGCTGGGAATCCAGTCGAAGGTTAATTCTGCGCCCGGGCCGATGGCGGGAGAAAATTCGCCCGGTTTATTATATTGATTGCCGAGTAAAATGTCGTTCAGCGAAATGCGTAAACTCCCCGTCAGCTTTGGCGAAAACACGCGGCGCAGTTTGGCGTACATCATGCCGTTATTGACGTGAATGCGGTTGCTCTCCATTTCCGCGTCCATTGCCAGAAAAACATGCGCCTGATCCCGCCACATGACAGGCTCGCCCCGGTTGTCCCGCATGTAGGTGCCGAAAAGCGTGAGGTCTGTGTTCGGCGTAAAGGCGAAGTGGAGCGTGCTCGTAAAAACCATCCGGTGAAAAAAGCCCGCTACCATGTAACCGGTCGACACGTACCGGCTGGCCGTAAGCCGCACGCCGAGCTTTCCTATCCGCTTGCTGAAACTCAGGTCCTGCCGGTTGTAATGGAGTCCCCTTTCATCGTAGTAGCGATTCCGGTTGGTCCATTCCCACTGCCGGTAGTAGGGTTTGTCATAAACCCCCCAACCCAGATTATACGCCACGCGGGTTTCAGGTGTGGGTTTTTTGGTCACAATGTTAATCACACCTCCGAGCGCATTGCCTCCGTACAGGAATGATCCCGCCGCTTTGATCACTTCAATGTGGTCGATATCGATCAAGGGCACCATATCCCAATTGATTTCACCGGAGTCACTGGCGTGAACCGGAATGCCGTCGATCATAAACATCACACGGGTCCCTGCCCCGTACATAAAACCGGAAGAGCCTCTGAGATTCACCTGATTTCCGACGAATAGCGCACCGGGAATTTCACTTACGGCGCCTGTGACATCGATTACGCCGCGGCGGACAATTTCACCGGATTGAATCACGGCCACACTCACGGGTGACCGCAGCAGTTCCTGTGCCTGCTTGCTGGCGATGACCACAACGGGATCCATCTGGACCACATCTGTTTTTAATTCAACCCGTATTTTTGTGATTTTGCCGGCCAGAACCCTGACATTTTCAACGCGCAGGGTTTTGTAGCCCATCATGGAGACGCGCAGGGTGACCGTTCCGGGGGGCACTTTTTCAATAATGAATTCCCCGGTTATCGAAGCGCTGGCACCCAGGAAGGTATTTTCAACAATGACATCGGCTCCCGGCAGCGGGGTGCCATCTTTGGCCGCGAGGATTTTGCCCGTAATTTGACCTGTTGTCCTGGCGTAAGCGAAAGACGGGATTAAAAATCCGGCTGAAAGAATAATTATGCCTAATAATCGATAATTCAAATGGAATCCTTTTTTCATTTTACAGGCACCCGGTTTCTATGGATGAAAGGTTGAAAAATCAACATGAATATCGATACCGCTGCGTGTTTCGCCCTTTACCACAGTCACCGCACCGGGCTTTGAAGCAGAATCCGGATCCGCATAAAATCCCAGATAGTAGATGCTTGTGAAAGGCGTCCCTTTGGCTTTCCAGAAAAGTCCGATGTATTGATACGTGCCGGCGCTCAGCGGAAGACAATAGTTAAATTCACTCACAAAAATCGGGATGCCGATTTTTGCGGAGGACACATTTAGAAGACTGAAAATATTATTCGGATCGGGCGCCCTTTTGAACGCGCCGATGCCCATAATTTCCGTCTCTTTGGGCCAGGTGCCGCTGTACGTAATTTTTCCGCAAATCGAGGCTTCCCGGATGACGTAATCAAAATCGGCGTACACATTAATGGAATCCACCTCCATTTCTGCACGCGTCACGGTAATCGGCGACGGCAAAAAGCTGTTGATGTCGTGGTAGTAACCCATTACATCGGACAGATTCCAGGGTTTCCCCTTTGCCTTCCAGACGACGCCCAGAATGTTGTAGGTGCCGAACGGCACGTAAAGCTCGTATTCCAGCGTGTCCCCGCCCCACTTGTTTAACGGAGGGCTGGTAATCAACTCTGTAAATTCGGCGGGCGGGAAAGACTTCGCCACCGCCACACGAATTTCGTCTGTTTTTTTAAGAATTTCCGACGTGCGGTGACTGAAATAAATCTTCCCCTTAATCACCCCTAAATCCGGACTTAAACCGCGATCGATCTTACAGGATGAAAGCGTCAAAACAGACAAAACCGCAAGAAGCATGAATTTCTTCACCATAAATAACAGGCTCCTTCTAAACATGAGAAATGATTATCGCACCAAAAGCAATTTTTGGGTGATGTATTTTCTGCCGGCATGAATCCGGTAAAAATACACGCCTGAGGGCAAAAGCCGGCCGGTTTCATCCCTGCCGTTCCAGGAAATTGTGTGAGTACCGGCCGATTGGCCCAAAAAGCGAAGATGCCGAATGCTTTTTCCGGTGATGTCGTAAATCGCGATTTCCACCGGCGCCGGTTTCGGCAGGAAATACCTGAGAGCCGTCTGCCGCCCGGAGCGGTTCGGATAAAACGGATTCGGGTACGCCGGAAAAACCTGAAAACGATCGGGTGAACGCGAAATATTCGGATGTTCCGAAACAGACACCCGCGATGCCTGGCCGGCCGTTGTAATGATGAAAGGATTTTGTGCCCGGTCGAAAAGTTTGACCGCCTCACTTTGGGGTTGATTGCCCGGCAGCATGTAAATTGTGCTGTAGAATTTCAGCACACCCTGAATGCCGGTTCCGGTGATCCAAAAGCCGGCATCGCCGTACGAAAAACCATCCCCGGTGTCGGGTGTCCCGTCGCACGTGCTTCCGGTTGTGCTTTCACAATAGTACAGCTTTTGCTGATCCCCCACATCCGGCACTTCCAAAAGTGAAACAACCGTGCCCTGATTCCCGGTGACCATCTGGTAACTTAACCCCGGGCTCAGCGCCCGATTCACCGAGTCCGGCCGGCCATCCACAAGAACAGCCGCATTGTTCGGATTGAAAAATTTCATCCCGGCGGCATTCGGGTTTAAATCCATCGAGTAGCGTACGGACAGGATTTTGGCATTAAGGGTGCCAATCTCACTCAAATCGATGCTGTCCGCCTGAACCGCCATCGAGTAGGGATAGAAGAAAATCGGGAAATAGTACACATCCGGCAGCGTAATTTCTCCCAATTGCGGCCCCAGATCCACCACTAACTTAAAGACAATACTCCGGATGATTCGCACGGGCCCGGGTTTGAATTTCAACCCCTGCATCTTAATGCTGTTCTCGGAAATCCGCACCTGGGTCGGGCCGCTAAATCCCTGTACCTCCGCCACCACGTGAATCTTCAGCCGGTCCAGAATATCCTGCCCGCTGCCGCCCGCAGATTGCGGAATGATCAATTTATCGGGAAGCCCATTTTCCCCGAAGCCGATTGTGTACTGACCGGAATAAATGTCCCCGGTCTGCCGATTCAAAAAGATCAGAGGCTGCTTCAGCTTCGGAGCGGCACGATACAGATACCCGTACACCTTTAAATCGGGATTCTCAGGATCTGCCACGGCAATCTGATACCGGGAGTAGTTTTGACCTGTCGTATCCGGAATCCAATCCATTTCGCCGGCGGCAATACCCAAATCACGCGCCATAAACACCAGCTCATCATTCTCGTCCAGAACGCTGTCATCGTTTGTGAAATAAGAACCGGAAGGGCTGCGCTGGTCAATTTGGAAGGGCACTTCTTTCCATTCATGACTCGCCGGCTCAAACACCCAGAGAGAAATTTCATTAACGGGGTAGCCCAGGAAATCTGGCACCTGTGCCCCCGTCAAAACCACCGGTTGGTAAGAATTCAGCAAAGATTGAGATCGAGCGACCCGGGATGAGCCAAATCCAACAAAAAAAGAAATGAGAATAAAAAGGACAATTTTAACACATCTATTTTTTACCATAAATACCTCCTAACCGTGACCCTGACCACAAATTCTGCCCGACTGATTTAACGCTATCGCATGAACAGCATTTTCCGGATTTTGTGAAAATTTCCGGCTCTTAATTCGTAAAAATAGATACCGGAAGGCACGAGTGTCCCGGATTCGTTCCCGCCCTTCCAGGTGACTGTGTACGTGCCGCTGCCCCGATTTTCCGAAATCAGCGTGTTCACAATTTGTCCCAGGCTGTTGTAAATTTTCAACGTCACAAATGCGCGCTGGGGCAGCGAAAAACGAATCTGAGTTTCAGGATTAAACGGATTGGGATAATTTTGTTCCAGCACGAATTGAACCGGAGCCTTCAGGGTGATCGTAATCGATTGAAGAATTGTCGACTTTCCATTGAAATCGATTTGTTTTAAACGATAGCTATATTCTCCGGCCGTGACCGTGGAATCTGTAAAATTGTAAACATGGGCATTCTGTGTCGTTCCGCTGCCGTGGACAAAGCCGATCTTTATAAAATCCGACGAAGCGCTTCTTCGCTGAATTTCAAAGCCGTAATTGTTGCGCTCCGAGGCCGTTGTCCATCGCAGTATGGCGCCGGAGGCCTCCGCCTGAACCGAAAAATCAACCAGTTCCACTTCCAGAAGAGTCGCCTGGGTAATGTTTGAGAGCGCCGAGCGGTTCCCTGCATCGTCCAGCGTGGTGAGCATAAAATAGTACGTTTTCAGAGGATTCAGTCCGTCCACTGTGAGGCTCTCAATTTCGCCTGCCGCTTTGGGGGCAGGTTCATTCAAAACCTGACTCGAGGCGTACAGGTAGACGAGCATCGGATTGCTGACAATGGTCGGGGGAATATCGGAGTAGCGAATGTCGTACGCCGCTGCTTCCCCGGAAGTTGAATCATCGCCGGGCGCAGACCAGGAAAGCACCACCGATGA
>BDTM01000102.1 GCA_002898015.1 bacterium BMS3Bbin03 | reverse complement strand
TTCATCCTAAGTTTTTTGTTTTAAAAATTAGTGAAAAATTCGTGCACATTCGTGGGCCTTTTTCTTCCCACGAATTGGCACGAACGAACACGAAAAAAATAAGCGTCGACTCCTGAGCCTTCCTTCCAAATACAGCAGTCCTTTCCTCTAAATCATATTCCCGGCTGGTATTTGAATTTTGAGCTTCATTTGACGTTCGGATTCTTGGATTTGACCTTAACTGTTATAAGATTTAATACCTTATTTTATGCAATATTTTGCGCAATCAATCATTACAACTCTGAAACCGGCCGCTGCCGGTCGTTTAAAAAATACGCATTCTCACAAAGAGCATTAATTTTCTTTTTATGTGATATTTTCTTGAATTATTTTTTTCTCAATATCCGCCTTTCGCTGAAGGCCAGTTCTGCCAGTATGATAAACGCATAAAATCCCCCGATCCATTCCAGACCTTTGGTGCTCGTCTGCCAGAGATAGCCAATCAAAATGATCCAGCATCCCGCGCTTAGAATCAGTCCCAATAGCGGCGGAAGACGGCCAATGCCGATTTGTTTATGAAGCTTGATGGCGGAGTAATTAATAAAAATAAAAATCAATAAAAATGTTGAACTGGCGAAGGAGGAAATAAGCGTTAAATCGGACACATTTACAAAGACCAATGTGACCAACGTGATGAGAACCAGACTGAGCCAGGGAATGTCCCTGGTGCGTTCCCGGAACGAGAAGGCTTTCGGCAGAGCCTTGTCCTGTGCCATCACCATGCCCAACCGGGCGGTGCCGAATAAAGTGGCATTGATGGCGGACGCCGTGGAGAGCAAAGCGCCGATGCCGATCAGCACAAACCCGGCCTGTCCCAAAAAGGGCTTGGCCGCAGCCGCAAGCGCATATTCTTTGTATTTGGAAATCATCGCTCCGGAAAGGTTGCCGACAGCGACAAAGGATACCAGAAGATAAATAATAATGGTGATGATGATGGAGATCAGGATGCTTCTGGGCAGATCACGGCCCGGATTTTTCATTTCGTGCACGGCGTTCGGGATCAATTCAAATCCTTCGTAGGCCACAAAGATAACCGCCGCGCCGATAATCATATTGCCTCCGCCGGTGTTAAAGATGGGAAAAAGATGGTCGGATTTGACGAAGTAGATCCCGATTCCGGCAAACAGAAAAAGGATAATCACCTTGGTCAGCACAATCAGTACTTCCGTATGCCCGGCGGCTTTAATGCCGTACAAATTGATTCCCAGAAACAGAAGCAGGATAAAACTCTCCAGGAAATGCTGTAATATCAGAATCTGCGGACCGCTTCCGGTCATGGCGGCGCCGTAAATGCCGAAGGTGTAAGAATAAAGCGCCAGTGTGCCGATGTAGCCCACCAGTAACAGCCACCCGCCGATGGCAGCGATATTCTCATTCTTGACAGTCTTTTCCATGTAGGTAAAACTGCCGCCGTCGGAACGGAACGCCAGTCCTAATTTTCCATAAGAATGGCCGGTCAATAACGCGATGATCCCTCCGACAGCAAACGCAAAATAGGCCGCATGACCGGCAAGGCCGACAGACAGTCCCAATACAGAGAAGATCCCTCCGCCGACCATTCCGCCGACGCCCATTGCAACGAGTTCTTTCAAATCAAGCTTTTCATGTAAGATTTGTTTAGGCACGCTGGGTCTCCTTGACCTGGAATAAATGAAATGGAGCGGTGTACAGAGGACCCGCTCCAAATACAGGATTTAAAAATGCTTCACAAATGAACTCATTCGGACGATTCTCTTTTCGCGATGTACTCAATGAAATCAAGCAGGCGTTTTGAGTAGCCGTATTCATTATCATACCAGACCAGCACTTTGATCAATCGATTGCCGACCACCCGTGTGGAAAGCGCATCGATGATACCCGAATGAACCTCGTCGATAATATCGGCTGAAACGAGTTCTTCTTCGCTGTAACCCAGGATGCCGTTCATCGGGCCTTCGGCTGCTTTTTGTAAAGCGGCATTCACCGAGTCCACGGTCACATCCTTTTGAAGATGGGCGACGATGTCCGTGACGGCGCCGTCGGGAATCGGGGCGCGGATGGCGATGGCATCCATTTTCCCTTTCAGCTCCGGCAGCACAAGCGTGGTGGCAACGGCCGCTCCCGTTGTGGTCGGAATCAGCGAGACGGCGGCGGTCCGCCCCCGGCGGAGCTTTTTCGACGGACGGTCGACCACAGCCTGCGTGGCTGTGTACGCGTGGACTGTGGTGATCATGGCATCTTCGATCCCAAAGGCGTCGTTTAATACCTTTAATGCGGGGGCAAGCGAGTTTGTCGTGCAGGAGGCCATCGAAATGACCTGGTGCTTCTGCAGATCGAATTGTGCTTCATTCACGCCCAGCACAACGGTCAGGTCGGCTGTTTGTGACGGCGCACTGATCAGTACTTGTTTTGCACCGGCCCGCAAATGCCCGGCGGCCTTTTCTCTTTGGGTGAAAAAACCGGTGCTCTCGATAACCAGATCGACACCCATTTCCCTCCAGGGGAGGCTGGCCGGATCTTTTTCCGCAAACATCTTGATCGAGAAATCACCCATTGTAATGGTATCGCCTTTTGCCGCAACCGGGTAAGGGGTACGCCGGTGAACCGAATCAAAATGCAGCAGATATGCCAGATTTTCCGGCGGAACCAGATCGTTTGCGGCCACAATTTCAATATCTTTCACCGGATTGTTCATGTAGTGGCGGAGGACCATGCGGCCGATCCGCCCCAAACCGTTAATGGCTATTTTTTTCATGAGACTTTCTCCCTTTTTTTCAGGTGTTGCAATTTATCTTACAAATGCTTTCCTTCCGGCGTAAACCGCCGCATCTCCGAGTTTTTCCTCGATTCTCAACAGTTGATTGTATTTTTCCACGCGTTCTCCGCGGCAGGGCGCTCCGGATTTCAGGTGGCCGGTTTCCATGGCGACCGTGAAATCGGCAATAAACGAATCGACGGTTTCACCGCTGCGATGGGAAACCATTGCGCCCCAGCCGGCTTTTTGAGTCAGCCGGACGGCGGCCACGGTTTCGGTAATGCTGCCGATCTGATTCAGTTTGATCAACACGCCATTGGCCACATTTTCCTCTATCCCGCGGGCAATGCGTTTAATGTTTGTGACGAAAAGATCATCGCCGACCAATTCGACTTTTCCGCCCAATTTGCTGTTTAAAATCTTCCATCCTTCCCAGTCGTCCTCCGCCAGGCCGTCTTCCAGAACCACGATCGGATATTTGTCAACCAGCACCTCATATTTTTCCACCATCTCTCCGGCGGTTAAATTTCTGTTTTCGGTGCGCAGCCGGTATTTACCCGCTTCATAAAAACCGCTGGATGCCGGATCGATTGCGATGCCGATGTCTTTGCCGGGTTCATAGCCTGCCTGTTTGATCGCCTCCAGAATAAGCTCGAGCGGTTCTTCATTTGAAGATACCCGGGGTGCAAAACCGCCTTCATCTCCCACGCCGGTGCTGTGTCCCTCTTTTTTCAGCACATTTTTCAGGGCGTGGTAAGTCTCGCTTCCCCATCTAAAAGCCTCCCGAAAACTTGCGGCGCCGTAGGGCACAATCATAAATTCCTGAAAATCGGCGCTCTGCCAGTTTGCATGGACGCCCCCGTTCATGATGTTCATCATCGGAACCGGCAGAAGAACGGTGTTGGATCCGCCGAGATAATTAAACAGCGGAAGGTTCAGCGCCGCGGCGGCCGTGCGGGCAACCGCCATCGAAACACCCAGAATGGCATTGGCACCCAATTTGGCTTTGTTGGGTGTGCCGTCGAGCCGGATCATCAAGTCATCCAAATAGGCCTGTTGAAGGGCATCTTTTCCAATCAATTCTTTCGCGATTTTAGTGTTGACGTTGCTCACGGCTTTCAAAACACCCTTGCCCTCGTATCGCTTCGGATCCCCGTCCCGCAATTCAACGGCTTCATGAATGCCCGTGGATGCCCCCGAAGGCACCGCCGCGCGTGCCGCCGTGCCGCAGTTTAATGTTACTTCTACTTCCACGGTAGGATTCCCTCTGGAATCCAGAATTTCTCTGGCCGCAATAGATTTAATTTTTGTGTCCATTTCATACTCTCCTTTTTTGTTTTCTATAAAATTTATGACAGTGTAACTACTCTAAGCGAATCCGTGCCTCCCGATTTCGATTTGCCTTCGGTCAATATGACCTTACGGTCTTTTTTCGCCAATTTCAATTCTTTAATGATCGACAAAATCGCAGCTTCCCAATCCTCTATTGGATGCGTCATTAAAAAGGAATGGACGCCGTACGAAAAGGCCAGAAACCGGTGTGTGTGTTTGATGCCGGTAAACGACAGAACCCAGCAATCGGGTTTGAAGCGGGAGATGCGCCTGGGTGTGTTTCCTGTGTGGGTGGGGGTTAATATGAAGCGTGCCTCCAGTTCACGCGCCGCTTCAAAGGCATCCATGGAGATCACATCTTCAATGGCGGTATTTTTGCGCCGGAGGCTGCTCTTAAAGAAAGATTCTATCCCGGATGAAGGCGCCGCGGTGTTTCTTTGCCGTTCCACAGTGGCGGCGATTTTTGCCATCATCTTAACAGCGTCCGCAGGATATTTCCCAATGGCGCTCTCTTCCGACAGCATCACGGCGTCGGTGCCGTCCAGAATCGCATTGGCCACATCCGTGACTTCTGCGCGCGTCGGTCGGATATTTTCCGTCATCGATTCCAGCATTTGCGTGGCGGTGATGACCGGACGTCCCAGAAGATTGGCTTTCCGAATCAATTTCTTCTGAACCATCGGGAGGTGTTCTATCGGAATCTGCACCCCAAGGTCGCCGCGGGCCACCATGATCGCATCCGTCACATTTAAAATTTCGTCCATATTCTGAACGGCTTCCGCCCGCTCAATTTTGGCAACGGTGTAAATCGAACGCCCTCTCTCTTCTGCAAATTGTTTGACCTTCAGGATATCCGCTGCCTTTTCCACAAATGAGATGCTGAACGTATCCACCCCCTGGCTTAACCCGAAGTCCACAAATTCAAGATCCTTTTTTGTAACAGCGTCCAAAAACAGCTTCGCCTGCGGCAGATTTAAACCCTTGTGCGAAAGCAGCGAACCGCCGATGATGACTTTGCAGTGAACATTGTCCCCGGAAACGTCTCGAACTTTCAACTGGATAAAGCCGTCGTTCAGATAAATAATGCCGCCCTTTTGGACGCTCTGCGGTAATTTTTCATAATTCACCGAAATTTGCGAAGCGGTGCCCGCCACATCCCGGGTGGTCAGCGTCAGGTTATCCCCCTTTTTTAACAGAAGGGGTTCGTGCTGAAGTGTACCAATCCGGATTTTGGGGCCGGGCAGATCGATCAGAATTGCCACGTCAAGATTTAATTGCGCCGACAGTGATCGTATGTTTTGTATATTTTCCCGGTGTTCGTCAAGATTCCCGTGGGAAAAATTAAGCCGGGCCACATTCATCCCGCTTTTCATCAGTTTCTTGAGCATTCCCTTCGAGCGGGATGCCGGTCCAATGGTACAGACTATTTTTGTTTTATGATCCGGTAATTGCATTTTTTCTTCCCTTTTCAGCTTAATCTTCCTTGATCGTCATGGATGGATCTGCCGCGTGAATGATTTGCAGCACTTCCTTTTCCTTTTTTTTCATTGTCTCTTCCTGATTGGCCTCCAGATTCAGCCGGATGACCGGCTCCGTGTTGGACGACCG
Organism: bacterium BMS3Bbin03; assembly: GCA_002898015.1. Lineage (GTDB taxonomy): Bacteria > Zhuqueibacterota > JdFR-76 > JdFR-76 > BMS3Abin05 > BMS3Abin05. The sequence goes on along the minus strand of BDTM01000102.1, from coordinate 4,621 downwards.
GAGATTAAACCACCAGTCGCCGAATTCCAGGGTCAATCCGTCCAGATGGTCCTTTTCGGCAGTTTTATAGGCGGCCTCCAGTGCATGAAAGACGGCGTCTTTGGCTTTCACGCGCAGGTTTACCTCACCCGTGGCGTGATATTTTTTCAGGGGCTGCACCAATCGAGAAAGCGGGGCCCCCTTCAAAGACAACAGGTTCAGCATTTGAATCATCGTAAAAATGCCGTTATCGGTGAACCCCATATCCCGGTAGTAATAATGGCCGGAAAGTTCGCCGGCAAAAAGGGCGTTTTCCTCTCTCATTTGAGCCTTGATAAAGGCATGGCCGACCCTGCACCGAACCGCTTTTCCGCCGAACCGGGTAATGGTTTCGGGGACAATGCGGCTGGAACGCAAGTCGTAAAGGATGGTGGATCCGGGCTTTTTTGTAAGGAGAAATTCTCCGATCAGCGCCGTGATCAGATCCTCCGGAATTCTCTCTCCTTTTTCATCGATAAACCCGCAGCGATCCGCATCGCCGTCGAAGGCCACGCCGAAATCGGCATGTTCTTTCAAAACCCTTGCCTGTAATTCGACGGTGGTCGAGGGGAGGAGAGGATTGGCGATGTGATGCGGAAACCGGCCGTCCGGTTTAAAATACAGGGACGTCAATTTCCAGACGGGAAATCTTTTAACCAGAAGCGGCACATCGATTCCGCCCATTCCGTTTCCGGCATCCGCCACAAATTTCAGCGGCCCCGGATTATGGACGAATTGATTCAGCCGGTCGATGTACCGGTCTAATATCGAAGATTCCTCATAAGCCCCTTTTAAGGAATTGTCTTTTTGAGAAGGAGAGTCTTCACGGACCAGCTGCTCGATCGCAGGCAGCCCCTGATCGCCGCTCAGCGGAATGGCCTTCTCCCTGCACAGTTTAAAACCATTGAACTGTCCGGGTAGGTGAGAGGCGGTGACCATGGCGCCGCCGTCGAATTTCCCGTCGATGATGGCATAATACAGCATGGGCGTGGTGGTCCTGCCGAGGTCTGTCACCGAAGCGCCTGCGGCCCGGGCGCCCTCGATGAAAGCCTTGCCGAGGGACGGCGACGAGAGCCGCATATCCCGTCCGATGACGATGCGCCGGGCCTTCAGAAGCTGAACAAAGGAAGAGCCGATTTTCCCGGCGATGCTTTCGTTAAGGGCATCGGGATAAGTGCCCCGAATATCGTACGCTTTAAAAATGTTTTTCAACAGCAGCCTTCTTTCATTTTCCATTAATGGGTTGGTGCCTAATCGTCTATAATCGAATTTCCCATTTTCCGTACCGGTCCGCCAAGACCCTCCCATCCTCCGGCATGGCGTAAGCGAGGGGTTTATCTTTCAGGTCTTCCGGAATTTCAACACGATAAGTCAGAATTCCGGCGTCCTCCAGAAGTAAGAATAATTCTCTGGAATTGGCCTTATTCAGCCGGTAATCGTCCTCCAGAAATTTGCGAATCATTTCTCGTCCCCGCCCGTAATCTGCTTTCAACTCGGGGGAAAACTTTTTCTGCAGCGCTTCCGCCACGGTTTTCAGAGTATGTCCGCCGCTGAGTTCATGGCAGTATTCCTGATTCAAATCATCCAATAATACTTTTGTCTTGGCGATGATTTCATCCGTTTTTTTTAACCGGTATTCCATCTGCCTCTGATCGGCTTTTAGGGAAGAGATTTTTTCCTCCGAACCCCGGGAATCCGCTTCTTCAATTAACTCTTCCGTACCCAAAAGACTATTTTTTAATTCATCCCGGTCGGCTTCCGAGTCATGAAGCTCTTTCTTCAGCCGTTTACGGTCTTTTTTTAGATGGAGCTCCATGATGCGCTGATCTTTATTTTTGAACCAATCTTTAAATTTTTTCTCCAATTCCATAATGTCCTCCTTAAACACAGATTAATAATACGTATTATCGGTGCAGGTTTGCCACTAAAATACCAAGGCGCTAAGATTATAAAAATAAATCTTCTAATCCGCCGAAGGCGGATTGCCGCGAGCTTCAGCTCGTGGATCACAATCCCTTTCACATTTCAGGGATTTTAACCCCTAATAATTGACTGAACCGGGGTTAAAACCCCTTTTTATATTTAGATGTGTTTTTTATCCACGCTCTAAAGAGCGCGGCAATTCAAATAAAATCAATAAGAATTTACAAATATCTTTTTAGGTCGAAGCCAATTGCCGGCCGTCTGATAAATTCCAATATCCAATAATCAATACTCAATATCCAATTTCCAACAATCCCAAAAGTATGTTGGTTTAATGTTCAATTCTGTAGGGGCAGGTCTTGTACCTGCCCTGTGTGCTGAATCGTTACGAATTACCAATGAAAATTGTCAGCAGGGCCAGCGACCTTTCCCGCAGCAGATAGTGTCCATTTACGACCGCACGGTCTTTTCCGCTCTTCCGGAGGGGGTTCGGTGCGGCTGTTTCGAACGTATCCAAAATCAGGGACCATTGTTCCCGGTTATTTTCTGCCGGAATGACAAAGTGCTTTTGAACAGAGTCCGCATTGAATAAAAGGCAGATTTTTTCTTCCGTCGTCTCCCGGCCGCTGAGAATACAGCCGAAACTTTTGCCGGGATAACGCCAGTCCGGCGGATTTCCGTCATAATTGAACCACAGAATATCATTTTGTGAGTAGAACTTTTCTTCGGTAAGGACGCTGTGCTCTTTGCGAAACTTTACCATTTCCTGAACAAAACGGTAGATCTCCCGGTTCTTTTCCAGAAACCGCCAGTCGTACCAGGAGATTTCATTATCCTGACAATACGCGTTGTTATTCCCCCGCTGGGTCCGCCGGAATTCATCGCCGCCCAACAGCATGGGCACACCCCGGGAGATCAACAGCGTGGCAATCATGTTTTTGATCTGGCGGATCCGGATTTTTTCCAGATCCGGGTTCTCCGTTTCCCCTTCATGACCATAATTGCTGCTGAAATTATCAGCGGAACCGTCCCGGTTATTTTCTCCGTTTGCCTCGTTGTGCTTTTGATTGTAGCTTACCAGATCGTTAAGCGTAAAGCCGTCGTGGCAGGTAATGAAGTTAATGCTGTTCAGCGGTACTTTTCCCTCTTTTTGATAGATATCCGCACTGCCGCAGAGGCGGCTGGCAAAAGCGCCGGTCCATCCCGGATCTCCGCGCCAGAAACGCCGGACGTCATCCCGGTAGCGTCCGTTCCACTCCGCCCATCTTTTCCCCGGAAAGGAACCCACCTGGTAGACACCGGCTGCATCCCAGGCTTCGGCAATCAGCTTGGTGTGGCGCAGAATGGGATCTTCCGCAATGCGTTCCAGAATGGGAGGATTTTTCATAATGGCGCCATTTTCATCTCTTCCCAGGACGGAAGCCAGGTCAAAACGGAACCCGTCGACGTGCATTTCCACCACCCAATAGCGCAGGCAATCGATGATAAAATCGCGCACGACGGGGTGGTTGCAGTTCAGCGTATTTCCGCACCCGGAATAATTCCGGTAATAGCGTTTGTTTGAATCCAATAAATAGAATATGCTGTTTTCGATGCCCCGGTAGCAGAGTGTGGGGCCCCGTTCATTCCCTTCCGCTGTGTGATTGAGCACCACATCCAGAATAACTTCGATATCCGCTTTATGAAGTTCCCGCACCATCGTTTTAAATTCGATGACCTGCCGGCCTTCCGTTTGGCGGGCGGCGTATTTCAGATGCGGTGTAAAATAGAGCAGGGGATTGTAGCCCCAGTAATTCCGCAGGGTCTCCCCGGTCAGCGGATTCATTTTATCAATTTCATTTTCAAGGAATTGCTGCACCGGCATTAATTCGACGGCGGTAATTCCGAGCGATTTCAGGTAAGGTATTTTTTCGGTCACACCTGCGTATGTTCCGGGATGGGAAACACCCGATGAAGGGTGAACCGTCAAGCCGCGGACATGTGTTTCATAGATAATGGTTTCGGACCATAGATGATCGGGAGGAGCGTCGTTCTGCCAGTCGAATCGCTCTTCAACCAGGATACATTTCGGCATCGATGCCGTATTATCTTCATGGGAAAGCGACAGATCCTTTTGGGCGGATTGGGGCGGATACGCCAGCGCGGCTTCAATGTTAAAATCGGGTTTGGCGGTGATCGCCCTGGCATAAGGATCTAAAATTAACCTGTATGGCGTGAATCTGTGTCCGGCCTCCGGCAAAAAAGGCCCCTCCACCTTGAAAGCATACAACTGATTTTCTTTGATGTCCTCGACCCGGATGTGCCAGATATCACCCGTCTTGTTTTGAGACGGATTCAGCTTCAGGGTACGCGCGGGAGGATTGTTTTCTTCATCGAACAACAGCAAATGGACCCCTTCGGCGTGTCTGCTGAAGAGTGTAAAGTTGGCCCCGTTTCCGTAAAGACGTGCGCCGAAAGGAAAGGGAAATCCGGCTTCGGTTACTGTTTTTTTAGGTGGTTCTGTCAAGTTGTTCTTTTCTTTAAGTAGTGGCAGAGATTCGTAAAAACGTCGAATCTAATTTATATGAGAAACTTTAATTCTTATGAATTCTCTACAAGTTTAAATGCTTTGAAAAATCAATTCGTTTGGGTTCATCGCGAAAATGTGACCTTTTTTCTACTAAGAGGGTACGGCTATTTG
>BDTM01000101.1 GCA_002898015.1 bacterium BMS3Bbin03 | reverse complement strand
GGTTAAAATTGAAAAGGAATCCGCGTGGCAAACTTGAAAAAGCTCAAATTATCGCTTACCACTTACATCTTCATCGGATTAATTCTGGGGCTTGCCGCCGGGTGGATCTTCGGGAAATCCATTCTGCCTGTTGCAAATCCCCTCGCAGACATTTTTCTGCGGTTGCTGCGGATGGCCATTATGCCGCTGATCATTGTATCCATCATTTCCGGAGTCGTGAGCGTGGGGGGTGCAGCAGGGCTGGGGCGCCTGTCACTGAAAACATTCATCTACTACATCGTCAGCAGTTTGATGGCCATTTTAACCGGCCAAATTTTGGTTAACATTTTCAAACCGGGCGTTGGCGCACAGATTGGATTGGAAGAGGCTCCCAAACATCTTGCCGCCGCCAATCAGAACATTCTTGATCTTTTCATCCGGATTATTCCTGAAAATCCGTTTGAATCGCTGGCAAAAGGGGATGTTCTGCCCGTCATATTCTTCTGTATTTTATTCGGATATTTCATCACACAATTAAAAGAAAAGCAGCGAACAAACCTCACCGCATTCTTTCAGGCGGCTTTCGAAACCGTGATGAAACTCACACAATTTGTGGTGTGGAGTGCCCCCTTGGGTGTGTTCGGCATCATCGCCCGCATTGTCGCAAAAACGGGATTCGGGGCGTTTCAATCCCTGGGCTTTTACTTTCTCATTGTGCTCTTCGGACTTTCCATTCATGCCTTTGTAAATCTCCCGCTGCTGCTGATTACCATTGCCCGGGTGAATCCATACAAACACTACAAGGGAATGCCTTCCGCTCTGCTCACGGCATTTACAACCTGCTCCACGATGGTGACCCTGCCTTTAACCATGGAAGCCGTTACCAAAAACTCGAAAGTGTCCCAGAAAATTGCAAACTTTGTCCTGCCGATAGGCGCCACCGTGAACATGGACGGTACGGCGCTTTACGAAGGTGTGGCCACTATTTTTATCGCCCAGGTTTATGGGTTCGATTTGAGTTTTTCCGCACAGATCATTGTCGTGCTGACGGCACTTTTGGCTTCCATCGGCGCCGCCAGTGTACCGATGAGCGGCCTGGTGATGATGTCGATCATTTTGAAGGCGGTGGGACTTCCGCTGGAGGGCGTGGCCATCATCCTCGCCGTGGATCGGGTGCTCGATATGTTTCGGACCATGGTCAATGTGCTCAGCGATAGCTGCGGTTCGGTAATCGTGGCGAGGCTCGAAGGTGAAAGCCTGAAAGGAATCGGCGAACAAATTCCCGCCTGATTTTTTTGTAGCATTTCAATTGAAAAAATCATATTATTACGAAAAAAATCACAGCCGCTCAGCCTGTGTGCAGTTTGTGGCAAAAATTCATCTTTCAAAAAAACACTAAAACGGCCGGCGATACGATCATGATTTACGATTATCCGAAATTTTCTGAAATCTCTTTAGACGATCGGGATGTCCTGCACCCGCTTTTTCAGCGGTTGGATGAAGGCATTTCGGAATTTACATTTGCGAATATTTACTTGTTTCGCAAAAACCATCATTACAAAATATCCCGCATCCGGGATGACCTTTATCTCATCACCGGACATGATAACGGCGAACCCTTTTTCATACTGCCTTTCGGACTTCCGGAGCCGGAAATGCTTCAAAAGCTCTTTTTAGAATTTCACGGGATGAAAATCGTCTCTGAGAATCAAGCCAAATTACTCACCCGTCTGGGTTACTCGGTCAAAGAAGACCGGGACAATTTTGACTATCTGTACACGCGAACCGACCTGGCCGGACTCCCCGGACGAAAATTCAGCAAGAAGCGTAATCTGGTCAAGCTGTTCGTCAATAATCACAATTACAGAGCCTGTCCCCTCTTTGATTCATACCGGGAAGATGCGCTGTCAATTCTGGAAAAATGGTGCCGGGATCGGGACGACATCGGCGATTGCGGCGCGGCCAGGGAGGCGCTTGAAAAAATGCAAACGCTTCAATTGTGCGGAACCATCTATTACGTCGACGATCAGCCGGTGGCCTTCACCCTGGGTGAAGAGCTTGTTAAAGAGACAAGCTATGTCATTCATTTCGAAAAAGCGGTTGGAAATTATAAAGGATTGTACCAGTTTATAAACAAAGCCTTTGCTTCCATGCTGCCCGAATGTTACAAAACCATTAACCGGGAACAGGACCTTGGGAATGAGGGTCTGCGCCACGCGAAAATGAGCTACAAGCCCATTGGCTTCATAAAAAAATACCGGTGTTTTTTTAGTGTCCATTCGTGACAATTCGCGGGAGAAAGAAATAGCCCACGAATGTTCACGAATTCGGCACGAATTCTAAAGATAAAGACCTCTGCCGTTTCGATTTAATATAGTATCACAAAAAAACGAAAATTTGCCGATAATAAAATAAGGGAATTTTGAAGATATGAATCCTCGATCAAAGAAATTGTTTTAACAGAAAAAGTTGACTTTTTGCCTAATTGTTGCTATAATTTAATATTCGCCTGCAACAAAATATGTCTGCTTCGTAAAAATTACGTTAAATGACCCCTAAACCCAAACCAGCCGAAAGGAGATGATGTGATTGATTAAACCTAAATATGTGACGAAAATTAAACAAATCCCTTCTCTCAATTTAGAAGAACGAGCCAAGCTTCAAAAAGTCAGCCGCAGATTTGCTTTCCGCACAAATGAGTATTATCTGTCGTTAATCAATTGGGACGATCCAAATGATCCCATTCGGCGTTTGGTGATTCCAAATCCGGAAGAGTTGAAAGAATGGGGGGACCTGGATGTCTCGAACGAAAGCAATTATACCGTGGCACCGGGGTTGGAACACAAATATGAATTTACGGCTCTCCTGCTGGTGAACGACATATGCGGCGGTTTCTGCCGTTTTTGTTTTCGCAAGCGCCTGTTTTTAAACGAAAACGATGAAGTGGCGCGGGATATTTCACAGGGATTGGAGTACATCAAAAAGCACACGGAAATCAACAATGTGCTGTTGACGGGAGGCGATCCGCTTCTTTTGTCGACCCGAAAGCTGGAAAATATCATTCGGCAGCTTCGGCAATTGGATCATGTCCGGATCATTCGCATCGGGACAAAAATTCCGGCCTTTAATCCATACCGGATTCTGAATGATTCCGGCCTTTTGGAGATGCTTGAAAAATACAGCACGCCGCGGAAAAAGATTTACATCATGGTACATTTTAATCATCCCAGGGAGTTAACCGCTCCCGCTGTGGAAGCCATTTTCCGCCTCCAAAAGGCAGGCACCATTATTGTCAATCAAACACCGCTGCTGCGGGGCATCAATGACGATCCCGATGTTTTAGCCGAATCAATGAATCAGTTGTCGTACATCGGCGTTCCGCCGTACTATTTTTTCCAGGGGCGCCCGACACTCGGAAACAAGCCGTTTGCCGTTCCCGTTGAAGAATCACTGGAAATTTTCAACAAAGCAAAAATGAAATGTTCCGGATTGGCAAAACGGGCACATCTGGTGATGTCTCATTTTACCGGGAAAATTGAAATTGTCGGAAAAACAAATGGCTACACTTATTTCCATTATCATCGCGCCGCAAATCCGGAGGACAAAGGACGTTTTTTCGTTTTCCGAAGCAATCCCAATGCGTACTGGTTCGATGATTACACGGAGGCCATCGACGAACATTCCATTCTCAATCCTTTTCTCAAAGCGGCACAATAGAGGAGGCCTTAAAATGAAACCGGCAGCGCGTTGGCTGTTTTTATTCGGTTTTGTTTCGCTTTTTGTGGCCTGTCGCAGAGGCCCGAAAGAGGTGCTGCTTCCGCCTGTTCCCGCCGGAGCATTTCAATATGCGGGATATGATTCAACAGGCGTTGTGATTGTACAGGGATGGCTGTCCTTATCTTTTGAAGACTCGACCGCCATTACCGGAAAATGGCAATTGCAAAAAGTCGGAGAGGCGACTCACATTGGGCCTCAGACCGGTACGGGAACCCTCGCCGGCAGTATTCGGCTGGGTAAAATCTTTTTGAATTTGAATCCACAGATTGTGGACAACAATGTGGCAATTACGGGAGATTTTGCAAAAAACCGGTTTTCGGGAAAGTGGCAGTACATCGGATTTGCCGGCCTGCTCAACTGGGGGCCTTTCACAGCCGAAAAACGAACAGGCGATTAATTAAACAGACGGTACACCATTTCTTTTTGAGATTTTTCGCCAATACGTGGAATAAAAGAAATGTCTTTTGGTCGGAATTTTTTTCAGCCGGTCGATCCATCTGGCCTCAAAAGCCCGGCTTTTTGCAAATACATCTTTTGAAAACGGGCCCTTCACTTCCGGAGCGGCGTCCGCTATTTCCTCAAATTCCTGCCAGATTTCGTTCTCAAATTCGATTCGATCCCGCCTGAACGCGGCAATGGTTTTCCCGCTGCGATTCAAAAGCGAACGGTGCAGCACTTCATGCCCCCACCAGAGAGAATCCGGATTGTAGAATGAGCCGGCCTTGTATTGCGTGTCGCAGCTCAGAAACACCGGCTTAAAAACGGAGAGACACGGGGCCGAAGTTCCTGTGGCGAAAATGTGGATCTGCCGCTTCGTTGTCAAGTTTACGATAAATGAACCGACCGTTTGACTCTTTCGAACCAACGGATCGGCGGCGTGCATGCAGAGTGTGCCGTTGCCGAGGTCTGCCGGATGAAAATCAGGGTCGGCATCGCCGTGATCTCTCAAAATTTGCATCATCGATTTTGGATTTAGGCTGCCTTTGTGCTGCAGCAGCAGTTGCGAGGACCGGGCCCGGCGTTGTTTGGCGCGGGAAAAGTACGTGTACAAAAAACCTTCGTAGCGCTTTTTTAAATCGATTTTGCCGTTTTTTTTAAAATTAGAAGATGCCTCCTGATAATCATCCCGCAAACTCACGCCATTCGAAATAGAATAAGCGCCTTCGACTTTCTTCACCGCCCAATCGCGCCTGAACGTTTCCAGCACGAAAGCACCGGTAAAATCCGCAATTAAAAATGAATTGTGGTAGGTAAATTTTTTGTTGTGCAGCCCGCATGAACCCCCCTGTCCGTACTTTTCAAGGAGCCGGGTAATCACATCAATCGCCTGCACGGCTGTCTCACTGCGTTCCAGCGCCAGACGCATGAGATCCATTCCAAGCAAGCCGGGCTTTTTCTCGGCCGGCAGTTTCAAAAACAGGGCTTCATTTCCAATAACCACACCGTTTTCGTTTACGCCCATCTCGCAGCCCCAAATCCAGAAGGGCTTGGCCAGAAGGACTTCATACGTGCGGCGAACCTGAGGAATACGGATGTACGTGGTTTTGAGCGTTTGATCGGGAGGATAATACTGTTCCGGGATTTGAACAATTTCGTGTGCTTCGTCCGGATCACGGTCGGAATTCTTGCCAAACAGAACACTTCCGTCCGGCGTAAAATCGTGAAGAGCCACAAGTGTGTCACACACAGGATATTCCCTTTAAATAAAGCAGCGTCACTATTTCAAAAATACAAAACCCCTTTAGTCGAGAAATTTTGTGGGCGATACTGGATTCGAACCAGTGACCTCTGGTATGTGAGACCAGCGCTCTAACCAACTGAGCTAATCGCCCGTCTATCAAATTAGATTTAATATAAAAAAAATAAACTTAATTTTCAATAAGATATTTTGATAAATAATATCATGAACCCCTGAAGTGATCCCGGTTTTAAAGAATTTGTGCCGCCATTTGTTAAATCCAAAACTCACCCCCTGATTGGTAGAAAAAGCAACGTTGGTGGCCAGGACGTCCCCCTCTCCCGCCCGGGCGGGAGAGGGGGAATTGAGGGGGTGAGTTTGAAAAACAACAATAGGCCAATTAGCCTGTAAAAAAATGAAAAGTATACAATAATCGTAAGATTACATCTTTATAAAGTAACTTGTTTTACGTTTCATAGTTTGATTTTTATAGCTATTTAATCAAAACCTTTGTAAACAGATTATGTTACTGAAATTTTTAATTCATGTATTTGCGACAATAAAAATATGATTCTCTCTATTTAAAAATAATTAAATGAATCAAAATGTACGCATTATTATGATGAACCCGTTCGTTCCTTTTGAAGAATCCAGCCGGCGGCATCCAATAAATCTTCCGCCGTGTAATCGGCCTTAACGGCGAAGAGTCCGTCTTTTCCGGCATGGCCGGTCTTAACCAAAATCGTTCGAATACCCGCCCGCCGTCCTGTTTCCAGATCACTGGTTTTATCCCCGATGATGAAACTGTTCGACAAATCAATATTCAAATCCCGAACCGCACGTTCAATGAGTTCGGTATTGGGTTTCCGGCAGGCGCAGTTTTCGGCTGCGTTGTGGGGACAAAAGTAAATTTTATCAATGTTAACCCCCGCCGGAGCAAAATCCTGAAACATCTTTCGGTTCACCCGGTAAAAATCTTCTTTCGTGTAATACCCCAATCCAATGGCGCCCTGATTGGTGACAATGACCAGCCGGTAGCCCATGTTCTGCAGCTTTTTCAGACCCTTTAGGGCATTGGGGAGAAGTCTGAATTTTTCCGGTTCATGAAGATACTCGACTTCTTCGTTAATGGTGCCGTCCCTGTCTAAAAAAACGGCCGGAACCGCCTTGGAAAGTTTTCGCTCAAAATGCACGGCCCCATTTTTCCGGACAACGGTTTGGTTCCCGGCGCATTCTGCCGAAGCAATTCTCCGGATGATTTCGGATGTGGAGATTTGTGATTCAACCGGAATGAGAACGACCTTTCCCCCAACCGACGTCACAGCTTCCCTTGATGTTAACTGATCGGGCAAATAATCCCCCGCTTTGATATAAAAATCAGGCTTAAGGGAGAGGATATTTTGCTGGTTGCGGCGTTCATTAAAAATGAACACAAAATCAACGGAAGACAATCCTGCCAGAACTTTTGCCCTCTGCTGCTCCGGAACAAACGGCCGATTCGCCCCTTTGTAACGCCGGACGGAAACATCGGAGTTGACACCGACAATCAACACATCGCACAGCTCTTTGGCCTTTTCCAGATATTCGACATGTCCGGCATGGAAAAGATCAAAAACACCGGAAGTGAAACCGATCGATTTCTTTTCCTGACGCAAACGATTGCAGATTTGAGTAAGCGTCCGGCGAGACTTTATTTTGTGGGTCATTTTCATCGGAATTTAATAAAAAGAAGATCTTATTTCCCCCAGAATTTCCTCCAGATTCGCTGTAGTCTTTTCAGCTTTTTAATTTCCCGCCGAGCAATCTTGCCGTAGGTGCTGTTCGGAGCCAATTTTACGACCTCTTCATACTCCTGAATCGGATTTTTGTAATCCCTTTTATCCTTTTTATAATAGGCTTTTGCCATGTAAAAGTGAGGTTCGGGGTTTTGGGGCTCCAGGGCCGATGCTTTTCCAAACTGTTCGATGGCATCCCAAATACGGCTCAAGCTGCCTCTCTTCAGATAGTAACGTCCTCTCGTGATATACAGAAGATATTGTGCCTGTTTGTTGTCGGGCTTTATCGTGAGGGCTTCTTTAAGCGCCTCGACCGCAGTCAGGTACTTTTGCACCCGAAGCGCCCGTTTCGCTTTCGCCGTCCATTCACCGGATTCTTGTGTGAGCCGTTGAAACCTTTCGATTTTCTGCTTTAAATCGACCAATGCCGGATCTAATTGAAGCGCCCGGTGATAATCTTCGGCAGCCGGACCAAACTGTCCGAGGCTTTCGTAAATTTTACCCCTTTCAACAATCGCCGGAAGATAGGTGGAATCTTTTTCCAAAACCGAGGACAGTTTTTGAACGGCTTCCCAGCGGTAATTTTTATCCCTCGCCAGCTTTTTTGCCGATAAAAAATCATTTTCAAGCAGCAGGTGTTTCACGGCCGGATTATTGGGTTTGAGATGATACGCTTTCCTTAAACTTAACCGGGCGGAATCGAGTATCCCAAGAGCCTGGTAGCTTTTCCCAAGATTGATCCAGGCGTTCACATTGGCTGGATCTTTTTTAAGAGATTGTTGATAGCCGTAAATAGCCGCTCGATAATTTTTCTCTTTAAAAAAATTATC